>DHIZ01000392.1:0-6000 GCA_002404055.1 Chloroflexi bacterium UBA4733
CCTCGGGTCTATGTGATTGTCGCAGCACACAGGACACGACCAGACCGAACCGCACAACTGAGTTTCAGTACCCTTCCTCGGGTCTATGTGATTGTCGCGTATTCTACGGCAGATCGCGCGGGCGGTCTATACGGGTTTCAGTACCCTTCCTCGGGTCTATGTGATTGTCGCGACGGATACCGGCACGGCGACGGCTACGACGACGAGTTTCAGTACCCTTCCTCGGGTCTATGTGATTGTCGCGTGCGCTGGGCACGACGGGAGATCGAGCAGGCTGCCCGTGTTTCAGTACCCTTCCTCGGGTCTATGTGATTGTCGCCAACGCGACCGGCAAGTGGGCCGCTACGGTACAGGGGTTTCAGTACCCTTCCTCGGGTCTATGTGATTGTCGCCTGTGATCCCCCAGAGTTATTGACCGCCGTCAGCACGAGTTTCAGTACCCTTCCTCGGGTCTATGTGATTGTCGCCGTTCCTCCCCCCGCCGGCTACGCTTGGTGTGCGTAGCGTTTCAGTACCCTTCCTCGGGTCTATGTGATTGTCGCCCGACCTGGCCCAGCGACACCCGGAGTACCTGACCGAGTTTCAGTACCCTTCCTCGGGTCTATGTGATTGTCGCCAAGATTAGCAGCCCTGCCGTCCACAAAGCTACTTCACTGTTTCAGTACCCTTCCTCGGGTCTATGTGATTGTCGCCCTGCAAGCTCACCGTCAAGGTGGAACAGGGCGACAAGTTTCAGTACCCTTCCTCGGGTCTATGTGATTGTCGCCTCAGCGACTATTCGGAGGCGATCAAGCGCTACATCAGGTTTCAGTACCCTTCCTCGGGTCTATGTGATTGTCGCCGTTGCGGCGCGACGCGGAATGGGTGCAGGAGTTGGCGTTTCAGTACCCTTCCTCGGGTCTATGTGATTGTCGCCGACCGGCCTGGACTCCGGCGGCGTGCGCTATGAAGCGGGCGACCGTTTCAGTACCCTTCCTCGGGTCTATGTGATTGTCGCCCGCGACGACGCTGAGTGCCAGTGTTAGCCTTCCGACCGTGTTTCAGTACCCTTCCTCGGGTCTATGTGATTGTCGCCGATGACGGCGTACCAGGCGAGCCAGTGGACTAATCGCAGGTTTCAGTACCCTTCCTCGGGTCTATGTGATTGTCGCCTATCATTGACCCGCGCTATCGCTCATTTGGTTCTGGTTTCAGTACCCTTCCTCGGGTCTATGTGATTGTCGCCCGCGCTGACCTTGCCGCTCAAGGCGTTTCTCAATGCCGAGTTTCAGTACCCTTCCTCGGGTCTATGTGATTGTCGCCGCTGATCGCCGCGCGGGCGATTTGTTCGGGGGTGTCGGTGGCGGCAATGGGGTAGACCGTGTTTCAGTACCCTTCCTCGGGTCTATGTGATTGTCGCGCCGGAATTCACGGAGTGGCTGATGGGACTCCCGGAGTTTCAGTACCCTTCCTCGGGTCTATGTGATTGTCGCCGCTGCTGCCAACACGGCGGCTGGCGTGGCAGGCTCAGGTTTCAGTACCCTTCCTCGGGTCTATGTGATTGTCGCCGCTCTAGCGCTTCAACCACAATCGGCCTAAGCAAGGAAAGTTTCAGTACCCTTCCTCGGGTCTATGTGATTGTCGCCCCAGTCCGACCGTCGTGTATGGCCCCCAGTTGCCCCGTGTTTCAGTACCCTTCCTCGGGTCTATGTGATTGTCGCCCGCAGGTGCTGGAGTTGTCAAGGGGCGCCGAATTGCGCCGCGTGGTGAGTATACAGGACTTCTGAGCGATTGTGGCGAGGCAGATTCGGGGTGGCTATGCATCGGACCGGGCGCGCCGACACGAGTTTTCGCAAACTCTTCGGCGCCCCTCAAACCGCCCTGGTTTGCGAACGGCTTTCTGGCGTGTTTGCGACGTTGCTGGTGGCCTGCAGGCAGCGAAAAGCCGGTCCGTCCCTCTGGGAGCCAGCCGCTGTACGCGCCGGCATCGGCAATGTTCAAGTCCGGGCGCCGCTTCGACGGAGCACCTCCGTCACTCGGCAGACGTTCCCTGGCCGAGGTTTGCGAGAGAGGGCCATTTCAGCCACGTTTTGGCGGTGATTGCGCCGGCGCCGTTAGTCCACATCGCCGCAGAAGCAGCGGTACTCGCACTCCCGGCAACGTTCGACACGCTCTGTCGGCTCCGGCTGCTGCTCGCGCGCTACCATCTGGCGCATCGCCGTGAGGGCGCTACGGACGGACGACCGGTGCGACGGCGTCAGGCGAAGTTCGGTGGCGTCCTTCAATGGCATTCGGTAGACGAACCCCCGGCGAACTCGCAGGCCCCAGCGTTCTTCTACCAGCAACGCATAGGCGGCTAATTGATAGGTGTGATTGCGCGCCGGCGGCCGTGTGGTGTTCTTGAACTCCACCGGGATCGCTTCGTCCGCCGTCACGATCACCATGTCAATAATGCCCTGCAAACCCAGCGACTCCGAACGCAAACTCACGTTGAAGTGGCGCTCGCCTTCCTCCAGGCCGTAGGCGCGCAGGCTGCGCTCGTGTTCCAGGTCAGCCGTGCGATCCTGCGCCAGCTTCCCCTCGCGCATCTTATACGTCGTTGGCCGGCGCAACGGCTGGCAAAGGCGATAGAAGACGATACGCGGACAGTAGAAGTATTGCCGCACGTCAGTGACGGTCAGCATCGCCGGCGAACCCTGGGGCTGCCTAAGCATGTCCCCAAGATGCAAACGGGGCGACGCCGCCGGTTCACCGGCGGGCTGCTGTTGTGTTCGCAACACCGGACCAGCGCCGACCGGCAGGGTCAAGAAGGCATCACGAAGCATGGCTTTCCTCCCATTCCTTGCGCGCCACCGCGTCGGACGTCGCCACGACCACCGTCGACGGCAGTGGCGGCGCATGGCTCTGACCTTCCGCCGACACGATCAACTGGCGACGCATCAGCACGTCCTTTTCGCAGAGCGTGAAGAGCTGGACGTTGGCCTCGCGCTTGCCGACACGGCGACTGATCTTCTGGAAGACCTCCTCCTGCCGGTTGCGCGACATCGGCCCCATAAAGGTCGAGTACTGGATGCGGTGCAGCCCGTAGTCCAGGCAGATGGCGGCAATCTTGGTGCGCAGGCCGTCATCCGGCACGTCGTAGACGAGGATGGTCTGCATCACTACCACCGCCCAACGTAGGGCTCGTAGGTCGGAACCTGGCCCCGGACGTAGGCGGCCACCTGGCGGGCCTGCGCCACGATGATGCTCTTCAGCTTGCGCCGGTCGCGCCGGCTGCCGCTCGCCGGCCCATACGGCTCCGGCGTCTCCAGGCGTTCCAGCAGCTTCTCGATCAGCAGCCGGCGGCAGGGCAAAGTCAGCCGGCCCTCCTCGTCTAACTGGAGGTCCATGCCCAGGTTGAGCATGGCGAAGACCGTGCGGTCGACTGCCATCTGGCGGAACTCTTCCATCAAGTCCAGCACCAGGCTGGCCTTGCCGGGGCGATCAACGTGGATATAGCCGCCGAAGGGGTCCAGCCCGGCCAGCGCGATGGCCCGCTGCACGTTGCCGGAGAGCACGCCGTAGCCGTAGTTGAGCAGCGAGTTCACCAGGTCCTGCGCGCCGCGTCCCTGCCGGCCGAGCCAGGTGGCATCGGGATTCAGCAGCAGCCCGGCGGCATCCCAGTAGCGCTCGGCAGCGCGCCCCTCGCAGGAGAACAGTTGGGGGCGAATATCGCCGATGCAGGAACCTTCCAGCGCCAGCAGGGCGAGCAGCAGATCGTTGATCTCCAGGATCGCCGTCTGCACGGTATCAAAAATCTCCGGCTGGCGATCCTTGCGATTCTTCGCCATGTAACGAAGGAGCAGAATCTAGTTGCGAATCTTGCCGCCGGCGAACCCTTTGGCCAGCACCACGCTGCGCGCATCGGCGAAGGCCAGCAGTTGCTCGCGCCGGGTCTGGACGGTGCCGATGAGGTTGGGTGAGAGCATCGTCGCGTAGGGCTCGCCGCTGTGGTCCAGGAAGTGGATGGGGATGCCGCGCACGGCGCACTCCTTGATGGCATCGCTGCTCAGGGCCACGCCGTTGGAGAGGATCAGCACCTGCTCCAGATCGAGCAACGGCACTTCCTGCAGCAGCTCATCCTTCTTGCGGACGGTGAGGCGTTCGCTGTGCTTGCCGAGCATCACGCCGTAGGCATCCACCACCAGCGCATGGGGCAACTCCTCCACGATCTCCGCGCTGAACTGGGTACTCCGTGCCGCCATCCTTGCCGCTCCCTCGCCTGCCAATCGTCGTTATCCATGTTTCCGACTGGCAGGCAATAGTGCGACCTGGCCGTCCAAGGGCGCGCTACTTGCCCATTTGCTGGGCCCGCTGGTCGAGCACCGCCTGGAGCGACTGCTGGGCCTGATCGAGCGCCTGTTGCGGCGGCGTCCCGGCCAGCGCCTGATCCCAGACCAGTTTCTCCGCATCCCACATCTCGGCAGCGGCGGCCGTCAGCGGACGGAAACGGCTATGGGCCATCAACTGCTGGCTGATGTCCCAGGCGCCGTCGACCGCCGGAATGTTGGCCTTGTATTGCGTGTGCAGCACCGCGTCGATCGCCGGCTGCGCCGTGCTCCCGGGGAAGAAGACGGACCCCGGCGTCATCTTCAGTTGGTAGGCTTGCGACGCCGCATTGGCAGCCAACTGGTACTCCTTGTTCAAGAAGGTCGTGGCGAGCTGGAAGGCCGCTGCCGCATCCTTGACGCCGTGGGAGATCACGTAGGACCAGCCGCCCGACCAGGTGAGCTGCGGCATCGCAGCATCCTTGCGCGGGATGGACGTGACGCCGAAGTTCAGTTTCGTCTCGGCGAAGGTGCGAGCGATGCCGCCGAGCGACCAGTTCCCGTCGATGAACATGGCGACCTTGCTGGCGGAGAACGGGCTCTGGAACTTGGGCAGTTCACCCCAGGACGTGTTCTGGATGCCGGGCGCCCCGCTATTCTTCTGGGCCCAGGCCAGCGGTCGCTGGCCGTTTTGCACTTGCAGCAGGCTGTACTGGAAGGCGAGGGCATCGGCGTTGGCGGCGTTGGCGAAATCGACGTGCCAGGGGTCCGGCTTGCCGTCGCCCAGTCGCTTGAGCCAGTGGCCCCCGCCGGCCCAGCTCCACAGGTAGAAGGCTTGCGGACCAAAGTTCATGCCCATGCCCAGTTGCTGCACCTCCGTCCCCTGCGACTTCGTCAGCCTTACTGCGTAGTCCTTCAGCGTGGCCCAGTCCTCCGGTGGCTTCTCCGGGTCAAGACCCGCCTGCCGGAAGAGGTCTTTGTTCCAGTAGAGCAGGCGGTCATCGGTGCCGGTCGGCAGGGCATATTGCTTGCCGTCCATCCCCTTGCCTTCTTCCACTGTCGCCGGCATGAACTGCCCAAGGTCGTACTTGTCCTGCCCGATGAGGTCGTCCAGCGGACGAAACGCGCCCTGAGCGGCGTAACCGGCCACCTGGAAGCGGTCGAAGACGACGACGCTGGGGGGCGTGCCGCCGGCCAGCGTGGCAATGTACTTGGATTGCGCCTCCACGCCCTGGCCCACGCTGAGCTGGATCATGGTGACCTGCGCCTCGGGATGCTGCTTGTTCCACATATCGACCCGCGCCTGCGTGCCCATATCGGTCGGGTTGCCGGTGATCGAGAGCGGCGTCTTCACCGCCCGGAGGAGCGCCAGTGAGTCCACCGTCGGCGTCGCCGCAACCACGGCGGCCGCGTTTCCGGTGGTTGCCGCGCTGGCAGTAGTGGCGACGGCCGCCGACGCGGGAGTGGCCACGGCCGCGCTGTTGGCGCCGCAAGAGGCCAGCAGCCCCGCTGTCGCCAGCGTCGCGGCGCCTCCCAGCAGACGCAAGACACCTCGCCGAGTCAGTGATTGATCCATGATGTACGTCCTTTCTCGCGATACCCACACAACGCGCTAACAAACGGAACGGTCAGGGAACCCTGCTGCAGGTATATATCAGGAAGTGCTTTGTGTCAAGGCGGCCGGAGCCATGAGACCTCCCGGCGACTGAAGTCG
>DHIZ01000392.1:6187-24981 GCA_002404055.1 Chloroflexi bacterium UBA4733
GCAGACCGCGCAAAACTTTGCGGCACACTCCTGGCGCTTGGCGCGAATTGTTTTGTACCGTTTATCGCGCATCGACTCAACAAATCGAGGGAGGAACAGCATCGCCCTCACACCAGGCGGTAGAGTCCGTTCCCCTTCACGGCATCCTTGCCGGCGTGGGTGAACTGACCCCAGAGCAGCCAGGGCAGGAACGGGGCCAGCGGGCCGCCGAAGGTGACGCTGCCGACCAGCCCGCCCATGGGGGAGCGCGCCTGGCGCCGGGTGGAGTAGGATTCCAGTTCGATCCAGCGCGTGGCATCTTCCAGCACCGTCACCTGCTCCGCCGCCGGCAGCAGTTGGGCGTGGTCGAAGGGCAGGCGCTGCCCGCCGTAGCGCACGGAGAGCGCTTCCAGGCGCTCCAGCAGGCGCAGCAGGAAGGGCAGGAAGGCCAGGCGCTGGACCAGGCGGCCCTGGTCGACCAGGCGCAAGGGGGTGAGGAACTCCAGCGTCAGCCGCGCGGTCTCCGGCGACAATGTGGCCACCGCCTGCACGTGAGCATCGGTGATCGGGATGTCGGGCACGGTCACCAGATCGTCGCCGGCCTGCATGACTGGCCGCTCCTGCCGGGTAAGCGGGTTGACGGCAGTGATCCGCCGCACCACGAAGCGGCCGCGGCCCCAACCGCTGCGGCTGCCGGGCTGGGGCCGGCTGAGGCCGATGCCGCCTTCCTCCAGGTCGCGCACGCCGACGATGACGTAGGGAAAGAGGTCCAGCGCGCGGGCGAACAGCGTCAGCCCGAAGTCCAGGCGTTCGCCGGGTTGGTACACGGTCTGCGCCCCCACCGGCGGCTCGATGGTGTAGGGACGCGGCACGTCGACGCCGCGCACGCTGTCGTCATCGACGGTCGCCAGCAAGGCGCTGATCGGGCAGACTGAATGATGCGGACAGCGATGGCAGAACAGCTCCGGCTTGTTGATGCAGAAGCCATTACTCTGCCCCTCATCCCCCCGCAAGGCATGAAACAACGCCCCACGCAGCGCCGACCCTTTGTGGGCCTGCAGTTGGATAGGGGTACGCACCTCGCACTCGAAGCGAAGCTGGTGGGCGGTGAAGGAAATATCCGACATGATTCTCTTACTCACCGGACAGCTTCCAAATTAACTTTGAAGGCAGTGGAACTGTCCGATTCGATCACGTCGCTCCTGACCGCGTGTGACGGCGAGCGATTTCAGCAAGCAAGAGCGCTCCGCCGTCAAATGCAATCAAGTGGTCGCCGCACGTGAAAACAGGCAGGCGCCAGTCCTGTCTAGCGCCCGGTTCGTCCCGAACCAGAGTAAATACGTGATTCTTCAGGGCCATCAGATGTGATATTGGGGTACGGTGCTGGGCTTGACGCAGCGTTATCCCGGGATGGTCGTCGGTTGTATTCATGATGCCCAGATCGTGCTCTGAATCGGTCAAGCCAATCACACTGACCTGCTGGTATGGGCCGTAGCCATCGACGCAGATAACGCCCTCCCCACCGTTAGGGGCCACCTTTCGCGGGTCAAAGCGTAAGCCCTTCCCTCTTCGCAAGAGCGTGGCAATGTCCGCACGGTACATTGCATGATCTGGTCCGCGTCGCCGTGCCTCCGCAATGTCGTAGACCCAGACCGACGGTAGCGATGTGCGGAACGTATCTAACTCAACATAGGTGGCAAGCCACCGGCTGCCGGGATCGCCCTGCCTCATCCTCTGATATTCCCGTTCCACAGCATCAGCCCTGGCGTCGGCAACTCCCAGGAGCTTGGCATAGGATCGGCATACTCGCTTTATGATCTCAGCGCTACACTCCTTTTCTTCACTAGACGCTCTGTCAGCGTCCACTCGCCGAAGGAGGGCATAACCCATGGAGTACGCTGTCTTCAGACCGTTATTCGTTTCGACAAACCAGCCGTGCGTTTCCACCGGCGGATACCATTGATTGACCAGATCTTCAAGATCTTGTCGAGTTAAACTACCGGTAAGCGACATCATCCCCTGGTACACATTGTTCGGACACAGGACTATTGCGTCTCCCTTTTCGTGGCGGCCGACACGGCCGAAGCGTTGCATAAAGGAAGTCGCTGTACGTGCTTCAAAAATGAGATAGCGGCAATGAAAATCCACGCCAACCTCAATGGCCGACGTGCCAATCACTAGCAGCTTACCCTGGATAGTCCGAAGTGATCGGTCGGATAGACCGCGAATGATCGCGAGTTCCTCGCGATCGAATCCCTGGGTACAGAGAATGTCTTCCAGTCGGATCGCATCAACGACGGAGCTTAGAATAACGACGCCCGGCACAAAGCCAGGCTCCGTTCTGTGCCTCTCGTCCCGTAGACGCTCCGCAACTTCAAGCACCGCCGTGACAGCTACCTCCACGACATCCGTAGCTGGTCCAAACGGCTTAGGCGTTATCGTGACGGCATGGCATGCCATACGCTCGCCTATGATTGGCCACCGTGCATGCGCTGAAGCCGCAACATGTTTCGGTTGGAGGATGTCATCCAAATAGCCTACAACGTCAGACGGAAGTGTAGCGCTCAATACAACTATCTTTGTGAAGAATTTGCAGTCTCGAGCCATATGTAGCATGTACAAGGCGTGTGCCAGCTCCGTGCCCGTATAGAGATAAAATTCATCCACTATAAGGGTTCCATACTGAGGAATAGTAGCAAACGAGGCTCCCCCATATCGAAGAGAAAGCAAGAGAAATAGTATATCTGGATTAGTAAGAACGACTGTCTGTGGCCCGGTTCGAAGCAGGTCAGCGAGTGCGTCGCCGCGCCGACGAAATCTCCTTGCCCTCTGGTGCTCGTCCAGAGCGGTCGCATCCAATCTGACTATGCGAACAAGACGTTGGCTATCGTTGTCGGCGTCCCCGGAACTCGAACCGTCTTCGCTACCCACCACCACATATCCTAGGCCTTTCACCAATTCCTCAAGCGCCCGGGCCTGATCACTAATAAGTTCGTTTGTTGGGTAGATGCAGATGCAGTTTTCGCGACCTTTGGTCAGCACAGGCAATAGTCCTGCGCGCGTCTTACCCGTTCCCGTTCCGCTAGTAAGCAAGAAACCGTCGTAATCATTCCATTGGTCAAGCATCACAGCTTGATGGGGATACAACGGCTGCAACGACGGTCGCTGGACGAGCGGAAGGGTCAGAGGCTGTATCTCGATCGTGTGAGTCGTCATGACGTGCCCAACCTATGTACGATGCGCTGGGGGACGTGTATCTGCTCCCAACCTGAGCGTATGAACCAATCGTTCCGAATCACGGCCGACCGTAACAGGAGATGTGGAGGAATGGCTATCGGGTCATAAGCCAAAATTTCACCGGCGACATCCAGTGGATTCACCAAATGGCTCACGCGAACGGGCTCGGCCAAGAAAAAGGCTCGGGGCCGCTCTATCTCCTGATGTGTAACACGTACGGAAGCACCCTTCTTCCCAAGGCGTACAACGCCCCGAGGCTTGGACCCATCGAACGTAAATACAAAGCACGTGAATCCAGCTACAGAATCCTCGTTGACGCTCCTCACCGAGGGAACCACGTACACCCGCCATCCAAGATCAGGAGAATTTATTCCCCGAGCGGCGTCATCAGTGCGGAGACTACGGCTGTTCACGGCGTTGTAGGTCAGACGGATGAATGTGGCTGACGTTGATGTGGCCGGCGTTGCATAAAGCGGCATCTGCGCAAGATCGGCCTCATACGATGGTGAATTGCTACTTCGTATACCGTATGAGAAGTCCGAGAGCGCATAACTCAGTGCGTAGTTGTGTACCACCGGATAGGTCACGGACCGCTTTCCAATCTCTTGCGACGAAAACCAGAGGTAGTCGTGATTGTGCAAGGTGCATGCGAAGACGCGAATACGGTGGGCCGCGAGATCTACTGGCTGCGACGCCATCGCTAGACTCCAGACAGCTGAATGCTTCGATACTTCGCGATGTCCCCGTAGGCCTGACGAAGGAGTCCGCCATCGAGTGGCATCTCGGCGCAAGCCCGGACGGTATTCTCCACGTCAGTCGGACTGAGAACGAGGCTACGACCTGGGTTGCCGGCCATAGGGATATACTTCTCCCGAATCATGGCGGCGAGCACATCCGCACTCAGCGCATCGCGCATTTCATAGAGCTCGAGGGCAAGTTCAAGTGACGTGATGACTTCTTCCCATCCAGCAGCGATGCCCCAGATGCTGTTCCGCACCCCGCCGCCGATACGCGTCTCCGCGCCATAGCCCTTACAACTCAGGATCGTCTTCACGGCTAACACGAACTCGCGCTCAGTGACACTCTTCAGAGTAACGATCGACGGGAAAATGGTCGCAGGCATGACCGCGAATCGAGTACCGAGTGCCTGTCCAGTTGTGCTGTCTTGCTCATTTACCGCGTTAAAGGTGATAGTCGTAGCGATGTCTTCAAATGGCATCAACGAAAACGCGGTAGAGTACTCAATTCGATGCTTGATGTTCGCACGCTCTGATCCTGACTTCGTATTGGTTGCACCAAATAAACCACAACGCGGACACCTCATGCATAGATCGTCCTTAAGATAGCAGGACTCCGCATTCATTCCTGCTTCCTGGGTTGCTGTTCTGAGTAAAGCCTCCAGTTCCCGTGACTCTGCCGCCTTCTGCTTCGAGCCCAGAAACGCAACGCGTCGAATCGACGTATTGTCCCTATATGACAATGGTGTCGTTACGGTGTTCAACTCGCGCGTTTCCTCGGTCCGCAGAACCGTGTAGTCCAAGATTTCACGGATGAGAATAAGCTGTATGGTCTTTGCACCAATGAGAGGATGCGGTTGCGCTACAAAATACGAATCAATCGCTCCAAGATCACTCATTATTCGTCCTCTTCCCCTTCCCCAAGATCATAGCCCTTCATCTCGGCTTCCTTTGCAAACCCTGACATATCCTCTCGCTTCCTTCCACGTGCTTTCTGGAAGATACCCCGACTTGGATACGGCACGCGCTCAAAATTTTCACCGATCTTAGTCAGGTCTTCTCCCCATGCACTTGCCGTCTTCGCACCGTCCCCGTACCGGCCTCGCAGGTAGGTAATGAAGTCGTCGCGTATGCGCTGAAGGTATGCCATGCCTTTGGAACGACGCACGAAGTACAGGCCATAGTCAAGTCGATCGAGCACCTTATCCTGAGCGGCAGGTGGCAGCTCTCTCAGCAGCGCATACAACTCAGCAGTGCCATCCTCCAGGGCTTGCCTTGCCGCTTGTGAGATGTAACTCCTCGACCGCGGATTCGCCAGGTGAATGTTGAGTGCATAACCGGCAAGTGAGATGGCATCCCACCGGTCGCCTTTTGCCTCCTGAAGTATCTTCCCAACTGGACCGAGCAGGCCGTGTTTACTTCTGGCACTCTTTACGGGGTACTCGTCCAGATACTTATCAAAGTGATCTCGAATCGAAACAACGCGCGGCCCAAGCTCGTTCAAGTCAAGCCTGCTCGCATGAACGAACGTCAAAGACTTCATTGATTTATCCCTTCCAGAACTCGTAGCAGCCTCATTTGCATTTCCGTTACCATTCCAGACTGTTGTTTCGACTCGATTCTGCGCAGCACGTGCCCTGCCGTCGGGGCCCGCAGCACCTCAGCCAAATTCGAGCGTTCCGAGTACGAGGTTGCGTCCGCCAGCATGGCCGCGACACCGATGCGCTTCATCCAGTCTTCGGCATCCTCCAATTGTATCCAGTTCCGGCCCACTAACGAGCGCACTCCCGCGACCGGCGGCACGAACGCAACACCGTCGGGCTCACCCAGATCAAGAGAGTCAGAGTATGGTAGAACGCCAGCGGTCATGTCAAGTGCAAGGGACAACACTAATCCGATAAAAAGCCTCCGCAACGCCGCGTTCGTCTCGGACTCCTTTCCGATTTGGAAGGACTCCGTCACTGGGAGGAGCAGGATATTCGGCGATTGACACACAAGTTGAAATGTTGGGCGCAGCCGATATGCCCTGCTCCGCAGGAGTAATGCGTCATTATCCCCCGCAATACCGGAGACAAGATCGTTCAAGGCTTGCTCTAACGAGTCGTAGTCTGTTCCCCAGTCGGCATTCAACTCACCGAGAGTTGGCCAACGTTCAAGGACGAGTTTTCGGAGTTGTGCTCTGTGCTGCTTGCTGGTGTCGCTGGCCGAACGATAGGAGAGGACGCTGAGCAGACTATCCACGCTCAGCGTGTAATGGTCATGCACGCCAACATGCCCCGCAATGATGTTTGTAAGTGCCAGGGTAAGCCGGTCGTCTGGATCCGTACTGCCCAACATGATCTGCAAGGCATCGTCAGCGAAGCGCTGCACTGCCTCCACCAGATGCGTTCCCGAGCCCGCGCCGATGTTCATTCGCGGGAAAAGTACGATAACCTCTGCAGGCTTCCCTCCGAGCAGAAGCTGGGCCAGTATCCGCTCAAATTTGCAAGCATTGCAGATCATCACGTGACCAAACCGGCCATGGGCGACTGCTCGGTTTGTGTGGGACTCGGGTTTGTCGATGAAGTCGGCGGAAGCCTTAGTCCCCTCTTGGAAAGGGTCGTTACATATCGGACACAGATACGAAGCGCCTCGAGCCTCACGTCCGGCATCTGGCTTAGACTGCGAGTAGAAGGCGAGTTGCTGCTTGGCAAGCGTACGCACATCAGTTCCTGTTTCTGTTGGCTGAACCAGGTCGGATATGAACGCTTCTGCCATCGTTTTAGCGAGCTGGAGTCTAGATGGGGCGTTGGGATTTGTAGCATACACCTTATCAGCTATGTCAGTCAGAACGTCAACTAGTGATCGAGTACGCACGTCGTCTGGAAGAGTTTCAACCGTGCCCTTATAGGAACCGAGCTGGCTGGCGGGAAGTGTCCAGTACCGGTCAACGCACTTTGACATGTCCTCAGCCGCCTTCAAGTTTCCGGTAGATCTCAGATCACTCCAGGCATTCTGACCAAAGACGCCGTCATACTCTCTGGCCAACGTGGCGAGACCGTTCTCACCAATAAATTCAGGTCGCATTAGCGCCTTAAAGAACTTAAAGACGATCATCTCCGGATGGGCGGTGGAGATGCGCCTCGATTGTTCTTCGACTTCCTGCTGAGTGATTTGGGCGATAGCTGCGTCGCCCCGCTTCAGGGTCAGGTATTTTGTCACGACGGTGCGGCGGTCGCTCGCCGTCTTCCTGGCAAACGAGGTTCTACCAATCTTATTAGCAGCCGCCGTCAAATACTGTCTCGTCTCACGATGGTCGATCAAGTCAGGCTTGGGCATAATATTAGCCGTGGGACTCCCCACGACGAGCTTGGCTACATCCTTGCCAATCGCCACGTCTAGCAAGGCCACAAGCTGCTGCTTGACATCATCCCGGGATGGAGTCACAGCGCGCCCTGCCCGCATCTGGGCGTAAAGAGTGCCTTCTCGATAGTGCAGCAAAGGCAGCCAGTCGGCAGTAGTGAACGCAGCACTTGCCGCACCATGAAGGAGTGGCGTCGAGACGCCTCGCAATTGAACGTGGTGGTGCGCGCTGCGTGCATAGTCACTCAGCAAGCTACGATCAAACGCGTGCTGTGCAGATAGCAGACCGTTCGCTGAACACACATTGTCGATCGCGTCAACGATATCCGCGCAGACTTTCCAGCGACGCAGACCTGCGTCCTGCAAGACCTCGAACGTCGCACTAACGTACGCTGCATCGCGGCGGCTGCGCTTGTGGTGGAAGGCCGTTATGATACCGACCACCTTAGCACCCATAGCATCTATTGAGTCCGCCCCAATTTCGCGGCCAAGTTGCGGGGCCAGTTGCCGAACCAAATCCGGGCGGATATGCTCAACGAACGGACCGGGTGACACGAGGCGTTTCTGCCAGGCCTCGTCTTCTTTCCCTGCGTCATGCAAGGCCACCGCCAAGAGAGTGGCTTGCTGTTCCTCCTCGTTCAGATTCGCAGCGGAGGGATCGGCGAATATTGAACGCATCGCGAGAAAAACATCGACCTCTCCGATGCTATGATCAAATAGGCTCTGCATATATTTATCGCGCTTGGCAAGCTTACGCCGCCAGCCTCGCTCCTTCATAAACCCGACTAGCGCCTTATAAAGGGTGCCATCCCATTTCATCGATTGTCCTCCGCTGCCAATCCCTGTACATTCATTTCGAGTGTCATACGTGACTGCGGCCTGTGAGCGGGCGAACTGACAAAGAGTGCCTGAATCGCCGTCATGCACAGACCGCACACGAATTCTCCGTGCTGTCCCGAGGGAAAGAAGTTCACCACCCCCCGCCCCGTTAGCATCGGCGCGAGATCGCGGTGGATGAGCCGAACCGCCGGGTTTCCGCAATACACGCAGGACGGTAGGTTCGCGTCAGTCGGACTGTCAAACGCCCACAGGATGCTGCGAGCCTCTTCTCTTTTCTTTGCGGGCGAGAAGCTCGGGTTGAGAAACCCGACGTTCACAGTGAAGAGCACCGACAAGTAGCTGGTCACAGACTTGACCGCCTGCGCCCGATCGGCAAAGTCGGCGAACTCGCGCAGATCATCGAAAGTGACCTCTGCGGGTTCGTCATGTTGCGCGAACGCCGTCAGTGCTGCTACCCCTGTATCGATGAGCGGATGTTCCGTCCAGCGCAGCCCGGCGGGCCCCTGGTTACGTTTCACTGCTACCTCCCTCCGCATACGAAGCACGCTGAGCTGGTCCGAAGCCAATCTACCTTATCATTGATCTGCCACCCGGTGTTTTCCGCTTGCTCTTCCCTCCGCCATCCGCTGAAACCATGCGCGACTGAGCAAATCTACTGTCTCTGCTCTTCTTTCCTGTCGTTCGATTAAAGTGCGACAGCCCTTGTCGCGAGAGGATTGCCGGAGAGACACAGCCGCGCTTCCGACAACCACTGCTCAACGCTGTGCCAACCCGCCTTTCAAGGTCGGCGCTCGGTTAAGCGCCACTGGCCGCCAGCGCAGGGCGTCGGCGGAAACTTGTGACCGCGGACGTCCGTCGAATAGGCCGATATTCCTCAACCGACTCTGTCTGAAGCCGAGGAACCGGGCCGCTAGTCGAGGTCGAAGTATCCTCTGATCGCTTGCTGGATCGCTTGACGAAGCACATTGTCGTCGCGCGCCCCTAACGCGTGCCCAAGCCGTTGCCTCGCGATGGTGCGGACCTGATGCGCCATCACAATGGAATCAAGTGGTTGGCCGCCAGCACCGGCAGGTATCAGTACTTCGGGCTGATGCTCCGGGCTGTTTCCATGTCGGCGGACGCGAACGCTACCTCGGTGTCCGCAAGATCGTGCAGAAACAGCGGGTCCCGGCTCGCCATATCCCAGGCTGCTCGGCGTGCCTGCCGACGGACCTCCTGCAGTTCACGCATGAGCGCACGCTCAACGAAGGCGTTCGCAGTAGGCGCTACCCCATGATCCACCGCCTGATCCACGGCGGTCAGAACGTCCTCACGCAGGCTAAATGTCACCTGCCTTGCCGGTGTGGCCAAGCGGAGCCTTCCTCTCAACCACCGTACTATACCTTCGCTAACTATACCTATAAAACGACAGTACAGCCCTCGGCGCCCCCCCGTCTCTACGTCGATTATCGACGCGCCAACTCCGGCGCTCGCTTGGAAGACGTGCCACACTGTCTTGCCGGTCCTGACCAAGTTCGCCGCCGGGTCATGCTCCCAACTCCTCGGGCAGTCGCAGCACCACGAACGCCAACACCTGCCGTGCGCAGGCAAGCGCGTGGTCCCCGGCTTCGGGCGCACGCTCAGGCCGCATAGAGCAGCTTCGCCTCGCGTTCGACGGTCGCCGGCAGGCGGTACTCGCCCCGCCAGCACCGGCAGGTATCCATACTTTGGAGGGATAGAGGCCGCACCGCGTCGAAGGCATAGGCAGAACGGTCACGCCGAATCCTTCTCTGCTGAATTCTTCGGCGTTCCCGTTCAAGGATCAATCAACCAGCCTCTTCGACGGCGTCGTAAGCGCCTTGATGGCCGGTCGTGGACTGCCTGTCCAGCGAAGCTCGTACGCCGTGCCCTTCCGCACATTGGTCACCACGGAAGGCCGGAAACAGGCGATGCAGACGCCACGCGGGCGGCGCACGCTCGGATAGACAATGCCAAGCGAACCAGCCACGAGCAGCCGTTCGGCGAGCGCCTGTGATTGCACATAGCTTCTGGGATCAAGGCAGGCTGCGAACGCAGGTGCGTCCCGAAGGTCGTGGAATTGGGCGCTGAAGTCGGCGAGGTAATCGTCGAACGTGACCACGTCCTCGAAGCGATCAATCTCGGCGAGCTGCACCGTCTTGTGGAAGGCGACTTCGGCCTGCGCCGTCCTGATCTCGAAGGCGGCATACCAGGCGCCGCGTTCGGGGTCATTGAAGCGGCCGCCGAACGGATGCGCGTGCGTGAAGGCCGCGTTGACAATGCGGTAATACGGGACGTCGAACACGAGCTCGTGGACCCCGATCCCGGGCACGAGCTCGTTCTCCGCCAGGAGGCGATCATTGGTCGCGTTGTCCAGGTCGACGATCGCGGCCAGATGCTGGTCGTCGTCCGCGATGCGCGTGAGGACGCCAGCGCCTTCGTCGCTGTACTTGGAAGGGATGAGACGATGCGTATCGGCGCGACGGACCAGCGATACGCCGGGAAGCGTTGTCACATACCGCTTGCGCGCGCATCGAGCAGGCGCCGTATGGTCTGGATCGCCGGCACACCGCCCTTCACCATGTACGCGAGCGGCGAGGCCCCACCGAAGATGCGGTTGGTGTTCGGGAGACGGACCCATTCGTCGGCGAGCGTCTGGCTATGCAGTATGTTCAGATCCTTGAAGATGCCGATGAGATAGGAGATGCGCAGCAGCTTGTCAATGTCGAGCACGCGGTCATCCGCGTTCTTCTTCATCTCGTAATACGGGCCGTTGGTAACTCCCCCAAGCAATTGCCGGGCGTCATCGTCACGCACGCCCCAGCGGTCCATGATGTTGAAGAATGCTCTCAGCGCGGCCGGGCTCAGGCGCTCGCGCTCCTGTTTGGAAGCGATATCAACGACAGGCGAGGGCTCATACCGTGTCGACGGAAAGGTCAAGCGTGCCACGAGTAAACTCCTATTTCGGAGACTATAACCTCTATACCGGGAGAAATAAAGGTTCGCGTAGCTTTTCGACCATGCGCACCGATGCCGCCATGCGCTTCAACGTCTCCTCGGGCGTGAGCATCAGGTTACGACGGAGCACGGAGACGTTTATCCCACCCGGAGGCATTTCGGGCGCGTCGGGGTTGTGAAGATACGTACCGTCGGCACGGAGATCTACCCAACGATACGCGTGCTGCTCCTGGTCAGCCATGGCAAGGACCCTCTCTGCTTGCTGTTAGCGTACCGCAGTAGGCGCTACCCCATGCCCTACCGCCTGATCCACGGCGCTCAGAACATCCTCACCGCCTGTGCCACCGTTTGAAACGCTGTTCATGTCTCACTGCTTCAGGACTAACGCATTGAAACGGTCCAGGTCCAATCTCGCCCTCTGTACGTGCAGTGCCTCCAAATCAGACCGCGCTCTGGCTCTTGCCTCATCTGACGAGTGATGGCCGTTGATGATGCGTAGAAGACTCTGTGAAAATTGTTCCCCCGCCCGCGCCGATTGCTCCCGCGCTGATTGAATCGGAGGTCGAACTGGTACCGGCGGGTTGCGCTGAACGCATGGGAAAGGCCGAGGTTAGGAATGCGCGCCAACGGCCTCGCCTGGCGGTTGGACCCTCGCATCCTCAGCCGCTCTCAGGAGGTTACGGATGCCTTCTTCTTCCTCCGGGTTAACGGGGTAACGCTTGATCTCGC
This sequence comes from Chloroflexi bacterium UBA4733, assembly GCA_002404055.1. Next base: position 18,007 of record DHIZ01000392.1, read on the forward strand.
CATTGGCCCGTCTCACCTCAACAATAATCGTCGCCTTCGATCCTTGAGAACCGGCAAGTTGCAGCATCCTGTGGCGCCTGGCGTCCTCCCATCGAGCGACAAGAAGCCCTGCCACGACACCGGCAATGCCGAGGAGCAGGCCACCAACATTCGCCGCCATACCCAAGCGCTCACCTCAACGCTATGATCCACATCAGCAATGATACAGCGTCAAAGGGCTGTTCTCCAGGCTGGTCAGCCAGTATGCCCATAGCCGCCCGTACCGGCCTTCCGCTTGCCTTGCCCTACTGCGCCAAATCAGCGGCCGGGGGCAGCTCCTGATCATCACCTTCGCCATGGGCGCGCTCCTGCTCGATGAGCTTACGCAGTTCCAGCAGTTCATCCACCGTAGCAAGGTCTTTCGGGCGTGCTGTTGCGCGCTTCATGGCGATGAGATCATCGATATCAACAACGCGGATCGTGTAGCCTTCCAGCGGAGCCTCACCAGCACGCTCTCTTGCCTCCGGATAGGCGGGGGCGCCCGGCACGGTGACCATACAGTCGAAGTCGCCGTATGGCGTCACGAAATGGTAGCTGTTCCATAAACCGAGATATTCCGCGGTAAGGCGTCCGCCGGTCCCTGGCGTGTCCTCGTCCCACGGCCGCCGACGGGCCAGCGGTGTTGGAACGCTCGGCGGCGTAAACAGGTGGGCATTCAGGGCATCCAACGCCATGGCGAGGCGTTCGCGATTCTCCCGAGAGCGCTCAAACAGGACATCCACATCGTCCGTCATCTGACGGCTGCCATGAAGCGTGGCTGCGATCCCTCCAATCACCAGGAAGTCCACTCCACGCTCAGCGAGCACGAGTAGAAGACGGTCCGGTTCAAAGGACGCCATGGCGGCGCGACCGGAATCCACTGCGCAGCTTTTCAACCATGCGCACCGAGGCGGCCATGCGCCTCAACCGCTCCTCGGGCGTGAGCAGCAGGTTGCGACGGAGCGCGGAGACGTTTATTCCACCGGGCGTCACTTCGGGCGCATCGGGGTTGTGAAGATACGTACCGTCGGCACGGAGATCGACCCAACGATAGGCATGCTGCTCCTGGTCAGCCATGGCAAGGCCCCTCTCTGCTTGCTGTTAGCATACCGCAGTAGGCGCTACCCCATGGCCTGCTGCCTGATCCACGGCGGTCAGAACATCCTCGCGAAGACTGAATGTTCCTTTCCTTGCCGGTGCGGCCAAGTGACGCCTTCAAGTGCTTTGCGGAGAAAACAGATTCGTCTCCGATGAACGTGGCCCCTGGCGGCATGGGCATCTCCTCCGCTGCCAGCGTAGCACACGCTCATCGTGGTCGTATTGCGACGTTATACTTCCTCCCGACAGGGGTACGGGGACCAAGGGATGGCGCATGCGCATCGATAGCCTCGAGGTGGATGACCACATTCTGGACAAGATCGAACAAAAGCACGGGGTGAGTTGGGCGGAAGTCGACGAGGCCTGTCGCTCCGGCGACCGCCAGGTGCGGCAGGGACGGAATGCCACGGCCCGGCTCTTTCAGGAAGGAGTTCGGTAGATGACCGTATCGCTCGAGGAGATGGAGGCGCGGGACGCGGAGCTCGAGCGCGAGATCGCCCGCATTGACGCTGGCGGGGATGCCTGGGAAGGCACCGAACCTCTGGCGGAGGAGCTGACGTTCAAGCAGCCTCTCGACAAGGTGGTGGCGGTCCGGCTGTCCGACGCGCAGTGGCAGCAACTCTACGCCGAGGCGCGGGAACTGGGGGTGGGACCGACCACGCTCATGCGCATGTGGACCCTGGAGAAGCTGCGCGCGCTGCGCCAGCGCCGCCAATCTGCCTGACGGCCGGGCTGTGCGCCGAACGCTTCGGGAAGTGTTCGGCTACCACTCGGCTGAATTGGTCGGAAGCTGCGAAGCTGGGATCATCCAGCAAGAAGCCTCAGCCGTGATACAGCGTCGAGGGGCTGTTCTCCAGACGGGTCAGCCAGTAGGCGGTGTCATAGGTGTCGTCGCCGGTGAGGTAACGCCAGAACTTGCTGCGGTTGACGATCTCCAACCGGCCGCTGGCCGCCTCGTACCAGGGATAGCTCTTGCCCAGGATGCGCGCTACCTCCGGGTCGCCCAGATCGTCGGTGTTCCAGAGCTTGACCTGGCGCACTGTAGGGTTGAGCCGCACCTTGAACATGTAGCGCATCCGCCCGGTCGTGTTCTGCCGCCCACAGTGCCACAGTCCATGATGCAAGGCCAGCAGCGTCCCGGCCAGGCACACCAACGGCACCTGGCCGCGCAGGTTCTGGTAGCGGCCGATATCGCTCTCGTTGATGCGGCGCAGGTGGCTGCCGGGCACCAGCAAGGTGCCACCCATCTCCAGCGGCACGTCGTGCGGGTAGTACATGAGCTGGATGTCGAAGGCCGGCAGCCGCGTGTCGATGATGGCATCGGCATGCAGCGCCTGCGCCCTGGCTTCGTCCGCCTGGCGAACGTGGATGGCGTGGTGGTCGAACAGCGGCTCCGGCCCCACCAGGCTGGCGATGAGACCCTGAATCTGGGGCAGGCGCAGAATCGTCCCCATCGTCGACGCTGCCGGATAGGTCTGCCAGAGCGGCGTCCCCGCCGGCGCGCCCGGTACCTTCGACTCCAGATCGCGCATCGCCGCCTGGTTTAGCTCGTCCGGTACCAGGGCGTCAAAGCGTAAGAAACCGGCGGCGGCGAAGCTCGCCATCTGCTTCGTGGTCAGGAGAGTGCTGCGGTCAGCCATCAATCGACTCCAATCGTTCAAAAATACACTCGTGCTTCAGGAAGGAGGTCGCGTACTCGTCGCCGGGGTAGGGCGGGATCATCTGCGCTATCTGCAACAGTCGCCAGCCGTCTTTGAGCGCGTCCAGCCCGCTGGCATAGGGAGGAGTGTCGCCGTCGCCCGTCGTATGGGCCGTCTTACCGGTGCCGTCATACATCGCCCAACCGACGACCGCGCTATCCAGCGCCGAGTTCGACAGGTAGAGCATGAGCACCTGCTGCCGTTGTTTGCCGATCACCTGTTCCGTTTCCACGCCCCTTTCCACCCGGTCTTCCATGCCGCACGCGGCATCAAATGCTTCCTGCGGCTTTGCCACACCGCCAGGACACCGTCACTATATACCCTGGCGCGAACGTTAGCAAAGGTGCGGGCCGCCACTGCCCGGTCGAGCAAATCGTCGCCTGGGTTCGGCACACGCTTTGAAAGATTTGGCCGGTATGCTTTCAATGCGGTCCGCACTTTGAAAGCGGGCTTTCAATGTGGCGAGGTTGTGGTTGTGAATGCCGCCGATTTCCAGGCCCCGCAAGCTGGCCGTGTCATCACAACATTGCACGGCTTCGTGGCGTTTCTCCCTTCGCCTCTGCCGCCGCGACTTACCTACGACGCCGACCTGGTGCTGGCCCTATCACGTGCCGACGCCGCCTTGAGCGAGCTTGCCGGCCTTGGCCGTCATCTTCCCAACCCGCACCTCTTGATTGCCCCCTACGTGCGACGTGAGGCCGTCCTCTCCTCACGCATCGAAGGGACCCATGCCAGCCTCTCGGACCTGCTGTTGGACGAAGCGGGCGAGGTGGCGGATCATGGCCACGCCGCAGATATCGAGGAAGTGCGCAACTACGTGACGGCATTAGAATATGGCATCGCTCGCCTGGAACAGTTGCCGCTCTCGCTCCGACTGGTCCGCGAACTGCACGAACGGCTCATGGCCGGCGTGCGCGGCGGCCATGCCACGCCTGGTGAATTCCGACGTACCCAGAACTGGATCGGCCCCAGCGGCAGTAATCCGAATACCGCACCCTACGTGCCCCCGCCACCAGCGGAAATGCTGGAAGCGCTCGACCTCTGGGAGCGCTTTCTACACGAGCGCGGCACGATGCCGGATCTCATCCAATGCGCGCTCATCCATGAGCAATTTGAAGCGATCCATCCCTTCCTCGACGGCAATGGCCGCCTGGGTCGGCTGCTGATCACCCTCTTCCTGCTGGAACGCGGCCGCCTCTCTCAGCCGCTCCTCTACCTTTCCGCCTACATCGAGGCCCACCGCCTGGACTACTACGACCTGCTCCAACGTGTCCGCACCCATGGTGATTGGACGGCATGGCTCCGCTTCTTTCTGACGGGCGTCGCGGAGACGGCTCAGGCGGCAATGCGCCAGGCAAGCAATCTCATGAATCTGCGCGAAACCTATCGAATGCGTCTGCGGGACAAGCCCAAAGCGCTGGCCTTACTCGACGCCCTCTTCCTCAACCCTTACGTCACGGTCGCACGGGTTACGGAGATACTCCACATCTCGTCCCCCGCAGCGAGATCGGCGGTACAGGTCCTCCAGGAGGAGGGGATTCTCGAAGAGATCACCGGCCGGGCCTGGCGCCGCATCTACCTGGCAGCACCGATCCTCCGGGCCGTGGAAGGCCCACCGAGTTCGTGACGGCGGATTGCCTCCCCCACAACGTGGTGGCACACGGGAGACCTCCAGCAAGCTGGCAAAGTGACAGCAGGTCTGGCCGCCGAACACGGCTGAGCGTGAGGCGGCCAGATGCCCGGTGCAGCGCTCTGGCTACTTGCCCTTGTTGGCCGTGATGATGGCGTTCACTCCATCCTGGACTTGCTTCAAGGCGTCGGCCGCCGGCAACTGGAGGGCAAAGGCATCGGTGATCGACTTGCCGTAGGCGAACTTGACGATGTCGTTCCAGGAGATCAGGTCGCTGGCCGGCAGGGGTGTCGTGGCATCCAGATCGGGCTGCAAGTATTTGCGCCCGGGCGGCGGGCCGCCTTTCGTCGGATCGATATAGTTTGCCGTGGCCGAGGCTGTGTTCGCCGGGATTTCGCCCAGTAACGTCGGAATCTGGTCTTGCACCGGCTTGGTCATCAAGTACGCCATCCAGGTCCAGACGTTGTCCTTGTTCTTGGCCTGCGGATTCATCACAAGGCCGCGCAAGTTCGACGTATTGGCGGTCTTACCGGTGGTCGGGGAGTAGGGGAAGATCGTGGCATCCCAGTTGAGGCTCTTCGCTTTCTCCCAGGTGGTGAAGTTCCAGTCGCCTTCAAAGTCCATGGCCGTGGCGCCATCAGTGAAGGCGGTGCCACCAGTCGGCACTGCTTTGTTGGCAGCGGTCTTAAAGGCGTTGGTCGCAGCGATGCCGTCTTTGAGCATTGTCAGGACGAAATCGAGGCCCGCGATCGCTTCGGGTGAGGCGATGGTGCATTGATCCAGGTTCTGGTTGAAGAAGCTGCCGCCGTTGGCCACGCAGAAGGAGTAGTAGCCGTTCTCCAGTCCGGCGCCGATCCAGATGCCGCTACGCGTGATGGCGCTACTCGTCTTCTGCGTGAGCTTGGTTGCGTAGTCGCGCATCATATTCCAGTCCCACTGCTTGCCTTGAGTGTTGGGCGACGTGAGACCGACAGTCTGGAGCTGGTCGATATTGAAGCCTACAGCGCCGGCGCTGAAGTCCCAGGGTACGCCCATCGCCTTCCCCTGGTAGTGATACCAGTCCACCAGAGACGGGGTCATGGCCTGCAGGCTGGCGGTGGCGGTTTTGTCGGTGTTGAGATAGCTCGACACGTCGGCGACGCTCTTGTTGTGCGCCCACTGCTTGAAGTTGACGTTGTTCATGAGGAAGACGTCCGGTCCCGTTCCGCCGGCCTGCGTCGTGACCACCTTGTTCCAATAGTCGGAGGGGTTCGCCGCGGCGACCTGCACCTTCTGGGATTTGTTGAAGTTGTCCGCCAGGATGTTGAAACCGGGGACGTAGCCGCTGCCCCACTGCCAGAAGTCGACGGTTCCAGCCGGAACGGTTGGTACGGCGGCCGCCGCGCTCGTGCTCGCCGCCGCGGCCTTGCTGGTGGTCGAACTGGCGGCTGTTGCCACGGCGCTGGCAGTCGTGCTGGCGGCCGTCGCCGCCGTGGCAGCAGGCGCGACGCTGCTGGTACTCGCGGCGACACCGGCAGATACCGTGCCGGAACTGGTACTCACTGCTGCGGTTCCCCCGCAGGCGGCCAGCAGGCTGACCGCCGCCGTGCCCAATATACCGGCGCGGCATCGATCCAGTAGGGCACGACGGGTGATGGTGGGATAGGCCACGTGACACTCCTTTCGCATACAGTCAACACCGGGCAACACCGGGGACCATATCCAGAGTCTACACTATGGCGACCGCCTGTCAAGGACTGCCCCGTACGAGGCCGGCACGACGACGCGCCCAATTATCAGCGGGGATTCCATCGTGCAGTTCACGCATGGAGGCGTATCCCGTAGCGCTTCAGTCGCAGGCGGATGCGCTCTTTGGCCTGCTCCACCCGCCGCCGCTGCGCTTCGGCATCCAGGTGTACGCAGCCAAGCGCCTGGGCATAGCGCGCCATCGCGCGCTCCCCTTCGGCCATCAGTTCGATCACCTGGCGGTCGGTGGGGTCGGGGAAGAGGTCTACCAGTTTGAGCACGAACGCCTCCCATGCCATGCCGGCCGGCGGAACAGCGCTGCGCCGTGCAGCGCTCGGCGCGGCCTCTTGCATGCTTTTCCGCTCCGGCTTGTCTTGTGCGACAGGGGCAATGCCGAGCAATCTGGCGCCGCTGCAAACAGGGCTTCCGCCAAGCAACTCCTTTGCGCCTGGTATGCTGCCTGCACCGTTCCGGGCGAACGCTGCCGGCGGCTATTCGCCTATGATTCGGGGGGCCGCAAGTGGAAACACCGCGCATCCGCTTCGTGCGGGCCACTGCCGCCGATGGCGTGCCGTTGGACGGCATCGTCTTTGAGCCTGACAGGCCGCCGTGCGGCAAGGTCCTGCTGGTCCACGGGGCCGGCAGCCACTTCTACCAGCGCCTACACCAACTGTTCGGCGCCACCTTCGCGTCGGCCGGCTACCGGGTGCTGGCCGGCAACAACCGCGGCCACGACCTTGGCTCCTACCTGCCCAACGACGGACCGGAGATCGCGCTTGGCGGCGCCGCCTGGGAACGCTTCGA
>DHIZ01000139.1 GCA_002404055.1 Chloroflexi bacterium UBA4733
ACCGCCCAGTACGACCGACCCATTGCCCGGGCGACCTCGGTCTTACTCAGACCCTGAGCGGCTAGTTCCTTAAGCCGCTCGGCTTCTACGGTGCTGAAGTTCTTGGAGCCCGTCGGCTTGGCCACGGCACCAGATACTACTTATCCTCAGCACCGACGTCCACGCGTGCAACGGGACCAACGGTTGACGCGAGCCCGCCCTGACACTCAGGCTGACCGATCCGCGGTCGGTGCTGCATCAATGAGAGACAACTGTCCGACGGTTCACGCAACCAGCGCACAGATGACGACATCTGAAGCGGATGTGAACCTACGGGCTGCCCGAGGTCGGGTCTCGCCTAATGGCGCGGGGATACCGTCTTCGCGATCGACGGCGATGTCAACCGCGCGATGAACGGCTGGAATTCCGTTTGAGCGACACGAACCACCCCTTGGGTCCAGACCCGAGTGCCCATTGCGAAATCCGCCGGCCGGAACATGGCAATCGCGCAGATGGAGAGCGTGCGCTGAGGCTGACCGGGACGCAAACATTCGCCTCGGGCATTGTCGTAGTAGTGGAGTTCGAGCCGGCGGCAGGCTCTCAGGCGAAATAGCGAAGCTGTCGCCAGACCTGCGGGATCGGGGCCTTCAGCTGACAGAGGGTCACGGGCGCGCCCTGCTCCAGGCCCTTGACGTCGTACGGCACGGTGAGGCGAGTGATCAGCTTTGGTGACGTGCACATCCACGCGACGTCAGACGGTTCGTAGTCGACCATCAGCGCCTGGGTTGCATCGAGGTGCTCGGGGAGCCAGTAGTAGTCGCTCAGCTGCGGACTGACGACAGCGGGTACACCCTTGGGATTGCCGTACACCTGGAGAGCCCCGGGCACCCCGTAGTAATGCGAAATGATGGCTGTGCTGCCGCGCTCCGCAGCGGGCAGGCTGTCGTAGATCGTGGTCACCTGCCTCGCGACATCGTCCCATCCGACGCTGTCGGCAAAGAGCTCGTTCTTGGCGTCGAGCCCGGCGGCGTGGATCCGGTCCGGAGGCGTGATCGGGACGATGAGCTGGAGAAAGGCTACGAACTCCAGGAGGGCCGCCACCACAACGGCAATCTCAAGGCCGATGCGCAACCGCGGACGGTTGACGTGTGAGATCGCGATGACGCCCTGTGCCAAAGCGATGGGAACCGTCCCGGCGGCGTAGTACGACTTGCCGATGAAGAGGAAAAGGACAAGCGGGACCACGCTGGCGATCCCGATCGGCCGCAGCGTTCGATCGCGCAGCAGCGACGTCAGTCCCACCAGCCACACCGGTAGCAGGAACAGCATGTATGCGGCGATCTCGATGAGATAGATCCCTGGACCGCCGCCAGACCCTTGATGGTTGGTGATGTACGCCAGCGTCGGGAAGCCTTCGATGCCCTGCCACACGAGGTTCGGAGCCCAGATGATGAGCACGGTCGCGGCGGCGATCCACGGGTGTTTGGTGCGCAGCTGCATCCGCAGCGACGGCGTTGCGAGCACGGCGACGACGATGCCCGCGATCAGACCGACGATCGTGTACTTCACCTCCAGACCGATCCCGAGCGTGATGCCCAGGTAGATCCAGTACCGCGGCCGCCCGTCGACCACCAGGCAGAGCATCCAGTAGAGCGCGACCACCCAGGTCACCTGGTCGAACGTCACGGTCTGGAACACCCAGTTCGCGCCAAGGAAGAGAGGCAGCGCAATCGCGACCAGCAGCGCCATTGCCTGGAGCCGAAGCGACCCGCCCAGCCGTCGCACGTAGGCCCCGGTGAGCCCGACCATGAATCCGCCCAAAAGCGTCGGCAGCAGGCGAAGCGTCCAGGGACTGACCCCAAGCAGCCCGGTCTCCAGCCGAGCGAGGAGTGGAACGACCGGCGGAAAGTCGACGTAGCCGAACGCCGGATGGCGCCCGGCGTCGAGGTAGTAGAGCTCGTCGGTGTGGAAGCCGAGGGTGCCGTTGGTGGCGAGGTGGAGGGCGATGACCGCGGCAGCCGCGCCGCCGAAGAGAAGCGCGCCTGGCACGCGCGACTGCTGCCGAAGAGGGTAAGCGTGACTCGAGCGCGCCAACCTAGGGTCGCGACGGCGAGGCGAGCTGGCGGAGCGCTTCACCGCTGAGCCGGTAAATCGTCCAATCGGCGTTCGGCCGGGCTCCGAGCCGCTCGTAGAAGCCGATGGCGTCGGCGTTCCAGTCCAGCACGGCCCATTCGAAGCGCTCGCAGCCACGCTCGACCGCGATGGAGGCGAGGCGCTCAAACAGGGCACCGCCCACCCCTCCGCCGCGATGCTCCGGCATCACGAACAGGTCCTCGAGGTAGATGCCAGGTTTGCCCCGGAACGTCGAGAAGTTGTGGAAGAAGAGCGCGAATCCAACCGGCTCCCCGTTGTCCTCGGCCAGCAGCGTCTCGGCGTACGCCCGATCACCGAACAGCGACTCGGCCAGGACGTCCTCGGTCATCGTCACCTCCTCAGCGAGGCGCTCATACTCTGCGAGCGCCCGAATCAGCCGCGCTATGGTCGGGACGTCACTCGGCTTGGCGCGCCTGATGGCGAGGGTTCGATCCACGACCTCGAGCTCTACTTGAGCTGATCCACTTCGACGGCCAGCTTGTCGGCCGCACGGCGCCTCTCCTCCACCCGCGACCGGGCCGTCTCGGCGTCGCGGCGTAGCTTGACGGCCTCGGCCTCGGCACGCCGCGCCTCCATTTCGACTTTGGCGGCGTGCGCCTCCGCCTCCCGGACGCGTTCGTGCGCGGCGTTGAGGCGCTCCCGGGCGGCGGCAAGCCTGGCGGCCCGGCGCTCGGCCTCTACGTTGCGCTTCGGCGTCGCCGGCTGCGCCCGGGTCGCGGGCTCCGTGGCCGACTCGCCCTCCGCTACCTCCGGCATGGCGCTGAGCCCGCCAAAGCCAAGCGGCGGCGGCCCTGTGAGCATCCGGCCGCGCGCCAGCGCGTCTCGCATCTCCTGCGGTCCCAGCGCCGCCGCCGCCAGGAGGTCGCGAAGCTGGCGGCGCACCGGCTCCGCCGTGGCTCGACTCCCGGGCATCTTTGCCGACTGCGTGGCCACCCGGTCGAGCGCCTGCTGGAACGACGCCGACGCCGCGCGCAGCAGGTCGGACGCGCCGCGCGTGCCGGCGAACACCGACTCCTGCGCCGACTGAAGCTGCCGCCCCGCCGTCAGCAGGGCCTCGATCCGTTCCGGGTCATAGCGGGCGACCTTGTTGGCCAGCGCGACCGTGGCCGAGGGCTTGCGGATGGCCAGTACCGTGGCGGCGGCGTCGCGGTCGCCGGCCTGGCGCAGCTCCTGAGCCAGCTCCTTGCGGCGGGCTATGAACTCGTCCGGATCGGCCCCGGTGAGCTCGGTTACGGCGTTCTCGTACGCCGGGTCGGATTTGCCAGCCACCTCTCTATGGTGTCAGGCGGGCGGCGCCGGCGTCAGGCCTTGGACGCCTCGGCGGCCGCCGCTTGTAGCCGGCTCGGCGGCATGTACTCTCCCACCTCCGGCATCTCCAACTCAACGGAGGAGACCAGATGAGCGCTGATGAGGTAGACCACTTTCGGGCTAAGAACGCCGAGCTTCGTCGCCTCTTGGAGAGGCACCAGTGGTCGGGCCTTACGCCGGCCGCGTCCGTCGGGGTGTGCCCGGAGTGCATGGGCGTGGAACCGCCGGATGGTGACGGCCACCGTCCTGGGTGCGCCATCGCCACCGCCCTCGCAGCGGAGGAGTAGCAGCCCCGGCTCCAGCTCTCTCGGGGGATCTAGCTCTGTGGAAGGCGCGCCAGCCGATCTAGAGGCGCTAAACGCCGGCTCCGGAGAGCGTGTGCGCAGGCCATGCCAGCGTGCCGGAAGCACTCTTGACGCGCATCAAGCGTCCTGAGCTAGGGTTCGCAGCAAGGTAACTGGCTAGCGAAGTCCGGCGCCTTACCGTTCATAGAGGACAAACAATGGACTGGAATTCGAAGGACTGGCACCGCAAGGCTGTGGTCGCCCGTGGGCAATGTGACACTTGGCATGCGGCGGTGCACCAACAGCAAGCCCGCGTGTCGGAGCCTTTGCCCCGTTACGAGCCCCAGGAGTTCGAGCAGGTCCACGCATTCTTTGCCGCACGTCGGCAGCAGGAGATCGACTTCAGCTTCTACTTGGTAGCCGTGGAGCGGTATGTGCGCGCCGCTGAACTAATACACGAGGTTGAAGGGGGGCAAAAGGTGATCCGCTTCACC
>DHIZ01000001.1 GCA_002404055.1 Chloroflexi bacterium UBA4733
GCGCCGCATAGGCGCTGTCCACCAGCAGGGGAACGATGACCCAGGATCCCACCAGCAGCGCCCCCATGCCCACCGCGGCGGCTCGTCGGACGCGGGACAGGAATTGCGCCGGCGCCGCCAGGACCCAGACGCCGATGGAGAGGAGCGCCAGGTAGCCGGTGAGCAGGTGGCACGCCACCGTCAGAGCCACCGCGACGGCCCCCAGCGCCAGCGACCCGACCCCCTTGACGGCGCGCCAGCTAAGTCCCCAGGCCAACGGCAGCAGCCACATCCCCCACAGTTGGGACCAGGTGCCATACCCGCGCCAGGTGTAGCTGCCGTGCTCGTAGCCGTAGCCGGAGACGCTGATCAGGATGGGCGAAACCAGCGCCGCCGCCGCGGCGGTCCAGGTGTCCCAGCCCAGCCAGCGGGCGCAGAGGTAGACACTGATTGGCCACAGGGCGAGAAGCAGGTAGAGCGCCCAGTAGAAGGTCGTCGCCGTGCCTGACAGGAGCGAGATGTACGCCCCGATCACATGGGGGAGGCTCTGGTAGTGGTGGAACTGAGCCAGGCCGAGGCCCAGGTTGGGGTACCAGCCGTCGAGCGGCAGCTTGCCCGAGTCGATCACGCCCCTGGCCCACCTCAGCATCGCGAAGTGGTATGAGGCGTCGTTGAGCTCGTGGACGGCAGTCGCCTCCGCGTTCAGTGCCCACAGGTTGAAACCGCAGGCGAAGGCCACCAGACTCCAGGGCGCCCACCGCTGCCACCTCGGCCGCGTGGATGGCTCGATGCCGCTTGCCGCGGGTTGGGCAGGGACGACGGAGATGAGCCGCCACAGAGTAGCCGCGGGGGAGATGCCGGCCGCCAGGGTGGGGCTCGGTGCCGTCTCGTTCGGCTCCGCCTCGCCGGCCTCCGGCACGTCGGACCTCAGCCCTCGTGATCTGAGCCAGCGCCACCCAAACCAGGCCACCACCAGGCAGGCCACCCCGGTGATGACGCTGAGGACCTTCTTTTCAGGGCTGTCCTGGCCCACGCCAAACAGCAGGTTGTAGAGAAAGTCGATCTTGATGAAGGTGTGCTGGCCGTACAGCTCGACGAAATACACATAGGGGAAATACAGGTTGATGAGTACCAGCGCCGACAGGGCAACCAGGGCGCGTCGCATCGGGCGGGACGCCACCAGGACCGCGAGGGCGGGGATGGCATCAAATAGGTAGCGCTCGTGAACCCTGGTCAGAACCGCAAACGTCAGGCATGTGAAGGCTGCCAATCCAAACACGAGCACCCGGCCGTCGCCCTCATGGTCGGCGAGGGCTCGCCAGGCTCGGGCGAGCAAGGCCACGGTGCCAGCGGCGAACAGCAGAACGCCGATCCAGAGGGCGGGCACTCCGAGGAGGGTGTAAGCGTTGGGGCCCTCGAGGTCCGGGATCCAGAAGCCCAGCGCCCCCCAGAAGTTGAAGCCGTTCACGCTCGTGAACGCGTATGTCGGCGCGTGGAAGTAGTAGTACGCGACTCCGGCCAGGTCAAAACCGAATGGCAGGGGGACAAGGAGGACCACCGCCACCGCAAGCGCTCCGAGTCCGCCGATGCGCACGGCTACCATTGCCAAGCTCCTGCGGTCCAGCAGTCGGTTGCCAATCAGGTGGCGACGGACAAGGACCAGGAGGAGCAGCGGCAACATGACGCCAAGCTGGGGTTTGATCCCAAGCGCGAGGCCGAACAGGGCCGCGGCGACGGCCTCGCGATACAACCTGACGGGACCGGTGGCGAGGAAGAGGAGCGACGCCATCACCAGCAGCGCGCCGCCGGAATCGGCCTGGCCCCAGAGTGCCGAGACAAAGAACACCGCTGGGTTCAGCAAGATCGCGGCTGCCGCCAGGCCGCGCACCGGGAGCTTGCGTTGGACTTCCCTTGGGGTCAGGCGCTGGGCGAGGAGCATCGCGACCCAAGCCAGACCCAGGTCCGCCAGGATGGGCGGGATCTTCAGCATCGTCCAGGATGGCCCGGTCTGGAATACAAGCCTGGTCACCTGACCGAGGCCATACAGGACGTAGAGGTACGGATAGTAGACGAACGTGGAACTGTCGCTGAATTGAGACCAATCCTGGTTCGCCAGCTGGTCTTCCCACCGCTGCTGGACCAGCAGGTCGCCCGGGAACCCGCCGTTTGGCGCCAGCCAAACTCGAATGCCAAGGCCGGCAGCGAAGATGCAGCCGAGGCCACCCGGGGTCGAGCTCCAGCCGGCGATTCGACGAGCAGTCGTCTTCACGGCGTTGCGGAGCTCACCCATATTTGCCGAATGATGACGGCTGGTGGGTCTCCCGACCAGCCACTACGGTGGTGTCCGGCGGCTGTTCTACCGGGTCGGCGACGGAGACGGCGTCGGGTGTGGAGGACTCAGATTCAGACCCGCGGGGATTCGCGAAGCCAACTTGGGGTCCAACTGAGTCGCCGTTAGAAGCTCGGCGTTGCCCTCGGCGTTACGCCCTTCCTGCCGCAGCAGGAAGCCAAGGTTGAGATGCGCTATCGCATAGTCTTGCTGGACTGCAATCGCGTGCCTGTAGAGATTCTCGGCCTCCTGTGGCGAGACGACTTCGCGGATCAGAGCGAGGTTGTACAGGGTGGGTACGAAGTTTGGATCGCTGTCCAGGGCGGCCCGATAGAAGACCTCCGCGGACTGGTTCCGTCCGGCGCCCTGTTCGATGACGCCAAGGTTGTAGTTGCAGAACTTGTTCCTGGGATCGTGGCTCAGGCACTTGTGGTAGTCGCTGGCGGCCTCGGTATTGTTGCCTTTGCCAGCAGCCTGGAGGCCGGCGCTGAGCAGGGCACTGGCCTGCTGGGCATCAGATCCCGCGGCGCTTGATCCACATGCTGAAAGCAACGCTGCGGTGAGGAGCAGCGACGAAGCGCCGGCAGCTGCGCGGACGCCTCGTAGCAGGCCGTGGTGCGATAGGCGCCGTCGGAACTCTGATATCGAAGTCACGCGTTCTAGCCTCTCAGGGATACAGCCAAGTCGAGTTAGGTAGCTGCCTATTCTCAACGGGGGGCCTTTGGGTTCCGCTCAGTTGGCAGTACGGGACGGATGGGCCCCTGCGAGAGTCGCCACCAGAGTTTGTAGCCCAGAGCCACGATCAGCAGGATGGCAGAGCCCACGATCGCGACGATCAAGATCGGGTTGGTGCCGTTGAACCAGGCATAGACCCACCAGAAGTCGAAGGTTGTGAACTGCGGCAAACCCAGTGTCAGGTCCATCGGCACCTGGTCAGATGGGTAAGGGGCGTTGCCGCTGAGAATCTGCCCGAACGCGACTGCATGGCGCCAGATCGCTGAATATGGCAACGACCAATATGTCCGTGGATCGACGCCCTCGAAACGCTCCAGCAGCATCTGATGCAGGTAGTCGATGGTTACGCCCAGGATCTGGATCGCGAATCCGGCGACGGCGGCGACAATGATGCCGGCCCGCGCGACCAGGGGGAGGCTGCGCCAGCCAGACAGGACGGCCACCGCGGGCAACAACAGCAAGCCGGTCAGCGGAACGATGTAGCGGGCGCCCCAGGCATAGTCGCCTGCCCACTCGTAATACCTCCCGAAGAAGGCGATGTTTATGGCCGCCGCGCCGACGATGACCATGCCCAGGCCAAAGTTCTTGCGCATGAAGGCGGGCAGACCGGCAAGCCCAACCAGGAGCGGAGGCGAAAACAGAATCAGGCTCTTCCCGGGGCTGAACAACTGCCCCATCACTCCCGTCAACAGCGGGGTGGAGAAGGTGGCGGCTCCGATGCGGGATTGGCCTCCCTCGAACGGCGTTCCGAAGCGGACCCAGTTGTACCAGCCGGCCACAGCGAACGCTATGGCAACGGGGCCGCCCCATGCGGCCACAAATGTGAGCGCATCGCGTCGATGTTCGGTGCGGGCGCCGGCCAGCAAGTAGAGGCCAAATACCGGGAGGAATAACACGGCAGTTATTCGCGTGAGAATTGCCAGACCGATCGCGGCTCCCGACACCGCCAACCACCCGGCCCGTTGTCGTTGCAGCCCTCGATGGAGGCTGAAGAGTGAGAGGAGGATGAAGAGGGTAGCCGGACCGATGTCGTACGCGTCGTGGGCGTAAGGCCACTCAATCGTCGTGAGGCCAAACATCAAGGCAAGGGCCACGGCTGCAGTGAGGCTCGCGCCGAGATCAAGCGCAAATAGGAACAGCACCACCACGGCGAGCGCTGCAAAGATGGCGCAAACGAACGATGCGGCGAATTCGGTGGTGTGCTGGACACTCGCGGGGCAGCCGCCGGGCTGGTCCGGACAGTCGGCGAGATTGCCGACCAGGACCACGGGAACCAGCACCAGTGATGCGGCGATGCCGTAGGGGCCGTAGGGAAGGCCGTCGTCAGAGATGACGGACGGGACGTAGACGTTGGGCTGGTTGGGCCTCACCGTGAAATCGCCCCGGGCAACGATCGACTGCGCCGTAGCCAGTTCGGAACGGTTGTCGCCTGTCTGCATATGCCCCGGCGCGGTGATGACATATACGAGTGCAGCCAGGCCGAACAGCAGCGCTGCGATCCTCACGCGATCCGTCATTGCCTTGATACCCGGTGCACCCGCAGCATTATGAGCAACGCGCCAAGGCCCCCGACCATCGCAGCGGGCTGCCTCGACACCAGCGCAATGAATTCGGCCGGCAATCGTCTATCGTGCTGGAAGATGTCCAGGAAGACTTCCATTGGCCGCTGATCTCGGGACCGCCGGAACTGGGCCGGCGCTGGCTGAGACAGTTTCGGTCGTGCTCCCCTGCCTCAACGAAGAGGGTTCCGTAGGTGATTGCGTCCGCGAGGCTCTCGGCACCATGGCCAGGGCGAGGATCGACGGCGAGGTTGTTGTTGTCGATAACGGCTCCACCGATGGCTCCGCCAAGGCCGCCGAGGTCGCGGGCGCCAGGGTGATCCACGAGCCCGCCAGGGGTTATGGGAACGCGCTCCGAACCGGCATCAAGGCGGCGCGCGGATCGATAGTGGTCATGGCTGACGCGGACTGGACATACGACCTGACAAGGATTCCCGAGATGGTGGAACCGGTGGCGCGGGACCAAGCCGACATCGTTATCGGCTCTCGCCTCGAAGCCGCCACGCCGCAATCGATGCCCATCCTGCACCGGCACCTGGGGACACCGGTGCTCTCGTTCCTGATGGGGCGCGCGGCCGGAGGGATTCGCCTCGGCGACGGATCGTCAGGCTTTCGGGCCTTCCGCCGCGATGTTGTCATCGGTCTTGGCCTGCGTGGAGTCCATTTCGAGTACATGTCCGAGATGCACGTGCGTGCCGGCCAAGCACAGCTTCGGTACCTCGAGTTTCCTGCCGGCTATCGGGAGCGAGTCGGCGAGTCGAAGCTGAGCACCTTCGCCGACGGTTGGAGCAATTTGAAGCTGATCCTGTGGCTCGCCCCGGACCTTCTCCTGTTGGGCCCGGGCGTAACCGTGTTCCTTCTCGGAGCGGTGGTCAGTCTGCTGAGCTTCTTTAGTCCTGGCGGTGTCCCGGTCGGCTCCTTGCGCTGGCAACCTGTGTTCTTTTCCAGCATCGCAATGACTCTCGGCCTGCAACTGGTGCTGATCGCGCTGGTCGTCACCCGTCGGTCCTGGTTGATAGCCCCACGCCGCCGCAGCCGGCTGGCCTTTGTGGCCGGGCAGAAATTCCCGACCCGGGCTGGTCTTGCGGGTTTAGCGGCGGTCTCGGTTGGCCTGCTTATCGATGGGGTACTCGCCGCCAACTGGCTGTTTCACAACCCGCCGCTGTCTGTGGAGCTTCCGCTGGCATCCCTTGCCCAGAGTCTGCTGATCATGGGGGGCGTGACGGTTGGGTTCGCGTTCGGGCTCCAGTCGTTGAACTGGCAGGAAGAATCGGAGCGCTAGCCTCGCCAGCCTTCGACCGGCCTTCACCTGCCCAACCCAAGACACAGGAGATCCTGGAGGATGCTCTGCGCTACCGGGACTGGATCTTCAGTGCCGCGCGCCCCCACCTGGGGTTGCGGGTTCTCGAGGTTGGGGCTGGGCGAGGCACCATCACCGACTGCATTGTCGATTGCGACACCGTCCTCGCCCTCGAGGTGGACCCGGATTTTGTCGCCATCTTGCGGGAACGCTTTGCCGGCAGGGCGAATGTCGAGGTCTTGGCGGGTAGCGCCACGGATCCAGCCGTAACCCGGCGAGCCGCCGGGCGGGTCGATTCTGCGATGTCATTCAACGTCCTCGAACATATTGCGGACGACATCAGCGTGTTGCGCAACGTCTTGGAAGTCCTTCCTCCAGGTGGGCGATTCGTGTGCTTCGTTCCGGCGTTCCCGTCCATATACGGTTCGATGGACAGCGCGGTTGGGCACGTGCGCCGCTACACGCGCGCCGAAATGCGGTCGAAGATGACGGAAGCGGGTTTCCACGTGGTCGCCGCACGGTACATGAATTTCCTTGGCTATTTTGCGTGGCTTGTCGCCGGTCGCGTGGTCCGTTTTGAAGGAGTGGCGGGCGCGGGCTCAAGAGTGGGACTCTATGACCGCCTCGTCGTCCCAATCTCTCGCTTCCTGGAGCGCCGCTGGCGCCCACCCTTCGGGCAATCGCTGCTCGTCGTCGGCGAGCGGCCGGTTTCGTGACCAACGGCAAGCGGCTAAGAAGCGGTCAAGACCCAGACATCGCATGCGGCTGCGTTTACAAAGGGTGTATCGCAAGGGCGAAAGTCCCGCGCTGACGAATCCGAAGAGGCCGACGCTCAGGTCGAGACTATGACAAATCGAGAACCTCCCCCGCCAGTGGCACGCACCGGCGGGGGAGCACGTGCGGGTTAGCTCCTGGCGCGCACTCGCAATCCCACGGCTCCCAGCGCGGTGGCCGCCGCCAGGATCAAAAGCAACCAGAAGGTGGAGGACTGGGACCCGCTGCCGGCGTTTCCGGCGGCGGGCAGGATGGGCGCCACGAATACGGGAGGGATGGCCTCGTAGGCGCCAACGTCGCTCTGAGTGCCCTGGGGCCGGCTGACACCGCGCTCGTCGGTGGCGGGGTTGTTGGCCCCGGCCGGGTCGGCGGTGTCGATGGCGATGCTGCCCGTCGGCAGCGCCTCGGTCAGGGTCGGGCTGGTGTTACCCGGCGCGCCATCCAATGGGCCGGTGTTGTCCTGGAGCGCACCCAGGTTGGGATTGAAGCTCGAGCCCTGGCGATCGGTCGCCGGGACCAGGGCGCAGGTGTTGTCGTCGACGATGTTGTAACCCGTCGAGTCGATCGCCGTCCCGAACCCACCGACGAAGCAATCGCTGCTACTCGCGAGCACCGTGTTCTTGACCACGATGGTGTTGTGCAGGTGGATGTGGTCGCCGCGGTCGATCGCCGCCACGCCACCGCCCTGGGTGGTGGACGTGTTCCCGTTGATGGTGGCGTTGTTGACGGTGACCGAGCCGGATTGGCCGCCGGCTATCCCGCCTCCGCCGACGTTGAAGGGGCCCACCTGCCCGGTGGTGCTGTTGCCCGTGATAGTGGCATTGGTGAGGCTGGTCAGGGCCCCGGCGACATAGAATCCGCCGCCCGCGAACTGGGCGTCATTCCCGGACACGGTGAGGTTCTTATAGCTGGACTTGGGCGTCAGGCCGCCGAAGCTGTTTTCATAGATGCCGCCCCCGCTCATGTTGGGGGCATGGTTTCCCACCACCATGATGTCGGAGAAGGCGATCGACCCGGTGCCACCGATGTCGTCGTAGATGCCTCCTCCGCCCGCGTCCGCCTGGTTTGAACCGCTGGCGGTGTTGCCGGCGATGAAGAGCCTGGAGGCGCTGTCCACTCCGCTGGTGCTGCCGCCGACA
>DHIZ01000219.1 GCA_002404055.1 Chloroflexi bacterium UBA4733
GCATCACACGTCTGAAGCGTAGGGTGGGCGACCGCCGCAACGCGAGGCCGCAGGTTCGCCAGCGGTAACAAGAATGGCGCGCCCCAGCAGCCGAGCACGACATCAACGAAGGATAATTGAAGTGCCTCAGGAGCGTTCTGCGGAAGATTGAGCAAAGGGAACCGTCATGTCGTCGACTACTCTATCGCCGGAGCCTCCGCCGCCATCGCCGCGCCAGTTTCTGCAGCAGCGGCTGAACCTCAATCACTTGCTCTTCGGCCAGGCGCTCTACGTTGCCGCCAAGCTGGGGCTGGCAGATCTACTGGGGAATGGCCCAAGGTTGGACAAGGAAATCGCCGAGCGGACGCACACCGACAAGCGATCACTGCGCCGGTTGCTGCGCGCCTTCGCCGCCGGTCGCGTTGACCGCACTCGATGCTCGTCGTATGCTGTCGCTCAATGGTTCGGAGCACATGGGCGATATATCCGGGCGGTTCCAGAACTCGCGGGGCGACAGGAGGACGGCAATGACGCCGGCAGAACGCGCGGCAACAGTTGCTGCCTTGCGAGGGGAGCTGGAAACCCTTCCCGCCGCGGTGCAGACGTTACCCCTAGAAAGAGTGGATGCGTCACCTATGGCCGACGAATGGTCGGCACGCGAGGTAATTGCGCATCTGGCGGATGCCGAACAGGTCTACGGCGTGCGGCTGCGCATGCTGCTCACGCAGGAGCGTCCGTTCCTGGCGGCGAATGATCAGGATGTCTGGTCGCGGCGCTTCGGTCGGCTGGAGTCGCTGGACGAGGCGCTTGGGCGCTGGGTCGTACTGCGCTGGGCGAATCTGGCAGTGTTCGAGTCGCTGCGCGACGAGGAGTGGACCCGGCCCGGCGACCACGAAGAAGGTATGAAGGTGGGTCGTGTAGAGACGCCGGAGAGCGTCGCCGACGTGCTTCGCCGCCACACGCGCCAGCATGCCGAGCAGATGCGCGCTGCGGTGCGCAGCGCCGATTCGGACGGCGATACTCGGAGATAGAAGACAGTACCTTCAGAGCGTGTGCCGATAACGTGATCGTGGGCCGCAGCATTGACACTCCAGCGCCTGGAAGGGGGCCGATGTCTGTTTTCTACCCGTCCCTGGAGGCGCCAGCCGCCGAGCGCGTGGAGCGCGCCATCACATTCCTCGTACGGTGGTGAAGCGACCCAGGTATGGCACCCCGGCATCCGGCCGCGGGCAGGAATTGTCCAGCCAGTGCTCGACCTGGCGCAGTGCCCCCGGTGGCCAGTAGGAGGTGGTCACGGATGCGCTCGGCAATGCCGGGAGCACAGCCCCGGATGGCATCGTAGCCGGCAGCGGCCTGATCATGGGTAATCCCCGGCACGCCAAAAGTGCTCCTATCTGCTGTTCCTAGCCCGTCGCTGAGCCGGGCGCCTGGTTGTCGTCGACCGGACCTGCCGTGAGGTGCTACGAGAATTAGCGTCCTCGTCGTCGCAGATGGCGGAAGAGGTTGCCCACCGGGACGGTGAGACCGGGGAAGAGCGGGGAGTCCAGCGCGGCGCCCGACCGCAGGACTACCGGCGCCGCATAGCGTCTACCCAGGTGCGTGTACTGGGAGATCGTATGCGCCTCCGGGTCCGCGATCCAGTAGTGGGGGATGGCGAGCGTCTCGTAGTCTCGCCACTTTTCGCCGCCCGGCAGATCCTCGTGTTGGGTGGTGGGGGGAGAGGACCTCGACCACCAGGTCAGGGGCGCCGACGCACGCACGCTGCCGCAGGAAGTGTAAGTGCTCGTGGCGAACGAAGAAGAGGTCGGGCTCTCGCCATCGGCCCGCCGCATCCACGATCACGGCGACTGTGGAACTGAAGTACTCGCCATGGCCGGCGTCCTCCGCCGCCATGAGCAGACGCTCGACGGCCTTGCGCACCCGGTCGTGGTCGATCGACGTCCCGCCCACAACCCGCGCTAACGCCAGGCCGGCTGTCGGACCTTGGAGAAGAGGACATCGACCGGAACGGCGATTCCCGGGAACAGCGAGCTCGTCAGCCGGTCCTGCCCGTGAAGCACGGTCGGTACCTCGTAGCGACCACCTGCCAGCGTGTACTGGGAGACCGTGCGCGTCGCGACGTCAGCGACCCAGTAGGCCGGCACACCGAAGCGCTCGTAGTCGGCGAATTTCCGCCCTCCCGGCAGTTCATCCAGAGGTGCGTCGTCATCCCGCACCTCGATCAGAAGATCGGGTGAGCCTTCCAGGGCCGCAGCGGCGACACTGCTGAGGTGCTCAGTCCGGACGAACAGCAGGTCCGGCAGTCGGGCATTGCGGCGGGCATCCTGAGGATCGAGGATCACGCCGAGCGTCGGGCCGAAGCACTCGCCGTACCCGGCATCCTCAGCGTGTAGGAGTAGCCGCTGAAGCATCTTCCGTACCTCAGCATGGTCGATCGTTGCCGGGGACAGCGCGACCAGCGCCCCGTCCACCAGCTCGTAGCGCTGACCGTCATCGGGCAGCGTCACCCACTCGTCTGCAGTATAGCGCCGCTCCGTGAGGATCATGTCCCCTCCCGTCTCGCTGTTGCCCTTTACAAGGAGCGTACCAGGAAATCGCTTCTTTCTTCCGCACAAGTTCCTCCTGGGAACCGCGACTAAGAGACGAGCTGAATTGTAGTCGTAACTCCCTGCGCAGCTAGACTGGTTGGCGAATTGGGAAAGGTCGGAATGGACGACGTCGTCTACCGCGAGATGCGGCGCGAAGACGTCGTGACGGCGCTTGCCCCGCGCAACGTGGTCTTCATCGACAACGGGACATCACGACCTCACGGTGACGCGCGTCTATCATCTTGATCATCCGGCAGCCGGGACGCTATTGCCAGGATCCCTCCTCACTGGTGCAGACGCCATCTGTTGACAGGCTGACCGTCTGCTGCCCGTGTTCACGTCGACGTATCGCCAGTTCGGCGGCTTCCCACCAAGGAACCCAGGCTACTGGCAGCGGGCCCTGGCGTCGTCGATCTTCGCGGAGATGGCGGCATCGGATGTGGATTCATTTCAGACGGACCTTGCCAGATCAGGCGCGGCTACAACGGCAACCGGACATCCGCCAGCCCCGCCAGCACGCGATGGGCCAGTGCTTGGGCCAGGGACCGTTGGCGTCTGGTCCCCCGGCTGAGGTCGTCGGCGGCCAGCACCACCTGGCTGATCGCTGTGCAGCACGCGAGAGCATACGAACGATGGACTGCTGCGCCGCCCAGCCCTGCAAGCATCGCATACGACCCCAGCAACGCCGGTTCTTCTCGGCGGCGCAGCGCGGCGTCGACCGAGGTGATGAGGAAGTAGGCTACGTCGTAGAGCCCGTTGCCCGCACTGATTCCCTCCCAATCGAGCACGGCGAAACCCTCCTCATCATTCGTCGGCCCAAACAGCAGGTTCTCCGCGCGATAGTCCCCGTGGACGAGCGTCGGGTCGGACGCATCGCGCAGTCGCTCCTCCAGCACCGGAAGCTGCCATCCGATTTTCCAGCCGATCTGGACTGCATTCGAGGGCAGATTCGGGGCGAAAGTAGCAAGGAAGCGGGGCCAGGCCGCCACGCTCCTATCGCTAGCAGCCTAGCGGTGTCAACAGAGGTGAAACACACCCGTACCATTTGAGCCATGGTGAGGAACGGGTGAAGATCGTTCTCTGCGGCTCCGCGATGGAAGTTTGATTCGGCGACCAGTCCCTCGCCGGTGCGGAGCATGTCTGCCATCAGCCGGTAGAAGACCCGGAAGGTGACCGTCAGAACCGCCGAACGCTGCTCGCGGGGATCAAAGACTGCAGTCAACTCCTCGCTGATGTTGTCGCGCGCCATGAGGGGCAGAGCAAGCCGTTGTGCAAGGCGGGGCGCCAGCGTCGACTTGCCACAGGCAGGCGCGCCGGAGACCAGCACGAGCAGCGGCCGCGGCGGACACGCTAGAACGCTTTGCAACATGGCCCGGCCTTCCTGGCAGGACAGTCGGTGACGTCGGCTGCGGGGCGTGGCATCACGCTTCGGCAGCGTAGCACATCGAAATCAGGAGTCCGCCGGCAGCAGGCGTAATGGGCGTGCCCATGGTCCCCGCAAGATGCGGAAGTGCCGCTCATCGACGGTCAGCACGTCCTAACTGCGAGCAGGCCGCCCGTGTCGACGACGATCACTTTTCGCCAAACCCCTCCAGGAGCTTGTCTGCGCGTTCCGCCAGCCCCCCATGGCCTGGCGAGAACAAAGGAACACGAGGGCGTGGCTGGACGCTTGCTACCGCGTCACGCAGTCCCTGACGAATGAGGTCCGCCTTGCTCTTTCCTGACAACCGTGCTGCGCGTTCCAGCTCTGCTTGGAGGTCGGCGGTCAGATAGACTGTCGTTCGCTTCATGACATGCACGGTACCATTTAGTTCGGCTTTCAGGACACGCTGCACGGGAGGAAGAGATACGCGAGGCGGCCGACGAGACGACACGGACCGACACCGCCAAACCCTGGTATCACGGATCGACCGAGGAACTCGCGGAACTTCGCGTCGGAAGCACGATCACGCAGGAGCGGGCCCTTGCCATGGCATTCTCGCACAAGCCGTTACTCGTCGTGCAGGACAACGCGCGCATCCGGCACAACGGGCAGCGTCTGGGCTTTCTCTATGCCATTGCTGAACCGGTGTCGCCCGACGACATCACGCCGGTGCCTGGTTCAACGATGGGACCCGGGCAGGAGTGGCTGACGCGCCGGCCGCTGCGCCTCGTCTTCCTTGAACGGATCACCCCATCCCCAGCGGACTTGCTTTCCGACGCGGAGGTGGCAACCTATCGGCAACGCCTGGCGGAGCAGCACGCCGCACGGGCGCCAGAGCGGTAGGAGGTACGTTGAAGCGATGGGAAAGGACATGCGTGTCACGAAGCCGCCGCGCCTCGTGCCCGGCGACACGATCGGCATCGCCGCATCGGCGAGTGCCTTTGCTCCCACCGTGCCGCCGGTGCTGCTGTCGGCCTTCCAGCGCGGGCTTGACTGGTTGCGCCGTGTCGGCTACGAGGTGCGCATTGCGCCGCACGTCCTTAACGCCGGAACCGGCTCGTATCTTCCGGCTCCGCAGCGCACGGAGGATCTCAATGGCTTATATCGAAGATCCGGAGGTCAAGGCCATCGTGAGCGTCTTTGACGGCTATGGCGCGGCGGCCGTCTTGCCACTCCTCAATTGGGCTGCTCTGGCTCGCCAGCCCAAGATCATCATGATGGGCTACAGCGCCGTCACCGCTTTGCTGGTCGGCATCACCGCCAGAACCGGCCTCGTGACCTTCCACGGTCCCATGCTTCTGGACGGCTTCAGCGAATTCCCCGAGCTGCTGCCCTACACCCGTTCCTGCATGGAGCGCGTGCTCTGCCAGGCCGAACCGGCCGGTCGTCTCCTCCCTCCGGACGGCTGGACCGACGCCGCGCCGAGCGACGAGCAGCCGCGCCCGCTGTAGCCGAATCGCGGCTGGACGTGGTTGAAGCCTGGAACAGCCAGTGGACCACTGATCGGCGGCAACCTTGGGGGCGCTGCTCTCGCTGGCGGGGACGGACTACTGGCCATCCTTCGACGGGGCTATCCTGTTCCTGGAAGAAGTCAAACTCCGCTCGGCAGAGCTGCAAGCCATCGACGAAGCGCTCACGCATCTCCAGTTGCTCGGCGTCCTGGCGCGTCTCGCCGGACTGGTCGTCGGCAAAATATACGGCCTCTCAGCCGGAGAGCACCGGCAGCTCGATGCCTTGCTGCTAAGCTACACTCGGCCGTATGGCTTCCCGGTGCTGACTCAGGTGGACTTCGGCCACACCGATCCCCGGATCACGCTGCCGCTGGGCATCCGCGCCTCGCTTGATTCCAGGCACGACGCGTTCCTGCTTGAGGAAGCCGCCGTGACCTGAGCCGGCCAAAGGTAGGGCGCGAGGAACTGTCCCAGTTGCGCCGCCTGCCACACGCCACGCTCGGTCAAGACGTCGTCGCGGCTGCCCAGATACCGCATGTCCATATTGGCCACTGCTTCGCCGTGTCGCACCAGGATGAGACGAACAACACCGTTCACGCCGTGCTGCTCCTTGTCTCAAGGTTGGCATGCACGACCAGACGGTAGCCCAGGTCCAGGGTCTCCAGGTGGCGCAAGTGACCGTTCGCCTGGTCCCAGGCGCCGGAGCGCCGGTCAGTCGCCAGGCGCTGCAGCCCCGGCCGCAGGACCGCCTCGCCGAGGCGTGCGAACGTGGAGATGCCGGCCCGAACGTGCGGCTCCAGGTACACCTCCGGTCGCCGCTAGTAAGCGCCGAGGAAGCCGTCCGTACAGTCGTGGGGGATGGGAACGGTCTCCACCCGGGCGCCGCCGAGCGCCGCGACGATCTGCGGCGCCGGACGGAAGCTGGGGACGTCCAACGCCAATATCTCCGGCAGATAGTCGCGCACCAGCAAGAAGCCTCGGGCGAACGCCGGGTCCCAGGTCAGCAGCATCACCCGTCGGAGGGCAACCCGGCGCAGTTCACGCAGCCCCTGCTCGGGGTCGTGCCAGTGGTGGAGTGTCAGAATCGCCAGCGCAGCGTCGAACGTTGCATCGGCGAAAGGGAGGCGCTCAGCGACCGCCTGGACGGCCGGCGAGCTCCCCGGCGGTCCCTGGGCCAGCATCGTTCGGGCCGGCTCCACGGCAACCACTCGACGGTCCAGCGGGTCATATGACCCCGTGCCGGCACCGACGTTGGCGACGGATGCCACGTCACCGAGGGCAGCGTCGATGGCGGCGGCCAGGCGCGCATCCGGGCGGCGGACGGACCTGTAGCCGTGGCCGATCTGGTCGTAGCGCGTCGATGGCCCGGACATTCGGGCGTCCCTCTCGCGATGGAAGGTATCCTCCGCGGTCTTCAGCGCCGCACGCACAAAGGCGAGTGCTCTAGCAAGTGCCGCGGCAAGCATAACAGCACTTCCCGCCTCTTCTGATTGCCGTGCGTCACGCGGCGCCGAGCGCGTCATCGAGACGAAGAGCAGACAGGAACACTTCCTGGCGCCATCAATCGCCCAGCAGAGCAACGAGACCATCGGCGAGCGCGCCGCGCCAGCAAAGGTAGTCGTGGCCACCGTTGAACTCCCGATAGCGGACGGGGTAGCCCCTTGGCCCACAGTATGTCGCGCAGGAGACGGTTGGCGGCGAGTTGGTCCGGCGGTCCATGTTCCAGGTCTTCCAGCAGCCCCGCCTCCAAGTAGAAGCAGATCGGGAGACGCGGCCGCTCCACGAACTGCCGGGTGAGCCAGTCCTGCTCCTCCAGGCCGCCCGGACCCCACCAGAAAGAGCCGGACAGCGCCAGGACGTCCCCGACGCGTTCCGGGTAGCGGAAGGCGGCGTAGGCGGCGGCGAGACCACCGTGGCTGGAACCGGCGACCACCGTTCGTACCGGGTCGTCGGTGACGTGGTAGGTCGACCGACCCAGGGCAACAACTCCTGGGCGAGCAAGTCGGCGAAGCGCGGGTTGCAGGGCAGTTCGTCGTGGCGGGCCTCCACCGTCGGGTAGTCGACGATGACGGCCACTTTCGGCCGGATGCGGCCCTCGGCCAGCAGGTTATCCAGGATGGTTGGCGTCGGGACGTATTCGAGGTAGGCCCATCCGTCGAATAGCAGCAGCACGTCACAGGGCGCACCGTCGCGATCATAGCCGGGCGGGGTGTAGATGGCGATGCTGGCGCTCCTCGCCGCCGAGAGCGGCATTCCGCACGTTTTTGCCGGCTGTCTCCGCAACGCCACGGCCGTCGCTGGCGCCGTCCGGCGGATCGGCGGTGCGGTGACGATCATCGCCGCTGGCGAACGCTGGGACGGGGGCGACGGTCCGTTGCGCCCTTGCCTCGAGGATCTGGTCAGAGCCGGCGCCGTCATCGCGGCGTTGCAAGCGGCGGCGCCCTCCCCTGAAGCTTTCGCAGCAGTCGCCGCATTTCGCGCGGCGTCCTCCGATCTGCTCTCGCATCTGCAGAGGTGCAGTTCCGGCCGGGAACTCCGGCAGCGGGGCTTGGAGCGAGACATCGTCATCGCTTCGGCACTGGACGCGACCGGTGGCAACCAATTCGTTTACCGGATAGACTGAGCCATTGCAACGGGAGACAAGCGCCATGAGTCAGGTGAGCGACGGGGTTGCCCTTGCCACCCCACCGATGGCGGGCTGGCCGCCGGACGATACCGAGGAGAGCGTCTTGGGGACCAATCTCCACCAGGCGACCATCACCAATGTGCGCTGGGGCCTGAACGAGGTGGCGAGCCTTTTCATGCCCACCGACCAGGCTCCGCCTGGCAGGCACTCAGCCAGACCGCCATCAGCGGCCTGCAGCGTTGGGACGGCTCCAGCTATACCGTGCTCCCGGACGTGTTCGTCTACGGTCAACCGATCGATGAACGCCGGGCCACGCTTAACCTTGAGCTCGATGGTCCCCCACTGCTGGTCATTGAGGTGCTCAGTAAGGAGACCTTTCGCAGCGACCTTGACTTTCGGAGCGGTAAAGGATTCAGCTATGCCCAGGCGGGCGTACGTGAGTATCTGCTCCTCGACCCAACTGGGGAGTACCTCCCGGAACGAGTGCGCGGTGCGCATCTTGGGCAGCATGGCTACGTGCGTTGGCCGCCCGACCGGCGGGGGCGCTGGCATAGCCAGGAAATCGCTGTGGCGATAGCCTTTGAAGGCGCCCGTGTCACCGTGTACGCCCGCGATGGGCGACGCCAACTGCGCGAGGGCGAGATCGCCCGCAGAGACGCGGAGATCGCGGCATTGCAGCGGCTCCTTGATCAGCAGCAGGATCGGAAGTAAGGAGTCCTACCCTATCGCTTCGTGTACTGCGGCGCCTTGCGGGCGCGCTTGAGGCCGAACTTCTTGCGCTCTTTGATGCGGGCGTCGCGCGTGACAAAGCCGGCGCGGCGCAAGCTGGGCTTGAGCGCTTCGTCCATGGCAATCAGGGCACGGGTCACGCCGTGGCGAATTGCGCCGGCCTGACCACTGATGCCGCCGCCGACTACCTTGACCTGCGCACTGAAGCGACCTTGCTGGTCAACCACCACGAACGGCTCCTGCGCCATCCCAGTGAGCGAGGCGCGACCAAAGTACTGGTCGAGCGGCTTCCCATTGACCACGAAGTTGCCGCCGCCCGGATAGAGCCGGACACGCGCGATCGCCGTCTTCCGCTTTCCGGTACCGTAAAAGTAGCGTTGTACTGCCATGTTTATCGTTAATCCTCCACCATTTGCGCCATCTCAAACCGGCAACCCGTTATGGAAACCTGGAAAGAACCACGCACCAAAAGGGTACCTGCCTCTACTCGGATCCGTGTCTGCGCCCGGTGGACACGGATAGGCGCCCCTACGGGTCTCATCCGGCCTGTGTCACCGCCGGCACTTCGGCGAACGGTCCCGTCGGTTGACCGCGCTTGCCGACGATCTTGAGTACTGTCGGTTGCTGGGCGGCCTGCTGATGCGTGGGACCGGCGTACACCTTCAGCTTCTTCAGCATGGCAGCGCCCAGCCGGTTGTGGGGCAGCATGCCACGTATTGCCTCTTCGACCACCCGATCCGGGAAGCGAGTCATCATGTCGGAAAGCGTCCGCTGGCGGAAGCCGCCAGGATAGCCCGAGTGACGCTGGTACATCTTCTGGTTGAGCTTGTCGCCGGTGACGCGCACCTTGGCCGCGTTGACGATGACGACGTAATCGCCAGTGTCCAGGTTGGGCGTCCAGGTCGGCTTGTGCTTGCCCATCAGGATGCGCGCAACTTCGGCGGCCAGGCGACCCAATACCTGCCCTTCGGCATCAACCTCGTACCAGTGCCGCTGGAAGTCGTGCATGCTCGGTGTATATGTTTTCATTGGTCCCTCACTATTCGTCTGGATAGCGTACCTGAAACAAACAGAGTCCGTGGGGCGGCGCTATCGGGGCCAGGGCCACGTCGGACGTCTCGTCCAGCAACGCTGCTTGCACCTGTGCTGGTTGCAGGCGGCCTCGCCCCACCGCGACCAGTGCGCCGACAATCGCCCGCACCATATGCGTGAGGTAGGCGTTGGCCTCGATCTGGAAGCACAGAATGTCGGCATCCTGGGTCAACTCGGCGTGGAAGACGGTTCGCCGCCAGCCGTGCTGCTGCTGGGAGCGGCGGGCCTGTTCGGGACTGCCGGGAATACGTCCGAACCGCCGGAAGCTGTGCGTCCCAGGCAGCAGCGCGACTGCTTCCTGCATCGCTGCCAGATCCAGCGTGCCCGCCAGGCGCCAGGCGTAGCGCTCGCGCAGCGGCTCCCGTTCCGGCGCGCGGATAAACTGGTAGCGATAGGTGCGCGACAGGGCCGAATAGCGCGCGTTGAATGTCGGTCCCACCTCCCGGCAATCCCGAATCGCCAGATCGTCCGGCAACTGTCCGTTGACGATGGCCGCCAGCTTGGCTACCGGCACGCGACCTGCATAGTTGAAGTGGACCACCTGGCCTGTGGCATGCACGCCGGAGTCGGTACGCCCCGCCGCGAGCACGGTCGGTGCCGGCATGTATTGCGCCAGCGCTGCTTCCAGCACTGCCTGTACGGTCCGCCCCTGGGGCTGCCGCTGGAAGCCCTGAAAGTTCGTCCCGTCGTATTCCACGGTCACGCGAAGCCGCCGCTCCGTCGGCTCGCCGCTGTCCGCGATCGAAGACATTGCTTCGCGTGCTTTGCATGGAACTAGCGAGCCGCTGCTGCCGGCTCGTCGTAGGGCACCAGTTCCAGGCGAGCGATGCGCGAGGCGTCGCCCTTGCGGATGCCGATGTGGTACAGCCGCGTATAGCCGCCGTTGGAGCCGGGACCGCTGGTGCGCGCGGCGTACTTCGGGGCAATCACGTCGAAGAGCTTGCGAACGGCTCCTTCGTCATAGAGCTGGGCAGACACCAGGCGTCGTGCATGCAGATCGCCGCGCCGGGCAACGCTGATCAAGTGCTCCACTTCGCCGCGTACCTCTTTGGCCCGCGCTTCGGTGGTGGTGATGTGCTCGTACTGAATAAGGGACGCGCACATATTGCGCAGCATCGCCATCCGGTGTGGCGTGGGACGGTTAAGTTTCCGATGGCCGATTCCATGCCGCATCGCTATTCCTCGCTCTCGTCGATCAAGTCGTCGGGAATCACGCCGGGCACGGCGCGCAGCGCCAGACGGTCAACCAGTTCATCCAGTGATTTCTTGCCGAAGTGCCGGACGGCCAACAACTCGTCCTCAGTCATCTGCAGCACCTGCCCCACCTTGGTGATGTTGCTGCGCTTCAGGCAGTTGTAGGCGCGCACGCTGAGGTCAAGTTCCTCAATCGGCGTGTTGTAGACACTGGTCGGGATGTCAATACCGGAGGGCATCGGCTTCTCCGACGGCGCCAACAGACCCGGCAGACCCACGCCGCCCAGCAGGGCGAAATGCGAAACCAGAATCTCGGCCGACTGCGCCACCGCATCCTCGGCGGTTATGGTGCCGTCGGTCCAGACATCCAGCACCAGGCGATCATAGGTCGTCGTCTGCTGCACCCGCGTCGGCTCGACGGTAAAGTTGACCTTGACGATTGGCGAGAAGATCGAGTCAACCGGAATCATGCCGATGATATCCGACTGGCGGGCGTCGGCGGGAACATAGCCTTTGCCGCGTTCCACCGTCAGTTCCATATCGAACTCTTGCTCGTCACCGGCCAGGGTCAGGATGTACTGATCCGGGTTGACGACCTCGACGGTGCTGGGCAGTTCGATATCGCCGGCGGTCACCGGACCTTCCCGCTGGAGGGTCAGGCGGATCGTGACCGGCTCCTCGGAGAAACTGCGCAGGCGAATCTTCTTGACGTTGAGGACGACTTCGGTGACGTCTTCTTTGGCGTTCGGCACGTCCGTGAACTCGTGCGCCACGTCCCGAATCTTGATCCAGGTGACGGCGGCGCCTGGCAACGAGGAGATGAGCACACGCCGCATGGCGTTGCCGATCGTTGTACCAAAGCCGGGCTCCAGGGGCATCAACTCGAAACGGCCAAAGCGGTCGGTGCTTTCGATACGATGCAATGCCGGAGCGGCGATGGGCAGCAGGGTAGGTTCGATAGACAATGGAGTCCCCTTCTCTTACCGGGAATAGAACTCGACGACGAGTTGCTGCTGAATCGGTAGTGATCCTTCGGGCAGCACCGGCTTGCTCAGGACGCGGCCCATCCAGGCGCTTGCGTCGTAGGAAAGCCAATCCGGCAGTTGGGTGTTGCCGGCGGTTTCCTTGAAGATCTTGAAGATTTCCGACTCGCGGCTGGAATCGCGGACGGCAATGGTGTCGCCGGCCTTCACCTGGTAGGAAGGGATGTCCGTCTTAACGCCGTTCACCAGGAAATGACCGTGCCGCACCAACTGCCGGGCTTCCGGTCGGGAACGACCGAGGCCGAGGCGATGCACCACGTTATCCAGGCGTGATTCCATAATGGAGAGCAAGTTGGCTCCGGTCGGGCCGGCACGGCGGTCGCCCTCTTCGAAGGCGTTGCGGAACTGCCGCTCACCCACGCCGTAGAACTTGCGGGTCTTCTGCTTTTCGCGCAACTGGGCCGAATAATCCGAAGCCTTGCGCCGCCGCTGCGTATGCATCCCCGGAGGGGCCGGGCGCTTGTCAAACGTACACTTCGTGACGCACTTGTCGCCCTTCAGGTACAGCTTGAGCCCTTCGCGGCGACAGATACGGCAAACGGGACCGGTATAACGGGCCATGGTTCCTCCTCAGCGTTAGACGCGGCGCCGCTTGGGCGGACGGCAGCCGTTATGGGGAATCGGGGTCACATCGGTGATGCTCGTGATCAGCAGCCCCGTGGCCTGCAGCGACCGGATGGCCGCCTCACGGCCGGCGCCGGGCCCTTTGACGAACACGTCAACCTGGCGCATGCCATGCTCCATGGCCTTGCGCGCCGCACTCTCGGCGCACAATTGTGCGGCAAAGGGTGTCGACTTACGCGAGCCCTTCTGGCCGATGGCGCCGGCGCTGCTCCAGGAGATGACCGCGCCGCTCGGATCGGTCAGCGTCACTATCGTGTTATTAAACGTCGACTTGATGTGCGCCTGACCGCGCGGCACCATCTTCCGTTCGCGTCGCCGGGTGCGGGCAGCGGCGGCGGCGGCACGTCCGCGCGCAGGGCTGGCAGTTCGCTGTTCAGGCATCGATACTCCTCAAGTTACTTCTTTGCCGCCGCCTTCTTGCGACCGCCGACCGTCTTGCGGGCGCCGCGCTTGGTGCGGGCGTTGGTGCGCGTGCGCTGGCCGTTGACGGGCAGGCCGCGCCGGTGCCGCAAGCCACGGTAGCACCCGATGTCCTGCAGGCGTTTGATGTTTAATTGTACCTCCCGGCGGAGGTCGCCTTCCACGCGGTAGTGATCACTGACGTAGCGATCAATCCGGTTGCGCTCCTCCTCCGTGAGGTTGCGCACCCGCGTGTCGGGACTGACGTTGACGGCGGCCAGAATCTCCCGGCTATTCGTTGGCCCGATGCCGTAGACGTAACGGAGAGATATCTCCACGCGCTTCTCGCGTGGGATGTCAATACCGGCGATGCGTGCCATGTGCTGCGCCCGCTCCTATCCTTGCTTCTGCTTATGCTTCGGTACCGGACAAATGACCATCACCACCCCACGCCGTTTGATGATCTTGCATTTCTCACAGCGCGGTTTGACCGACGCGCGTACCTTCATCAGTTCGCTCCTTTTCGTGCTTCGTCGCCGGCGTTTCGCGTCGGCTGACTTCGGTGATCGTCCCTTGCACTCGCTCCCACACCGCGTCAATGCTGCCAACGCCGTTCTGGCGTCGGAGCCGGGAGTCACGGTCGTAGTAGGCGAGCAGTGGCTCGGTCTCCTGCTCGTATACCGCATGCCGGGCCTGCACGATCGCCGGCTGGTCGTCGTCGCGCACATACAACTCGCCACCGCAGCGGTCGCACGCCCCCGCCTCCAGCGGCGGGTTGAGCCGGGGATGGTACGTGGCGGCGCAGGAGCGGCATGTCAGTCGCCCCGCCAGTCGCTCCATCAGCACCGCACCGTCGACCTCCAGCAGCAGCGCCAGATCGACCTGTTGTCTCCGCTCCCGTAACGCAGCATCCAGCGCCGTCGCCTGGGAAACCGTGCGCGGAAAGCCGTCCAGGACGACCCCCTTGCTGCAATCCGGCTGCGCCATGCGGTCCAACACCAGTTGCTCGATCAGCGCATCCGGTACCAGACGACCGGCATCAAGGTACGCCTTCGCGGCAATGCCGGAGGGTGTTCCGGCCGCAGCGTCGGCACGCAACAGTTCACCGCTGGCGATGCGTGTCCAGCCATAGTGCTCGCACATACGGCGCGTCTGCGTTCCTTTTCCGGTACCCGGAGGTCCAATCAAGAGAATGTTCACAAGGCTTAGCGAATGAAGCCCTGGTAGCGGCGCATCAACAACTGCGCCTCCAGTTGTTTCATGGTGTCCAGTACGACACCGACAACGATCAGCAGGCCCGTGCTGGAAAGCGTCAAGGCCTGTGTAGCGGTGATCGTGCGCACGAACAGCGGCGAAATCGCCACCAGACCCAGGAACAGCGCGCCCGCCAGCGTGATGCGGGTGAGCACACGCGTCAGGTACTCCGCCGTGTTGCGCCCTGGGCGGATGCCCGGAATGAAGCCGCCGTTCTTCTGCAGACTGTCCGGCAGGTTCTGCTGTTGAAAGACGACCATGGTGTAGAAGTAGGTGAAGCCCACCACCAGCACAAAGTAGAGGATCCAGTAGAGGACGCCCTGGCTGTTGAACAGGTTGTAGATGGCGGTGGCGATGCCGCTGACCCAGGAGATGGAGGACGCCGTGAAATACGACGAGACTGTGGCCGGAAACAACATGATCGACATGGCGAAGATCAGAGGAATCATGCCCGCCGAGTTGACGCGCAAGGGGATGTGCGTACTACTCCCCTGCGTCTGCTGGTTGCCCCGAATGCGACGGGCGTACTCCACACGAATGCGCCGCTCACCCTGGTAGATCAAGACAATGCCGACGATCAGAATCAGGGCCACCACCACCAGCACCACACCGCCGGTCAGACTGTTACCGGCGACGGCTGTTTGCTGCGCGAACGACGGGAGCCGGGTCACGATGCCGGCAAAGATGATCAGCGAGATGCCGTTGCCGATGCCGTTCTCAGTGATCAACTCGCCCAGCCAGGTCAAGAGCATCGTGCCGGTCGTGAGCGTGACCAGGGTAGTGAGGCTCTGCAGGAAGACTGCGCCCGTGACGCCCCAGAGCCCAAACTGCGGTATGACCTGTGCCCCTGCCGCCGCTCCCTGGGCGCTGTGCAGCAGCGACACCGTGCCGAAGCCCTGCAGGAAGGCCAACGGTACTGTGAGCATGCGGGTGTACTGATTGATCTTGTTGCGCCCGGCCTCGCCCTCTTTGCCCAGCATCTCCAGCCGCGGGACCATCGGCGTCAGCAACTGCATCACGATGGTCGCCGTGATGTATGGGTAGACGCCGAGTGCCGCTACCGAGAAGCTGGCCAGCGCGCCGCCCGAAAAGAGGTCGAGCATGGATATCGTTTGGTTGCCGCTGAGCAATTGCTTCAACGCTGCCACGTTGACGCCCGGAATGGGCACGTGGGCAATGAAGCGGAAGATGATCAGCACGCCGAGCGTGAAGAGCAGCTTGCGCCGGAGGTCGGGCAAACGCCAGGCGTTGAGCAGGTGCTCCAGCGATTCGTTCACTGCTGCTTTCCTTACGCCTCTTGCTCGGCGTCGAGGTTCTCGTCAAGCTCGATAACCGTGCCGCCGAGCGCCTCAATCGCCGCCTTGGCGCTGGCCGAGAACTTGACGGCGCGCACCGTCAGTGCCTTGGTGAGCGTGCCACTGCCAAGGACCTTGAGACCGATGAAGGGGCCGTTGCCGGCAAAGTGCGGCGTCACGATCCGGGCAGCGGCCAGCGATCCCAGCGTGACATCGCTGCCGACATCAACCAGTTCCAGCAGGTCCAGGTCCACCACCGTGTAGCGCTTCTTGAACAGCGCGTTGCGGAAACCGCGCCGGTAGGGCATGCGCTTGGCGAAGCGCGTCTGACCGCCCTCAAAGTTTATGTTGACTTCGCCGCGGCGACGAGCCTTCTGACCCTTCGTGCCACGACCGGACGTTTTGCCGTGGCCGGACCCGGTGCCGCGGCCTACTCGCTTTTCGGAGTGGGTCGAGCCGGGGGGCGGCAGTAGTTCGTGTAACTTCATCGACGCTAACTCCTACTCGGCCGCCGTGCCGTCGGACGATTCCTCGACGGTCAGAAAATGGGAAACCTTTTGGATCATGCCACGAACCTCCGGGCGGTCCGGTAGTTCCACCGTCTGATTCAGACGGCGCAAGCCGAGCGAACGCACAGTATCCTTGTGGCGTTGATTATGGCCGATCGTGCTGACCCGATAGGTGACGCGAAGCGTTGCCATCAGACCGCCGCCCTGCTTCCCAATAGCTCGTGGACCGTGATATTGCGACGGCGAGCGACCATCGCCGGACTCTCCAACATGCCGAGTGCCTGCATTGCCGCCGCCACGGTGTTGACCTTGTTGGAACTACCCAGCGTCTTGCTCAGCACGTCGCGCACACCAGCCGACTCCACGACGGCTCGCACCGCTGCCCCAGCGATCACGCCGGTGCCAATGGAGGCCGGCCGCAGGAGCACGGTGGAGGCGCAGAAACGGGCCAGCACCGGGTGCGGGATCGTGTTCTCCGCCAGGGGGATCTCGACAATATGCTTCTTGGCGTCGTCAACGGCCTTGCGGATGGCATCCGGCACTTCCGCTGCCTTGCCAACGCCCGCACCGACGTGCCCGGCCTTATCACCAACGACAGCGACGACACTGTAACTGAAGCGGCGTCCGCCCTTGACCACCTTGGACACGCGGCGGATGTCGACCACGCGCTCTTCCAGGCTGAGCCGGTTTGCGTCTATTCTCGGCATTCTTACTCCTAAAAACTCAAACCGGCTTTGCGCGCCGCGTCGGCCAGCGCCTGCACCCGACCGTGATAGCCAAAGCTCCCGCGGTCGAAGGCGACCTTCGTGACGCCCTGCGCCAGCGCCCTGGTCGCCACCGTCTCGCCCACTTTCTCGGCGCGCTGTGTCTTCTTGAGGCCCGCCAGGAGGGGCCGCAGATCAGGATCCAGCGTCGAAGCCGTCACCAGCGTGCGGTGCCCGATGTCGTCAATGACCTGAGCATAGATGTGCTCCGCCGACCGGTGAATGCTCAGGCGCGGCCGCTCGGCGGTGACGGGGATGCGTGCCCGCACGCGGCGCTGGCGGCGCAGGCGGCCCTTAAGGGCGTCGGTCTTCTTTATCACCCTGTTCTATTCTCCTCTACCTGGATTCCTCGCCGACTGTGCGCTGTCCCCGGTGAGGGCAGGTGCTGTCGTTCCGTTTCGGCGCTCGCGCAGCGTCAGGTCATTACTTCTTCTTGCCGCCGGCCTTGCCCGCCTTGCCGGCCTTGCGGCGAATGACCTCGTCGGTGTAGCGAATGCCTTTACCCAGATACGGCTCCGGGGGGCGCACGTTGCGGATGCGACTGGCGATCTCACCGACCGCAGCCTTGTCGATGCCCTGCACATGCACCCGGCTCTCCGAGCCGCGCTGGGCCTGGACCTGATCGATGGTGAACGATACGTCCGGCGGCGGGGCGACCTCGACCGGATGGCTGTAGCCCACCTGCAGCACGAGGCTCTTACCCATGAGTTGGGCGCGATAGCCGACCCCGGTCAACTGCAACGATCGCGTGAAGCCGGTCGTGACGCCTGTGACCATATTGGCGACCAGCGAGCGGGTCAACCCGTGCAAGGCCCGCACCTCTGCGTCGTCGTTTGGTCGCGTCACGAGCAACTGGCCGTCCTGCTGCTCAATCCTGATGGGCTGACGGAAGTCACGACTGAGCGTACCTTTCGGTCCGCTCACGGTGACGTGCTGACCCAGCAACTCAATTTTGACGCCGCTGGGCACCGGAATCGGCTGCCGCCCAATGCGTGACATGTGTGTCCCCCCTCCAGACGCGAACGGATATTGTACCACGAACCGCCCGCTACCAGATGTAGCAGAGCACCTCGCCACCTACGCGCTCGTAGTGCGCTTGCTTGCCGGTCATGACGCCGCGCGAGGTGGAGATGATGGCGGTACCCAACCCGCCCATGACGCGGGGGATGTCGTCCCGGCGTGAGTAGATGCGCAGACCCGGCCGGCTGACGCGCTTCAGGCCGACAATCACCGGCTTCTTGTCGGGCGTGTACTTCAGGCTGATGCGGATAGTGCCTTGCGGCCCTTCCGGCAGGACCTCATATTCGCCAATGTAACCCTCCTGCTTGAGCACCTGGGCCACAGCTTGCTTGAGGTTGGATGCCGGGATGGCGACGTGTAGGTGGCGGGCCATTGAGGCATTGCGGATGCGCGTCAGCATGTCCGCGATGGGATCGGTGACGTTCATTGTGTCCTCCCTCTACCAGCTCGACTTGGTGATGCCGGGCAGTTCGCCGCGTAACGCCAGGTCGCGGAAGCAGATGCGGCAGAGCGCGAACTGCCGGATATAGCCGCGCGGCCGCCCGCATATGCGGCAGCGGTTGCGATGCTGAACACTGTGCTTGGGCGTTCTCTTCCAGGCGGCGATCATTGCTTTGCGGGCCATTGGTGGTTGCTCCTTCCGCTTTCTTCGCTATGCTTTTCGGAACGGCATGCCGATAAGCTGGAGCAGGCGGCGGCCCTCTTCGTCGGTGCGCGCCGTCGTCACCATGCTAATCTCCATGCCGCGTAACTTATCGATCTTGTCATAGTCGATCTCCGGGAAGATCAACTGCTCGCGCAGCCCGAGGGTGTAGTTGCCTCGACCATCGAAGGAGTTGGGCGAGAGGCCCTGGAAGTCGCGGGTGCGCGGTAGGGCCACGTTGATCAGCCGGTCCAGGAACTCGTACATGCGCGACCCGCGCAGGGTGACGCTGACGCCGATGGCGTTGCCGGCTCGCAGCTTGAAGGCGGCGATGCTGCGCCGGGCCTTCGTGACCACCGGCTTCTGCCCGGTGATGAGGCCGATGTCGCGGACCGTCGCGTCCAGCGCCTTGGAGTTCTGCAACGCCTCGCCAACACCAACATTGATGACGACCTTGTGGATCGACGGCGTCGCCATGGCATTGCGGTAATTGAACTCTTTGATCAGTGTCGGACGGACCTCGTTCTCGTATTGCTCTTTCAGTCGTGTCGCCATCACGCCCCCTACTTCTTGTCCACTATCGCCTGGCCGCAGTTCTTGCAGGCGCGGACCTTGGTACCGTCTTCCTGTATCTGGTGCGCGACCCGCGTTGGCTGGCTGCAACTCGGGCAGACCAGCATCACGTTGGAGATATCCATGGGAGCGTCGAAGGTCACGATGCCGCCTTGAGGCGCGCTGCCCTGCTGGCGCGAGCGCACATGCCGCTTCATCTGGTTGACACCGCCGACCACCACTCGGTGCTCGCGGGGACGCACCTCGGTGATGACGCCGCGCTTGCCCTTGTCTTTGCCTGTGATCACGACCACCGTGTCGTCGCGTTTGATGTTTGCCATCGCGCTACCTGCTCCCTTCGTCGATCAGAGAACTTCGGGGGCCAGCGACACGATGCGCATGAAGTTGCGGTCGCGTAGCTCCCGTGCCACGGGACCGAAGATGCGCGTGCCGCGCGGCACGTTCTGCTGATTAATAATCACGGCGGCGTTCTCGTCAAAACGAATGTAACTACCGTCGTCCCGCCCGAACTCCTTGGTGGTGCGCACGATCACGGCGCGCACGACCTCGCCCTTCTTGACTGTCCCGTTTGGCTGGGCGTCCTTGACGGCTGCCATGATGATGTCGCCGATGCCGGCGATCTGCTTCCCCTGGCCACTGACGACCCGGATGCACATGATCTCCTTCGCGCCGGTGTTGTCGGCAACGCGGAGACGACTCGTGGGCTGAATCATGCCGTCCCTCCATTCCCCGCCGCGCTGGCGGCATCAGCGGTTTCGGCCGCCTGGCGATAGTCCGACGTGTTCTCCTCTTGCACACGCATCTGGCTGCGCGAGGGACGCGTGATCTCCATCAGGATCCAGCTCTTGTGACGGCTGATCGGCCGGCACAGGCAGAAGCGCACCTCGTCGCCGGTGTGGGCGGTGTTTTGCTCATCGTGGACCATGTAGCGCTTGGAATGGCGCATAACCTGGCCGTAGAGCGGGTGACGGCGAAACATGTTCACCTGCACCACCACGGTCTTCTCCATCTTGTCGCTCACGACCTTGCCGGTTTTCACCTGCGTCGGACGCTGCGGCACCTGAGGCGGCAATGTATTGTTCAGCATCGTATTCCTTTCGTTGCTCTGTCCTCGCTACCGCGGCGTCCCACCCTCAGGCCCCGACCGCTTCCAGCTCGCGTTCGCGCATGATCGTGCGCACCCGAGCGATATCGCGCCGGACATTCTCCAAACGCATGTAGTTCTCCAGTTGGCGCGTCGTCAACTGGAAGCGCAGGTTGAATAGTTCCTGCTGCAACTCGTCCAGGCGGCGCACGAGCTCGTCGTCTGCAAGTCCCCGAACGTCGAGTGGCTTCACTGTGCGCCTCCTCCTGCCACGGCTGCCGGTTCTTCGGCCGGCGTCGTTTCCTTATGTACCACTTCACTCGACTCAGCATCCCGTCCGAGAATGCGGGTGCGGATCGGCAGCTTGTGACCGGCCATCGTCAGCGCCTGGCGCGCCAGGTCCTCGCGCACGCCGCCCACCTCAAAGATGATGTGGCCCGGCCGCACCACCGCCACCCAGTGGTCTGGTCCGCCTTTGCCGGAACCCATGCGGGTTTCCGCCGGCTTGGCCGTCACTGATTTGTCGGGGAAGACGCGAATCCACACCTGGCCGCCGCGCCGGGTGTTGTGGGTGATGGCACGGCGCGCCGCTTCAATCTGCTTGCTGGTCAGCCAGAACGGCTCAAGCGCCTGCAATCCCCACTCGCCAAAGACCAGCGTCACACCACGGTGGGCCTCCCCCTGCATGCGACCACGGTGTTGCTTGCGGAACTTTGTCCGCTTCGGCATCAACATGCGCTGTCGTTCCCTTCGGCTCTGCTACGACTCTTGCACGTCGTCGGTCGGGCCGACGGCTGTCTGGTTGATGGCTTCTTCTGCCGGCGACGAACGGTCATCCGCCTGGCGCGGCGTCACCGTCTGGGCCCGACCGCTACGGCCACCCGGCCGTGTACGGTCGCCGCGGGCGGGAGCGCCGGCGCGGGCCCGGTTCGCGCCTGCCGGCAGGGCGATCGGCTCGGGTCCCGGCTTACCGGCAACCACGTCGCCGCGGTAAATCCAGACCTTGACGCCGATCATGCCGAACGTCGTCTTGGCCTCCGCCGTGCCGTAGTCGATGAACGCCCGCAACGTATGCAAAGGCACCGAACCGGCGATCTCTTTGCTCCTACTCGCCATCTCGTTACCGCCCAAGCGGCCGGCCACGACCATACGCACGCCCTTGGCGCCGGCGCGCATCGTGCGCTGTACCGACTGCTTCATGGCCCTTCGGAAGGCCACGCGCTTCTCTAACTGCTCGGCGATGTTGCGCGCGACCAGTGTGGCGTCGAGCTCGCTCTGCCTGATCTCCAGCACGTTCAGGCGCACGCGCTTGGAGGTCATCTGCTCCAGCGTCTGGCGGTACTCTTCCACCGCCGTGCCGTTCTTGCCGATCACCACGCCGGGGCGAGCGGTGGAGACAGTAACCGTCAACTGTTGCGACGCCCGCTCGATTTCAACCCGCGACACGCCGGCATTGGTCAAACGCCGCTTGACGAAATCGCGGATCGCCAGGTCTTCGCCAACGTTTTTGGCGTAGTCCTTCTCGGCGAACCACTTCGAATCCCAGGTGCGACTGATGCCCAGTCGGAACCCGATTGGATTGACTTTATGTCCCAATACTCGCCCCCTTGTTCCTATCGTTCCGTCTGGACCTACCGGCGACCCGGCTTTTCGTCGCTCAGGGTCACGGTGATGTGGCTGGCGCGCTTGACGATGCGGTCGTAGTGCCCGCGCGCCCGCGCCCGGCCCCGCTTCAGGCCGCGCGCCTCGTCGGTGGTGATGTTCAAGATCGTGAGGTCGCGCCGGTTGAGACTGTAGTTGTTCTCAGCATTGGCCGCAGCGGAGGCGACCACCTTGGAAACCGGTAGGGCCGCCGCCTTTGGCGTGAATCGCAACACCGCCAACGCCTCCTCTACCGACTTGCCTTTGACCAGATCGCCCACCAGCCGCACCTTGCGGGGCGACATTGGGATGCCGCGTGCTATCGCCATGACTTGCATTACCGCACTCCCGTACTGCGCTCGGAGTGCGCGTGCCCGCGGAACGTGCGGGTTGGCGCGAACTCCCCCAGCTTGTGACCGACCATATTCTCGCTCACGTACACCGGCACGTGCCGCCGGCCATCGTGGACGCCGAAGGTCAGGCCCACCATGTCGGGCAGCACGGTCGAAGCGCGTGACCAGGTCTTGATGATGGCCTTCTGCCCGCTGCGCTGCATACCAACCACCTTCTTCATCAGGCTAGGCAGCACGTAAGGCCCCTTTTTGGTTGAACGTGACACGTTCTCGCTCCTCCCCGACCCTACTTCTGCTTACGAGTGCGCAGAATGAACGGCGCGCTCTTCTTGTTCCGGCGAGTCTTGTAGCCCATGGCCGGCTTCCCCCAGGGCGTCTGCGGCTGACCACCGATGGGGTGGCGACCCTCGCCGCCACCGTGCGGATGCTCGCGCGGGTTCATGGCCGAGCCGCGAACGGTTGGCCGGCGGCCCATCCAACGCGAGCGCCCGGCCTTGCCGAGGTTGATATTCTCGTGATCCGGGTTGCCGACCGTGCCGATCGTGGCGTAGCAACGCGCCAACACGCGGCGCATCTCGCCGGAGGGCAGCTTCACCGTGACGTAGCCGGCGTCCTTGGCCATCACCTGGGCGGCGACGCCGGCGCTGCGCACGAGCTGGGCGCCGCGCCCAGGCTGCAACTCGATGTTGTGTACCATCGTACCCAGCGGTATGGACTGCAGCGGCATGGCGTTGCCGACCTTCGGCTCCGCCTCTGGTCCGCTAACCAGCGTCTCGCCGATGCGCAGACCATGTGGCGCCGTGATGTAGCGTTTGGCACCGTCGGAGTAGCTCAACAGGGCGATACGGGCGCTGCGATTCGGGTCATACTCAATCGTCGTCACCTTGGCAGGAACGCCGACCTTGTTGCGCTTGAAGTCGATGATGCGATACATGCGACGCGCGCCGCCGCCGCGGTGCCGCGTCGTGATCCGGCCCTGGTTGTTGCGCCCCGCATTGCTCTTGATGCGTTCCAGGAGTGGCTTGTAGGGCTTGTTGGTCGTGATCTCATCGAACGTGGAGCCGCTCATCGCCCGCCGGCCAGGGGAGGTCGGGTTGTACTTCTTGACTGGCATGCTTCTCTACTCTCTCTACGCCGGCGTCTACTGAGCCTCGAAGAAGCTGATCTTCTGCCCCGGTTCGAGTGTCACGATCGCCTTCTTGGAGTCTTGCAGCTTGACGGCGATACGCACGCGGCGACCCACGTTCTTCATCTCGCCGTGGTGGTTGATCGTATTGACGTGGACCACGCGGACGCTGAACATCTTCTCCACCGCCGCCTTGATCTCCAGCTTGGTAGCCTCACGGGCGACGTTGAAAGTGTACTTATTCTGTTCCGCCAGCATCGTGTTTTTCTCGGTAATGCGGGGACTGCGGAGCACTTCGTAGATATTCATGCCAGTGTCGTCTCCAGGTGGGTTGCAGCACTCTGCGTCAGCACCAGCCAGTCGTGCTTGAGCACGCTCAGCACGTCCACACCCATCGCCGGCAGCATGTCCACCTCTTGCAGATTGCGGCCCGACAGAAAGGCGTTGCGGTCCAGGTTGTCCGTGACGAACAGCACGGTACCCGTGATGCCCAGCGTCTCCAGCATGGCAATGAAGCCTTTGGTGTGCGGAGCCTCGAAGGCCAGGCTCTCCAGGACGATCAGCCGTCCCTCCGCCAGCTTGTCGGAGAGGGCCGAGCGCATGGCCAACCGGCGCACTTCGCGCGGCAGGCCCTGGCGGTAGGAGCGTGGCACGGGCCCGTGGACGGTGCCACCGCCACGCCACTGGGGAGCGCGCGTGCTGCCCTGGCGGGCGCGACCAGTGCCCTTCTGGCGCCACGGCTTTCTACCGCCACCCGAAACCAGCTTACGGTTCTTCGTCATGTGGGTGCCCTGCCGGGCGTTCGCCATTTGTTGCTGCATCGCTGCATAGAGGGCGGCGCGATGCGGCACGCGGGCGTAGACGTGGTCGCTCAGTTCCAGAGAACCAGCTTCACCGCCGTCAATGGTGCGTATCGGGAGTTGGGCCATGACCGTCTATCCCCTTCTGGCCGAGCGGCGAATAATGACCAGACGACCAGCCGGGCCCGGCACTGAACCGCGGACCAGGAGCAGGTTGCGCTCCCCATCCGTTTGCACGACCAGCAGCCGTTGCACCGTGCAGCGCTCGTTGCCCATGCGGCCCGCCATGCGGGTGCCCTTGTAGACACGGCCCGGCGTAGTACCCGGCCCAATTGAGCCTGGCGCGCGGTGCCGGTCGGACTGGCCGTGCGTCTTGGGACCACCATGAAAGCCGTGGCGCTTCACCACGCCGGCGAAGCCCTTGCCCTTGGAGGTACCGGTCACGTCAACTTCATCACCGGCCTGAAAGAGGCCAACCGTGAGCTGCTGACCAAGCGTGTAGTCGCTCGTTGCGCCGTCCGGCTGGCGCAACTCCACCAGGTGGCGCAGGTGCGCCGCGCCGGAGACCTTCAAGTGCCCGGCCTCCGGCCTGTTGATCTTACGATACTCGCCATAAGCGAGTTGCACAGCGCTGTAGCCGTCGCGCTCCGGCGTCTTGAACTGCGTCACCACGCATGGTCCCGCCTCAATCACCGTCACCGCCTGCACGCTGCCGTTCTCGGCAAAAACCTGCGTCATGCCGACCTTCCGGCCCAGCAGACCTTCCATGTAGTGGCTCCCTTCGGTCTCAATACGGAGACGCAGGGCCGCGACTGCGGTCTGCGGCCAAGCGACGAGGGCGACTGCGGTCGCTACGAAGACGGCAGTTCCGGCCTTGCCCAGCCCTCAACTCATCCTCCATTACCTACAGCTTGATCTCAATCTCGACGCCAGCTGGCAGATTGAGGCGCATCAGCGCGTCAACGGTGCGCGGGTTCGGCTCAACTACGTCGATCAGGCGCTTGTGTGTGCGCATTTCGAACTGCTCCCGCGAGTCTTTGTCGATGAAGCGCGAGCGCAGCACCGTGTACTTGCGGATTTCGGTCGGCAAGGGAATCGGCCCCTTGATCGTGGAGCCGGTCCGCTGCGCCGTCTCCACGATCTGCTTCGCTGACTGATCCAGTACCTTGTGATCGTAGGCCTTCAGCCGGATCCGGATGCGTTGTTCTGCCACTTTAGTGCTCCCTTACGGCCGCCCTATTCCAGAATCTGCGTGACGGCCCCGGCGCCGACCGTCCGACCGCCT
>DHIZ01000430.1:0-6982 GCA_002404055.1 Chloroflexi bacterium UBA4733
AACAGAGGTGAAACACACCCATATCAAAAGGTTGTGAAGAGTTACCAGGAGGCGCTGTCCGCGTTGGCAACGTCGTGATGATTGCCACTCAACTCCTGCGACGTGCGC
Source organism: Chloroflexi bacterium UBA4733 (assembly GCA_002404055.1). The sequence goes on from DHIZ01000430.1 coordinate 109, forward strand.
TGCTCACGGCGCTGACCGTGGGCACCGTTCTGGTGGCGATCAACCAGGGGACCGTCCTGCTGGGCGGTAGTTTGCCCGCCTCGCTCGCCTGGAAGATCCCGCTCACCTACGCGGTGCCCTTCTGTGTCACCTTGTGGGGAGCACTGGGCAGTCGCCGCCGCTAGTACCTCAGCACCGCCAGGGCTATCGCGTCGACTGCCGAGTGTGCCACAATTGGTGCGATAAGGTCATTGGTAAGCGCCCGCCAACTCGCCAGGAGCAAGCCGGTGATGAGACCCAGGAGGATCACCGGCGGCGGATACAGGAAGGCATGGGTCGCGGCAAAGGCAAGACTCGTGAGCACGATAGCGCTGCCTATTCCGCTGCTCTGCTGCCAGAGGGTGTAGAGCACCCCGCGAAGGAGCAACTCCTCGATCGTCGCCACGGCTAGCGCGCCGGGAACGGCTGCTACCGCTGCCAAGGCACTGACGCCGTGCATCAAACCGGGCGCCGTCAGCGCGACCGTCAGGACAAGCGCACCGCCCAGGCGGAGTTTGAGGCGCCCCCAGGACAGCCCCAGATCGCGTGGCGGCAACCCGGCGTACCCGGCTGCTGCCAGACTGGTCAGGAGGAGGAGGCCGTAGCTGAGCAGTTGGATGGCAGCCATATGACCAAGCCACCGTCGCGCGAATAGGTTGCGCGCCACGGTGAGCAGGCCTACGCCGATGGTCAGGGAGAGCACCCCTGCCCGTTGCCGGAGCAACTCAGGCCGGCGGCAACTCCTCGTCAGGATCACGCTCTTCTCCCGTGTCGCTGTCGTCGGACGCACGGCCGGCCCGGCGGCGTGCCACCAGCAGCAGACCGATCGCCACCAGGATGACACCGACGCCTGCTACGACGACGGCAATCGTCGTGACATGACTGCCGGCCACACCGGCAGTACTGCCTGCCTGCGGTGGCCCGGCCGCGACGACGGTGCCGGCAGCACTGATCTGCCCCTGGACGGATTGGGTGGGAAAGTCGACGGTCTTGCTGATCTCGGTAGCCTGGCTACCCTGCAGAGTGTACATGCCTTGGGGGATGTTGCTGGCCGGGAAGAGTAAGTAGACGAATACCGGCTTCGGCCAGGGGGTGGGCACGGAGGTACCGTCCAGATACTGCGCCAGCACCACGTAGGCGTTGCCGTCGAGGACGAGGCCAGAGACCGTCGGTGGCGCCTGGGGCGTGATCGTCACCACGATGGAACTGCCTGTAGCATTCGGCGGGAACGCGCCGTTCGGCACCGTCAGTTGCGCCTGCAGGTCGACGGTGTAGACCTGGACCGACTGCGAAACGCCGTTCCAGAAGACGACGGTTTGTTTCGCCCCTGATGGCGGACCGGGATTGGTGTAGCCCGGCGGCGGCGTGACGTAGCGGTAGGCAGTCGGGGCCAGACCATCCCAGTGCACGGCCCCGGTGTGCCAGGCGCCGACGAGATAGAGCAACGAGAGCGCGGTGAGGAGAAGCGCTGTCCGCAGCTTGAGCAGCGCCTGACGCTGCGCGCTCATCGCCCGGCGAATGCGGTCATTTGCGGTACGTCGACGATAAGCGGTTTCGTCGTGGCATAGGGCTGGGGGTAGACAACGACTTGCCCTTGGGGCTGCCACTGCCAGACAACGTTGGCGGCACGCACGTTCTGGCCGGCGTCGGCGGCGGTCGGTGGCGCAAAGCGCAGGCCGGCGCCGTTGACCAGGCTGCCGGCCTGCAGATTCACCGCCAGCGCTGCCAACCTGACGGCATCTGCGGTCCAAGAAGTGGTCTGGGGCACGACGTCGTGCAGGAGGGCCCAGCAGTAGATCCAGACAATATACTCAGCCAGATTGGCCGTCGGCGGGGTCTGTGAGCCCGAACCAGCCGACAGCGACCACCGCCAGCAACGCGACAACGCCAAGGACGCCGCCGACGATTCGTGCCGCGGCGACGACCGCCGGCCGCGCGAGTGCCGGGAGCGTCAGCCGCGAGCCGGTCAGCGTCTCCTGACCTGTGCCGCCGACAAACGTCACCATGAGCGCGAAGGACAGCAGGACCACCGCACCGCCGGCTACGAGATAGACAGCGAGCGGCGCCGGCAGGATGTAGGGCTGGCCGGCAAAGCCGTGGGCAAACGCCGGGCTGGTCAGGCCCAACCAGGCAACGACGGCAGGGCCGGTTGCCACGAGCAGCCTGTGGGGAAGACTCCGAGTGCTCACGGCAACTGCCTTCCTCGACGGTAGCAATAGTCTCGGCAGACGCATCTACAACGTCCTCAGGATACTGAGAAACGCAGGCGGTGAAACGATTAGGATGCCTTGATAGTGACGCAGCGCGAGCAGATGCTTGTCGTGAGTGACAAGATACTGTGCCTTTGCCGAAAACGCGGTCAAACTTGTCGCGATGCTGTGGCGCAGCCAGTACGGCGTCATCGGTCACTATCCTGGCGAGCGTCGGCCGTTCTGCCCGGGAAGAGCACGGTCAGTGCGAAAATAGCGAGGATCAGCAGGTGGACCAGGCTGCACCAGAGGCAGATGGCGCCGATGACGAAGAGTTCGCTGTAGAGCAGATAGAGCACCCCGGCAACGCCGCCGGCAACCCAGACCAGACGGCCCAGGTGTGCCGCGCGATGGTGCGCCACGAGCAGCAGCGCCATGACGCCAAACCAGAGCACGCCGTAGTAGGCAACCGGGACGCCCAGCATTATGGACGACGGGCTCGTCGTCACCTGCGTACAGTTGATGACGCCATTCTCGGCGCAGTACAGCGGCACCGTGCTGGATAGGTGAACCGCGCTGAGGTAGAGCGCCACGGCCAAACCGGCCAGGGTGCAGAGCAGGGCGACGGCACGGGGCCAATGTGACGCCACGTCGTCGGGATCGGCAGCGCGCACTGCCACCGGTTCAGACGCTACCTCAGGGCGCTGCATCGACGGTCCCGATCATGCTCCGGCCAGATGAACCTGCTGGACGGCGGGGGACGTACAGACGGCGGCGGGTTGATTGCGGTCCGCGGCGCAGATCGTGGCGGTCAGCACGTTGGCTCCGCCGAGGATGGCCTGGGCTTCGGCGTTCGCCGGTTGTTGCACTGCCTGGGCGATTTGCTGCCAGGTCTCGCCGTGCAACACCTGCGGACTGAACGGCGAGCCGTTCAGCAGGTAGTGGTTGGCCACGTCCAGGAAAGGAATCGTCCCCACGGCACTCTGGGCGACATAAGGCGGCGCATCGAACTGTTGAAAGATTTGGGCTTGTGCGGGCGTCATTGATTGCAGCTTCTGGTAGTGTCCGTTGACCGCCTGGTTCGTCTCCAACTCGACGCTGGCGAAGGCGAGATAGCCGCTGGTGTAGGTGGCGTGGACGAACGTGAAAGTAGGGGTCGAAGGGTAGACGTCGTTGGGGGCCGACGTCATGAGTTGCAGGCCGCTGAACTGGCCGAAGCGGCTGAGCGCCGCCAGCATCGACCAGCGCTGGACGGCGCAGTACGGGCAGTATTCCGCGCCCACGTAGAGCAGTTCCGGCTTGCCGCCGCTCTGCAAAGGGGGACCAGGCAAAACCACGGGATTTATGCTTGCTGTCCCTTTGCCGACGGTATCAAAGGTAGCCGCCGGGATCTGTTCCATCTCCGCAAGCACGGGAGCCGGTACCGGCTGGTTGTCCGAACCGGCAGCGCCGCTGCCGCTGGATGCCAGCTTGACGCCGATGAGCACGATGACCACGATCAAGACCAGGCCGAGCGCGACAACCCCAACCAGCGGTGGACCGCTCCGCGATCGAGCACGGCCCTTCCCTGCGGGCTTCTTCTTCGCCGGAGTGGCCTGCGGGCGCGAACTGGACGTGCGGGTTGGCATGCTGACCTCGTTCTCTCCTGCCCGCAGACACCGCCTGTCGGAAGTGGTGTCTGCGGGCAAATTCTACCGTGCCGCCGGCAGGCCACGTCCCCCGGCAGTGGTGCATCTGACCAGGGACATATCCCGTCCAGCGTCAGCCCGCCTTTCATGTGGCTGCAGCGTGCCCACGCCTGGCAGGCAACGGAGATCCCGTCGCAGCTTCACGTTAAAGGCGCTCTGGAGGCGCGACCTTGTAATGAATGTGCTCTAAATTATGCACGGCGCGGGCACTAAGAGATAACGGCTCGGTATCTGCGCAGTGCGCGCAGATACCGACCACCGTGACGTCGGTGCGGACAGGTGTGAAATGGTGGTCCTGCTGCAGATGCTCTTCCAGTTCGCGGATCAGCGAGTTCTCCAAATGGAGGATGCCCCGGCAGACCTGGCAGACCGCGTGCTGATGCTCTTCGCCCGTCGCCTCGTATCGAGCAGGACCACCGCCGAAGTGGACGGCCTTAACGGCGCCGGAAGCCTCTAGCGCTTCGAGCGCCCGATAGACCGAACTGCGGGGCACGCTGATGCGATGCGCCTCCAGATCAGCCGCGATCTCCTCGGCGGTGCAATGCGGGCCGAGACGAGCCATCGCTTCCCAGACGAGACGGCGCGGCAATGTCTGCCGCATGCCAGGTCCCAGCGGTGCGGGTGATTGCGTCATGCTGTGCCCCCGTCGCTTTGTGCTAGATCTGCTTCACCATGGTGCCCCAGCGCTCCTCAATCCGGCGCGTCTTCCAAATGGTGAAGGCGGCAACCCAGGTGACAACAAAGGCCACGACGATGATGAAGCCCATCTTGTTGAAGTCCAGGTTGTTGACGACGTTCCAGACGCCGCCTGCCCAGTTGAACTGGCCACTGAGGATCTGCAAAACCTCGATTCCACCGACGAAGAGGGCAACGAAAACCGAGAGTCCGGTCACCGTCAGGTTGTAAAACACCTTGCGGATGGGGTTGGAGAAAGCCCAGGAATAGGCTTTCGCCATAAAGGCGCCGTCGGTGGTGTCCATTAGCGCCATGCTGGACGCGAAGATCGTCGGTAGGCACAAGACGGCGGCTAGCGGTAGTCCCTTGGCCACTGCGCCGGCGGAGATGGCGAGCAGGGACACTTCGGTGGCCGTGTCGAAGCCGAGACCGAACAGGAAGCCGATGAAGTACATCTGCCAACTGTGGCGGATCACCTTGAAGAGCCGGCCAAAGATGCGCGTCATGAAGCCGCCTGCCGTCAGTTTGTGGTCGAGTTCGGCTTCGTTGTAGTTGCCCTGCTTCATCCGGCGGTAGACGCCGTAAATATCAAGCAGGATGATCAGGTTCAGCAGGCCGATCAAGAGTAAGAAGGCGCCCGAGACGGCGGTACCGATGACACTGCCCGTGTTCTTGAGGCTGCCCCCCTGGATGCCGGTGACGATGAAGTGGACGGCAAGTCCCAGGCCGAGCGAGATCAGGAAGACGACGGTGGAGTGGCCCAGCGAGAAGAAGAAGCCCACGCCCATCGGCTTCTGCTTATCCTGTAACAGTTTGCGGGTGGTGTTGTCGATGGCGGAGATGTGGTCGGCGTCGAAGGCGTGGCGCAGCCCAAAGGTGTAGGCGAGGCCGCCTAGGCCGAGCATGACAGGGTAGCGTGGGGCAACGTAGAGCAGCAGCGTTCCCCAGCCGAGGACATGCAACAGCACGATGATTCCGTAGAAGATGCCGAGCCGCTGCCGCTCTCCGGCGTCAAAATGCCGGCTAATCGTGTGTGCGAACGACGCCATCGCGCGGAATCCTCCATCGTTGTGTGTGAATGCCCCGGCGGACTATACCGCACTTGCGACGTATTCGCAATCAAGAATAAATGGCAAGACGTCGCGGGCGATGCTGAACGGTCGGGGCTACCGCCGGGACTTGCTGGGTTGCTTCCCTGGGTTGGCAGCGGCGCGATGATTCAGGTAAATGCCGAGTACGCCCAACGGGGCGCCCAGAAGCAGCGTCCAGATGATGAGTTCCCCTTCCGAAAAGAGCATGGGGATAAGCGGGCTGACCAGCAGCCAGAAGACGGCGATGAGGCAGAGCGCCATCATTGCCAGGTCGCCAAGGAGCAGGGCGGGCGAAGCGTGGGTGGTGGGCGGACGCAGGGGCGATCTATTCACCTTGGTGCTTTTCTCCAAAATAGGCTTCAATTACGGCGCGCACCATCGGCGCGGTTATCGATGCTCCTTCGCCGGCGTGCTCGGCCATCGCCACGACGGCGATCGCCGGCTGCTCGAACGGCGCGTAGGCGGCAAACCAGGCGTGGGGCTGTCCCGATCCGGCCTGGGCGGTGCCTGTTTTACCGGCAGCCGATACTGCCATCCCTTTGAAGGCAGCGTAGCCCGTGCCGATGCTGCTGGACACGACATCGTGCAGCCCCTGGCGGATGAGCTGCAGCGCCGCCGGGCTGGTCGGTAGGGTACCTATCCGCTTTGGCGGGTTGGCGTTCAGCACCTGGCCATCCGCGCCGACGACCTTGTCAATGATGCGCGGCGCCCAGAGCGTGCCACCATTCGCCAGGGCCGCATAGTAGTTCAGCACCTGCAGCGGACTGGCCAGCAGGTAGCCCTGGCCGATGCTGAGGTTGACGGCATCGCCCGGCAGCCAGCTCTCGCGGTAGGCAGCCTGCTTCCAGGTAGGGTCCGGCACCGTGCCGGTGGCCTTGGGCGAGCCGAGGCCGACGATCTGAGGGAAGCTACCCAGGCCGAACGCCTTTGCTTCGCTCGGCAGCATATCGCTTTTGGTCGTGTCTTCCTGGTGGCCCATGGTGTAGAAGGAGACGTCGCACGATTGCGTCAGCGCCGAGACGACGCCGAGGTGGCCGTGGCCGGAGAGCAGCCAGCAGTGCCAGGTGGTGTCGCCGAGGGTGTAGGAGCCGGGACAGTAGAACATCGACTGCTCGTTGTAGCCGGCCTGGTCGAGCGCCGCCGCCATGGTGATCGGCTTGAAAACGGAACCGGTGGGGTAGAAGCCCTCCACCAGGCGGTTGAGGAAGGGCTT
>DHIZ01000430.1:7157-12349 GCA_002404055.1 Chloroflexi bacterium UBA4733
TTGCTCGGCTCGCGCTGGGCGATCGTCGTCACCGGGTCGGACTTGGGCGTGATGACCATGAGTTTGCCGCCCCACTGGCCGGCGAGACCGGATTCCCCCCACTGCTCGATGCCGGCGCGCCCGATCACGTCGCCCGGGCGGTAGCCTCGGGCGGCCAGCGTTTGCAGGTCGGTCTGGCTGACCTGGGAGATGTAGCCGATGGTCTGGGCGGCCAGCGCGCCGTGCGGGTAAACGCGGGCCGGCTCGTCCAGCACATGCACCGCCGGGATGGCGGCCAACTGCGCCCGGATCGGCGCGGCGGCGGCAAGGGAAAGGGTTTTGACTCGCACCTGCGCGTTGGTCTCGGCCTGGGCATACTGCTGCTTGATCACGGCCTGCGGCGTGTTCAGCAACCTGCTGAGTTGAGCCAGCATCGTCGCTTCATCCTTGATTTCGCCGGGCACGAGGTACACAGTCGTGACCTGACCAACCGTCGCCAGCGGGTTGCCCGCATTGTCCTTGATGTCCCCTCGTGGCGTGCCGAGCGGGTACATATGGATCAGGTTATCGGCGGTCAACTCCTTGAAAAACAACGACGGTAGCCACTGCACCTTCCACTCTCGACCAGTCGGATCGACGCCAAGCGTGATGGTGTTCTGCTCCTGCAGGGTTCCCACCAGCACAGTCTCGAAGGTCACGGCGAATTGCTGAATGTTGGCGTCGGAGCGTTGCCCTGCCGCCAACGCGGCGCTGACCTTCGTGATCGTCGCTTGCTGCGTGATAGCGGTGTAGCGCTGAACAAAGGCATCCAGGGTGATCCGGCCCTGAGCATCAGCCGAGATCATGGGGTACATGTCGGCAAAGCGGCTGGTATTCCAGGCGGCCAGAAAGGCGGCGGCAACGGCGCCGGGCACGTTCACGGGAGTGGCAACGGGAGCGGGGGTACCAGTGGTGGTCTCGCTCGCGGTTGTGCTCGTGCCGGACCTTGGCGCTGTTGATGGCCCGGTCGTCGTGGCCGCGGCGCTACTCGTGATTCGTCCCACGGCGCGGGAGAAACTGGTACACGCCGCCAAAGAGACGGCGACGCCCCCGGACGACAGAAACAGGCCGAGCACGCGTCGCCGGCTCAGAAGCAAGCGGGGATCGTCGCTCACGCTTTCTCCTTCACCGTTGTCGTCCAGAATTTAGGGTACCAGGGATATTGTTCCCATTGCTGGTAGCCTGGTAGCCTGCTATGCTGCCACTGCCGGTCGGGGGAAGGGAGAACTATGGTGCAGGCCACGATTACGCCGGATAGCACGGAATTTGTGATCCTCAGCTTCGAGGGACCCGACCGCTACTCGCTGGCCGGTGGACTGGGCACGCGCGTGACCGAGCTGGCGAAGGCGCTGGCGGGCCAGGGCTACCGCACCCACCTCTTCTTCGTGGGCGACCCCGACCTACCTGGCGAAGAGGTGTTGGAAGGCGGCCGACTCATCTACCACCGCTGGTGCCAGTGGCTGAGCCGAATGTACCCCAGCGGAGTCTACGACGGCGAGGACGCCAAACTGCGCGACTTTGGTCATAGCGTGCCCAGCTACATCACACGCGAGATCGTAGCGCCGGCGGCGGCGGCCGGCCGAGTGGTAGCTGTGCTGGCCGAAGAATGGCAGACAGCCGACGCTACCTCGACGCTGAGCGACCATCTCCACGCCGCCGGCCTGCGCCAGCACGCCGTATTGTTCTGGAATGCCAACAACATCTTCGGCTTCGACCGCATCAACTGGGGCCGGCTCGGTTACACGGCGACGCTGACGACGGTCAGCCGCTATATGAAGCACTTCATGTGGCGGCTGGGTATCAATCCGCTGGTCATTCCGAACGGCATTCCGGCGCGGCTGCTTGGTCCGGTGGATAGCGACCTGGTGGCCCGGCTTCGCCATATGTACGCGGGCTCACTCTTGCTCTTCAAGATTGGTCGCTTCGATCCCGACAAGCGTTGGATGATGGCGGTGGAGGCGGCAGCCCGCCTAAGAGAACGCGGACAGCGGGTGGCCTTCCCCTTGCGCGGCGGTATTGAGCCGCATGGCGCCGATGTGCTCGCCTATGCCTATTCGCGCGGCCTACGCGTGGTTGATGTCACCTGTCGCGACCGCACGCCGGAGGCCGGCTTGCAGGCGCTCGCCGCCGTGGCCGGCCGGGGCGACATATATAACCTGCGCTTCTTCGTGCCCGAAGAGCTGTCCAGGGCCATCTTCGCGGCAGCTCAGGCCGTGCTGGCGAACAGCGGTCACGAGCCGTTTGGGCTGGTGGGCTTGGAGGCAATGGCGGCCGGCGGCCTCGTCTTCACCGGGGCGTCTGGAGAGGATTATGCGTCGTCGATGTCTAACTGCGTCGTAGTGGAAACCGACGACCCGGAAGAAATCTGCGCCAACGTGCTCTACCTCCGCGAACATCCAGCGCTGGTCGAACGCATGCGTGTGGCGGCGCGCCAGACCGCCGAGCGATTCACCTGGGAAGAGGTGATCGCCAACCTGATCAGCAAGCTGGAATACGTTGGGCAGGCAACCGGCGCACTGAAGGCTGGGGGCTAAAATGGCGACGATGACAGGAATGTGCAGTGGGGCTCTTTAGCCGCCTTTTGGGCAGGGGAAGAGGCGCTTCGGACCGGCGAGCCCCACCCGATGGCGGCATCTACGTCCACCTGCGCTGCAACGGCACGCCGCGGCAGCCGTGCGGTGAACCGCTGCGCGTGCGCATCAACCCGCAGAACGACCTGTTGGAAGAGTATGAGGACGATGAGGAGCGCATCACGGGCTACACGGTACACAAGGACGTGCTCGGCACCTGGTGCCGGAACATGATGCACCTCACTATCCGCTACGACGCCAATCGTCGCGAAACCGGTCGCCAGGCGGAAGGGGCGATGCTGATCGACGCTGCCGAATATGAGCGGCTACGCCAGGCAGCGCCGAAGCACGGCAGCGGTTGAGAGAGGTGCGCCGATGGCATTAATCGAGCGTTTTGCGCGCGGCGTGGTCGAGACGCTGGGCAAAGACGACTTCCGGCGCATCATGAACGACACGCTGGACCATATGCTGCGCGCCATGACCCGCCGCGAACGCATGCAGTTCTGCGAAGACCTCGTTGACCACAGCGTAGAGCGGATGTTGCAGGGCCTCACCACTGAGGAAAAAGAACGCCTTTTCTCCTCGTTGTTGCCCCGCATCCTGCAACACTTTCCGAGCGGCGAGGCAGCCCTGCAGGCGGCGCGGGGCGCAGAACCCGATGGTGTAACGCCGGGCGATTAGCCAATCGGCGTGGCGACGCTACGCCGCGCCGTCACGGCTCTGCATTTCGCGTTGCACTTCCGTGAAGCGGCGGTCGAAGCGGGCGTCCACGTTTGCTGTCGTTGTGCCGCGCAGGAATTCGTCGACGCTGGCTTTCGTGTCCAGTTCCAGCAGGGCATCCATCACCTTATCCGCCAGGGAGCGCGACACCTCGTTGTTGAAACTGTCGCGAATGCTGTTCAGGATTCGGTAGCATTGCCGTTTGGTCAGCAGTAACGGGGCAGTCTGACTGTGACGGTCATCCGGTTCCTCCCGCAGGGCGATGCGCAGCACGTTGCGAATGCGCAGGGAAAAATCGTCGTTCGGTTCGAAGAGGATGCGGTCGAACAGGATCCGCGCCTCCAGCTTGGTGACAGCAACCTCAACCGTGACATCGATGCTCAACACGATCTCTTGCTCCTTGGCCCGACGCTCCGGCCCGGCATGGTGTAAATATTACGTTACCAGCCATCTGGGTTAGGAGTGTACACCATGCGCAGGCGTGTACCGACGTCTGTAAGAGTAAGGTACTACCATTGCGGGAGTGTGTTTCCCATCGTGTTGAGGCAGAGGAGTATCGCAGTGGATCGCCTTTTCAATCGATTCGTGCCGGAGTCGCGCGACTCGGCCGGTACCTTTCGGGCCGAACTATTCGCCCAATTTCCCTTTGCACCTGAGGCCCAACGTTGGTTAGAAAAAGAGATTCCTCTTGAGATTCACGACAGCACAGCAACCAGTGGCGGTGGCTATTGGCACCCGGACCGGCGCATCGTTGAGCTATTCACCGCTCAGTATGAGGCCGCCATCCACGAACACGCTCACGCCTGGTGGCACGACCGTCGTCTGCTCGACGATGCTGCTGTGCGCTTGATGGTGGCGGTGGTGCATCTCAGCGAGGAGACGGACCCTGCCTATGCCGCCATGGCCGGGCTGGCACGCCATTACGTCTACGGCATTCGCCAACAGGCAGACGCCAATAGCCCCACTGGCTACTGGCGCGGCATGCTGGCTGACGGCAACGACTGGGAGATGTACGCCGGCCTGGCCTCCGGCTGCATGGCCGATATCCGCCTCCTGCCGCCGTACATCCGGCCCTTCTACGCCGACCTGTTCCAGTTGCTGCCTGCGGATGCGGCGTCACCTCTGGCAGGTGCGGTTCACCGCTAGCTCGCTGCGCCGCCGACCCCGTCCTCACGGTATACTTACCGGCAGATACAGGTGAGTGACGTGCGGCCAGGAGCCACGGCAGGATGTGGCAATGCCGCGTCGGGGCGTGGCCCGTCCGGCGGCAGCGTGCCTCGCTGCACCAAAGGAAGGGGCCAAAGCGATGTTGTCTTTACATCAGGTCACCGCGGCCATAGCGGGGCGTGTGCTGTTCTCCGGCGTTGACCTCAATGTCGTGGCGAAGGACCGGATCGGCCTCGTCGGTCCCAATGGCGCCGGTAAGACGACGCTGCTGTCGATCCTGGAGGGGCAGCGGCCGCCGGATTCCGGCAGTGTCGACCGGCGCAACAATGTGCGCATCGGCACGTTAGCGCAGGAGGCTCCCTGCCAGATCGACCGTACGATCATCGACGAAGCGACAAGCGGCGTCGGGCCACTGGCAGACGTGCGCAACCAGTTGGCCGCCGTCACCGAGCAGTTGGCGACCTTGCCGATCGGCGATAGCCGGTTAGATGCCCTGATCCATCGCCGGGATGACCTGAATAACGAGTACGAACGCTACGGGGGTGAGCGCACGGAGGCGGAGGCAAAGCGCGTCCTGGCCGGACTTGGTTTCTTAGAGACCGATTTCCTGCGCCGCTCGCAGGAACTCTCCGGTGGCTGGCGTGTCCGGCTGGCCCTGGCGCGACTGCTGGTGATGGCGCCTGACATCCTCCTGCTCGACGAGCCGACCAACCACCT
>DHIZ01000430.1:12514-12895 GCA_002404055.1 Chloroflexi bacterium UBA4733
GAGCCGACCAACCACCTTGACCTCAGCGCCGTGGCCTGGCTGGAGGGCGAGTTGGCCGTCTATCGTGGCGGCCTTGTCGTCGTTTCCCACGACCGTTCCTTCCTGGATGCCGTCGCCAACGAGATTGTGGAAGTCGAAGGCGGCCGGCTTACCGTGTACACCGGTAACTACTCCGCCTACGTCAAAGAGCGCGAGCGTCGGCGCAAGTCGGCGGAAGCGTCCGGCAAGCGACGCGAGGTGGAACTGGCCAAGCAGCGGCAGTTCATCCAGCGCTTCGGCGCGCAGGCGGCCTGGGCCAGCCAGGTCAAGAGCCGCGAGAAGATGCTCGTCAAACTGGAGAAGGAAGCTGCCGACGAAGCGGCGGCGGCGCCGGCGCGCCGC
>DHIZ01000038.1:0-20643 GCA_002404055.1 Chloroflexi bacterium UBA4733
ATATGATTTCTGAAAGCCCTCTAAAGTGGGCGGCGTGCAACTGGTCCTCGAACACGTAACCCCATTGCTGCTTGGAAGGATCGGTGAGTTTCTGGGCATACGACAGGAACTGGTCCAGCGTGAAGTCGCCTTCCCAGGTCTGCGGCAGGTCCGGCAGACCGGCGGCCTGGAACATCGTCCTGTTGTAAATGGTGTAGCGGGTGTCGGTAAAGGCGCAAAGGCCCCAGATCTTTCCTCCCCATTGGTAGGGTTGCTGGGAGGCGGGGTTGATGTTGCCGATGTTGAACTTGTCCTGATTGATATAGCTGGTGAGGTCGAGCACCATCCCTTTCGTCGCGACATCCTGCGCATTCGACGGACTTGCATAGATCACATCCGGCGACGTGCCGCCGGCGTATTCGACAGTGAGCTTGTCCCAGTACTGCTGACCCGGCGTGTAGTCCAGTTGGACGTGGACACTGGGGTTCTCCTGTTGGAAGGCGGCAACTGCCTTGTTCCACGTTGGCAGGTTCGCCGCGGCGGTCCAGGTGTAGAAGTGGAGTGTGGTGGCGCTGCCGGCCGGCGCTGCCTGAGCAGCCGCCGGCGCCGTGCTTGTGGCGGTCCCGGCCTGTGTTGCCACCGGAGCCGATGCTGTGGCTGAGCCGGCGCTAGTTGCCGTTACCGAGGCCTGCCCAGTGCTTCCACCGCAGGCAGCGAGTAGCGGAATAAGGGCTGTCACTCCCGCTGTCGCCAGCAGCACTTGCAAAGCGGACCGTCGCGAAACCCTGGTGCTATCGAAGGAACGCATCAACGAACTACCTCCTAGAACTACCCACGGCGAGGCTCTCAATACCCCGCCACTTTGTCGACGAGCCCCTCAAGCGGCTCGTTGCCCAGCAGCTTGCCGATATTTCGACAGAAGCGATCGGCGCCCCTGTCGCGTGTGCCACGTATCAGCCCCGCCAGGTGGGGGTGATGATGACGTTGGGCATGTGACGCAGCGGGTGATCCGCCGGCAGTGGTTCCGGGTCGGTGACGTCCAGCCCGGCCCCGGCAAGGCGGCCCTCTTGCAACGCCTGGACCAGCGCCGCTTGCACAACGTGCGTGCCGCGGCCGACGTTGATGCGGGGCTGGCCGCACTGATGCGCGCCTGTTGCTCCTCGGTAAGCCCCGCCTCCAGACGCACGGCAACATGGAGGGCATCGGGGCGGGTAAAAGTGCTGGTCACTGCGTCAATCTCCTTTATGCAGTCAGAATGCTGGCGAAGCCAGAGAAGGGGCCTCCCGAACCATCACTCCAGCACCACCATATCGAACAGCCCGAGCCGCGGTAGGGTCAAGGTGAGTCGTCCCTCAGTGACCTGGGCCGGAAGCGCCTCCCCGAGCTGAACCGAGAAGGCCCGCGTGCAGCCGGACGGTGCCGCTACCTCAAGGCGAATGTCCCGAATCTCCAGGGGGTCATGGAATGACCGCTCCTGGTGGCCGGAGTAGTTGATGAGATGGAGAATCGTCCGTCCGGTTGCTTGTTGTTCGCCGACGACAACCTCCACCTGCGGCGGCGCGTTGGTGACCACCTGGCGGCCGCCTTTGGATACCTGCTCCACCGCGTGAGCCAGCAGGGCGCGGTGCTCCGGCAGGCTGAGGTCGAAAAAGAGGGCGTCGACCGGCCAGGGGAAGTAGGCGGTGCGGCCCTGCCCGTAGCGCTGCCAGAGTAGCCCCGGCTGGTCCGTCTCGATGTCCCAGTACGTTTTCTCGGGCGGACCGTAGCGGGAGGGTGGGATCAGGGTCATTGCTGCCGTCGCGTCGGGGCGTGGCTCGACGTAGAGGAAGGCGCGGTCCAGGGCGACAAAGTCGGTGTCGGCAAAGCCCGGGATCTCGCCCGGTTGCAGGCGCAGATAGGCGGAGCGCATCGCCCCCGGCCCCTCCCGGCGGGCCAGCACGCGCGCGGCGCCGAGGGAGCGCAAGCCGAAGGCGGCGCGAGGCTTGCCTTCCGCATCGAAGGCGGCGGTGTCGTATGTGGCCACCAGGCCGCCGCCGCGTTCAACGTAGGCATCAAGGGCGGCGAGTTGCTCGTCGTCCAGTGTCGCCACGTTCGGCAGGACCAGGGCGTCGTAACGATCCAGTCGCCTATCACGGGCGGCGGCAACAATCAGGTCATCCGGCAGGATGTCGAACGGGATGTGCGACTCCACCAGAGCGCGGAAGGCGCCGCGCCGGGCCTTCTGCACCTTGGCCACACCTTCGGCGCGGCCGTAGCGTTCTTCGCTGCGCAGCGAGCTGATGATCGCCACTTTGGCCGCCGAGCGGAGCCCGGCGTAGTAGGCCTCGTTGTCGCGATGGAAGTGCAGCATAGTACGCACCATTGGGAAGTTTTTGCAGTCGGGCTGGTCCGGCGTGCCCACGACATAGGCGTAGGGATTGACGCCCTGGGCGATGGTCTGGGCCAGGTGCAAGCCGACCAGACCCGGCTGCTCGGCGGAGAAGCGGTAGGGAAGGTCCAGGAACATCACCGCGTTGATGACGACCGGCTTGTCCGGGTGCGCAGTGCGTGATTCCCGGGTGACTTCGCCGGCCCAGTAGACCCAGAGCGGCAGTGGCCGGTCGACTGCATTGTTGACCTCATGCATGATGACGTCCGGGTTCTGGCGCAGGATCAGGCAGACGTTCGGATTGCGCTCCTTAATGAAGCTGCGGATGCGCCCGGCGAGGTCCTCCAGCGTCTCACGCGTGTATTCCCGCCAGCGCAGGTAGGCCGGGTTACTCCAGTCCTCCGCTGCGGGCAACTCCAGGTCGTAGCGCTCCGTGAAGCGTCGCCGGCAATGCA
The DNA here is from genome assembly GCA_002404055.1 of Chloroflexi bacterium UBA4733. Next base: position 2,803 of record DHIZ01000038.1, read on the forward strand.
CGCACTGGCAGATGCCGTGATTGGTCCCGGAGTAGTCGCGTTGCGAGAAGTTGAACCAGTTGAAGAAGAAGCCGTCGACCGGGTAGCGCTCCAGCACCTCGCCCAGAATCTCGAAGGACTTTTCCTGATAATAGGGGCCGCTGGGGCAGGTGCTGTAGAACCCGTTGTAGATCTGGTGCTGGCCGGTCGCGCTGACGAAGCACCAGTCGGGATGCGCCTCGTAGACGTCCTGATGCACCTTGGAGAAGTCGGCGCGGGAGATCACCCGTACATCGTTAGCGTGGGCTTCCCGCACGGCGTCGCCGATCAGGTCGCCGCTCTGGCGCTCGCGCAACCAGGGGCTGGGATGTTGGAAGGGCAGCTTAGAGGGGTAGAAAGACACGATCCCGGCAGTGTTGAGCAGCCAGGCGTTGGCGCCCAGGTCTCGAATCTGCTGGACGACCTTGCGTTCGTCCAGTGCGGCGTCAATCTCGCGAAGATTCGTCTGAAAGATGCGGAAGGGCTGATTCCACCAGCCTGTTGTTACCGGTACTACCGGCGCCGGAGTGTTCATATGTGCAGCACCAGCAGGCCCTGCTCCACGCTGATCGGAAAGGTCTCCACCGAGGGGTCCTCCGGTTCCACCGTCACTTCGTAGGCTTTGACGCGCACGCGATGCGGGTTGAAAATTGAGCGGCCAGTGGTCAGGTCGAACTCCCAACCATGCCAGGGGCAGCGCAATATCTCACCGTCCCGCCCCCACAGGTACTCACCGGGCTGCGACGGTAATGTCATCCCCGTAATCCGGCCCAGGCACAGCGGGGCAGCCTGGTGCGGACAGCGGCTCAGGAGGGCGTAGTACTTGCCATGGACGTTGAACACGCCGATGGAGCGCCCATTCACGTCTACAATTTTGCGATTGCCGGGAGTCACCTCAGCAGCGCGCCCCACAATGTGCCGGGCCATTTCTTGCTTCTCTCCTTCCCTGGGAACCTCACCCGAGGTTGACCTCACCCGCTCGCTGCCGAACCTCACCCGGCTCTGCGGAGCCACCCTCTCCTATGCGGAGAGGGTACGAAGATATGCCGCTCCTCGTACCAACCCTCTCCGTCCAGGAGAGGGTGCGAGCCTCAGCGAGCGGGTGAGGTCAACCGCTCCCCATACATCGCCAGCGCGTTCTCCACGAGCACACGCCGACGCATCGTTTCTGGTATGTCATCAATCATCGCAAACGGATCCCCGTACTCCCAGTTGGGGTAGTTGCCGGCGAAGAGCAGGGTACGCTTGCCGTCCATCATCTCCAGGGCTTGCTGCAGGTAGGTCGGACTGGGCACCGCTTCCAGCGGATAGGTCGTGGAAGAGAAATGCTCCAGGATATCGGCACTGGGCGGACGCAGCACCCAGGGCGTTTCCGTGCGCTGGGCCTTCCAGTTCTTATCGAAACGCCACATGATGTGCGGCAGCCAGAAGACGCCCCCCTCGTAGAGCACTACCTTGAGCGTCGGGTATTTCTCGAAGACGCCCTCCGTCACCATGCTCATGATGTGCGCCATGTAGCTCTGCGGCAGGGAGGCGTACCACTCGAAATAGGTGGAAGGGTGGCCGACTGCCGTCGCGGGCGAGGAGTTGCCGGCTCCCTCCCCGCCGATGTGCAGGGCCAGCGGCAGCCCGTGATGCACGCAAGCCTCGTAGATGGGGTGGTAGGCTGGGCGACCGAGCGGCGCTTCGCCGGCGCTGCAGAGTAGTACCTGCACCATCCCAGGGTCATCACCCAGGCGATCGATCTCAGCCACCGCCTGGGCCGGGTCCTGTTGAGCGACCAGGATGGAACCCTTGTAACAGGTGAAGGGTCGCACCCATGTTTCCAGGGTCCAGTCGTTGACCCCTCTGGCGAGAGCGGAGGCGAGCGTGCCCATTGGCTGTACGCCCAGACTCAGGAGACTGCCGGTGAGTATGGCGATGTCGATGCCCTTGGGGTCCAGGTACTGCTCCTTGACCCAGCGCGGATCGGCCGCCGGATGCGGGGCCTTGCCGTTCTGAGCGGGGGGTAAGGGCACGTCACCGAAGCCGACGCCCACCTTCTTGAAGCCGTGGCGGGCCATTGGCGGGCCGCCGGCCTTGACCCGCCAGCGCAGGCCCTCGGGCACAAAAGGAGCCACGGCGCTCCAGTTGCTGATCTGGTGGTGCAGGTCGGTGTCGATGGCGCGCAGCCCCACGCGATCCAGCGGCCTGCTGAGGGCTTCGACGGTCGCCGTCATGCGTTGCGCCGATTCGGCTGCAGCAGCTTCGGCCCGTAGAGGTCCAGCACGTTGTCGACGAAGATGCGCCGCTTGAGTGCAGCGGGGAAGAAGGAGAACGCCTGCGTCGGGTTATCGAAGTCCCAGTGCGGGTAGTCGCTGGCGAAGACGACAGTCCTCTCCGCCCGTAGCATGGCGAACAGTTCCAGCAGGTGCCGGTGGTTGTCCGGCTCTTCGATCGGCTGGGTGCTGAAGTAGCAGTGGTCGAGGATGTACTCGCTGGGCAGACGCTTCAGGTAGGGTGTCTCCGCTTTGAGGGCCGGGTAGAGGCGGTCCAGCCGCCCCATGACGTAGGGCGCCCAACAGATGCCACCTTCGATGAAGGCGAACTTCAGCGAGCGGAACTCTTCGAAGACGCCCTCGGTGACCAGGCTGACGCAGTGCGCCATCATGGTCTGGGAGTGGTCGGTATGGAACTCCAGGTAGTGAGCGGGATAGCCGACGCTGGTGGGTGGGTTGGCGACGCCGGTGCCCTCGGCCCCGACGTGGATGGCAATTGGCAGGCCATGTTCTACTGCCGCGCGATAGATCGGCCAGTAGCACTTCTGGCCGTAGGGGATGCGAGCGGCGCTCGGCATCAGCACCTGCACCATGCCGGAGTCCTCGCCCAGGCGGTGAATCTCCTGCGCCGCGGCGTCGGCGTCGTGGGGCACGGCCAGGATGGCCCCTTTGTAGCAGACGTGCGGCCGCACCCATTTGGCCAGCGTCCAGTCGTTATAGGCGCTGAACAGGGCGGCGAGCAGGCGATAATTGTGCTGGATGCCGGCGGTGACGATGGAGCCGGTGAGGACGCCGATGTCGATACCGAAGGGCGTCATCAGTTGGTCGATCACCCATTGCGGGTCGCCGGCGCAGAGGTTGTCGTCGGGGCGCACTGCAGTATCCATTCGGCCGGAGCCGGTGTTGGAGTAAGCGCGCCCGGCGAAACCGGTACCGCCTTCCAACCAGGGGTGCCAGGCGGAGGCCAGGAAGGGCTTCAGTTCATTGTAGCTGGGCAGGTCGTTGTGGACGTCGGTGTCGATCATCCGCAGCGCGGCGATCCGCTCGGCGGTGGTGACCGGTCGCTCCGCCGTTGCGATAGCCATGGGAACCTCCTCGTTATTCTATGAGAGGCAAACGTTGCAGAACGCCTCTTACAACCCGTACAAATCCCGGGCGTTCTGCTCGAAGATGCGTTGGTGCGTCGTCTCGGGCAGCGTCGGAAACGCCTCGGTTGGCGAATCGAAGTCCCAATGCGGGTAGTCGCTGGAAAACATCAGCACGTGCTCGGCATCCAGCATGTCGAAGATCTGGAGTAACTGCTTCGGGTTATCCGGTCGCTCCAGCGGTTGCGAGGTGATGCGCACATGGTCCGCCAGGTACTGGCTGGGCAGGCGTTTTACCCAGGGCACCTCTGAGCGCAGCGCCTTGTACTCGGCGTCCAGCCGCCAGAGGAGCGCCGGCAGCCAGGCGACTCCACCCTCCACCAACACTATCTTGAGGCCGGGGAAGCGCTCGAACACGCCTTCGGTGAGCATGCTGACCAGGTGGGCCTGGAAGGCCAGGGAGAGGCAGGTGTGCCACTCGATATAGTGAGTAGGGTAGCCGGGCGACGGCTGGACGTTGATGCCCATGCCGTCGGTGCCGGGGTGAATGGCGAAGGGCAGCCCGTGGCGGGCGCAGGCTTCGTAGATCGGGTAGTACTGGCGCTGACCGAACGGCGCACGGGCGCCCGAATCGGTCATAACCTGCACGAAATGGGGGTGGCTGGCCCAGCGCTCGATCTCGCGCGCCGCCGCCGGAGGGTCCTGGTGCGCGATGGTGATGGACCCCTTGAACGCGCCGTCCTGGTTGTAGCTGCCGAGCCAGGTCTCCGCCACCCAGTCGTTGTAGGCGGCGGCGATGGCAGTACCGAAATCGGGATCGGGCTGCAGGTTGCAGAAGGCACGCGGTAGCAGGATGGCGTGGGCCATGCCGTAGGTGTCGATGAGTTGTCGGCGGAGGAACTCCGGGTCGGTGCCGGGGCCACCACCGTTCGGTGGCTTGGAGTCCAGGCGGGCGCCGTGGACGGGGTTGCCGAAGAAGCCCCGCCCGCCGCCGCTGTAGCGGTCGCGCCAGGGCTGTGCCAGATGCGCTTTGATCTCGTCGATGTGCTTGGGTCCGGGGTGGACGTCGCAATCGATGATGCCAACCCGCTTAGACGCCGGGGCCAGCCGGGATAGTTCGTCTGTCTGGATCACTTTGCTCCTCCTTCAGCCATGCCTGCGTGCGATCGCCTCGCCATTGTGCCACGCCTTCCTGCGCTGGCTGAGCCAGGGCAGTTGAGGCAGATGGTACTCACGATTGACTCGTTGATGGCCGCCTTCGAACCACGGCAGTTATCCCTGAGAGTACTTCAGCAGCAACTGGGTGCCCTCCAGTTCCGCATCGGCCAGGGCCTGCTTCGGTGTCTTTTTGTTCTGATAGGCCGCTTGCAGTTCGGCGCCAATCTTGTCGGTTACCTCCTCGTAGCCAACGAAAATCGGGATCGGCTGCGTGTCCTTGCGCTGCGCCTGCTCGATCACCACCTTCCAGTTGGGATCGGTCGAGTAGGGCGGCTTCTGCCAGTTGGCCGTGCGCACCGGCAGGTAACCGGTGGTCGAATTCCAGGTAAGGTCGCTCTGCTCACTGCCGATCCAGGCCAGCGTCTGCCAGACCTGGTCCGCATACTTCGTCCCCTTGAAGCCCCCGACATTGTTACCACCGATGATCACCGAGCGGTTGTCCGCCTTCAGCGCCGGCAGGAGGTGAGTGGAATACTTGAGGGTCGGCGCTGACGTCGGATAGGCGGCGGTGACCCAACAGCCGTTGTGCCACTGACCGATTTTGTCGTTCTCCACGACCTTGTTGGTCGATATCCCTGGTGGCAGGCAGACTTTGTACTTCCAGATGAGGTCGGTCTGGTAGGTCAGCGCCGTGATACCCGCGTCGCTGTTGAAGGCCAGCTTAGAACGGTCGGTGTTGGTGAATGCGCCGCCAGCCTGCCAGAGCAGCGGAATGAAGTCCCAGGTGCCGCTTTGCGAGGCGCCATAGTCGTAGAGCATGTAACCCCACTGTTGCTTTGCCGGGTCGGTCAACTTCTGGGCATTCGTCACCTGCTCGTCCCAGGTCTGCGCCGGCTGCAGCCCTGCCTCCTTCAACAGCGTGTCGTTGACGAAGTAGTCCTCCACGAAGGTCGTAAAGGGCAGCGAGTAGGTCTTGCCCTTCCAATGGGCGGAATCCCAACGCGCCGTGCCGTACTTTTCGCTCGTGATGTCCTGCTGCTTACCGAGATAGGCGTCCAGGGGCAGCAAGACGCCGCGCACGGCGAACTCCGGGCTCCAGTAGTCTTTGATCCGGGCCAGATCGGGTCCGGTGTTGCCGGCCAGCGCCGTCACCAGCTTCGTAAAGAGATCCTGCCAATCACCCAGCGACGTGATCTGAATCTCTTTAATCCCAGCAGCCGTTTGGTACAAGCCGGGCAGCACCTTGCCGGTGAGCACGTCGGCTTGCACCTTGCCGCCGATGATCCACATTTGAAGGGTCTGCCCGTTCGCGGCCGCGGCCGCCGGCGCTGTGGCGCTGGCGGTGACGACCGTCTTCGCCGTGGAGATAATGGCGGTGGTCGTGCTCGTTGCCGTTGCCACGCTGCTGCTGGTGGATGCCTTGGCGGCCGTGCTGTCGACAGCCGTGGTCGTCGCCGTCGTGCCTCCCCCGCAGGCGGCGAGCAGGGGGATGCCGAGAGAGGCCACGAGCAGGCCGGCGCCGCGCCGTACTAGCTGCCGACGGCTGATCGCACCGTGATGGGGATATTGCTCACGTTCCATCGCTGCCGTGGTCCTTTCACTGCATGTGACGCCAACGCCTGGCGGCCGGTGAGGCAGACCTGCTTTTCTGCCTTTCATCAAGACCTACCGGACGTTGTCGCCGTGAGTGTAGCAGGAAGCACGGGCCGGTATTTCGCACCCTATGGCTTTTCACTGTAACAGTTGCACGCCGCCGCAGACGGGGATCTCCACTCCGGTGACGAAGTTGGCGAGGTCGGATGCCAGGAACAGTACGGCGCCGGCAACGTCGTCGGGCGTGCCGAGGTGACCGAGGGGGGTACGCGCCGCGGTGGCTGTGCGTCCGGGCAACGTGCCCGGACCGTGGCGCTCGACCGGTATCCAGCCGGGCGAGACGGCGTTGACGGTGATGTTGTCGGGGCCGAGGTCCACGGCTAGCGCCTGCGTGAAGCTGTGTAGCGCGCCTTTCGCCGTGCTATAGGCGGCCATGCTGCGCGGTAAGCCGTGCAGCGCCATGGAGAGGATGTTGACGATGCGGCCCCACTTGCGCTCCCGCATGCCGGGGGCGACGGCGCGGCAGGCGAGGTAGGCCGCGCGCAGGTTGAGGTCGAGGATGCCCTGATAGGCTGCCCAGTCCAGTTCCAGCGCCGGCCCGAGCCGTTCTTCGCGGCCGACGTTATTTACCAGGATGTCGATGCCCCCCAGGCGCTGCTGCACCTCGGCCATGGCGTGTTCCACCGCTGCCGCGTCGTGGAAGTCGCCGCCGACGGCGACAGCACGTCCACCGCCGGCTTCGATCTCCTTGACGATCACGGCGGCGCGCTCGCCTCCTTCTACGTAGTGGACGGCCACCGCCGCCCCGGCGGCCGCGAACCGGCGCACCATGGCCGCGCCGAGGCCCCGGCTGCTGCCGGTGACGAGGGCGGTCCTACCTGTCAGGTCGATGTTGATCGCCATTGTTCTCCCCTTGCTTCTTGTCGGTTGCAACGTCCGGCGCGTTTCGTCAATCAGCGGCCTGACCAGCCGCCCGTAGCGCCGGAGGTCACGCATCACTCACCCGTGATCGCCGGCCGCTGCCGCTACGGCGGCACAGAAGATGTCAGTCATCTCGTCGAGTTCGGCCTCGCTCGTGACCAGCGGCGGGGCCAGCAGCAGGTGCTCCTCGCGGGAGCGCGTGATCAAGCCACGGCGGCGCGCTTCGACGAGGGCCCGTGCTGCGATGCCGCTGCCGGCGCGAAACTGTACAGCAGCCATCATGCCGAGTCCGCGTACCTCCACCACGTCGGGGCGCCTCTTTAATGCGGTCAGGGAGTTGAGCATGCGACGGCCACTCGTTGCAGCGCGCGCCACCAGCCCCTCTTGCTCGATGATCGCCAGGTTGCGTAGGCCGACCGCGCAGCAGGTGGGATGGCCGGAGTAGGTGTAGGCGTGCATGAAGCGCTCCTGCGCCTCGGCGCGCATCTGGGCCCGGATGCGCTCGCTGAAGATGATCCCGCCAAGCGGCAAGTAGCCCGAGGTGACGCCTTTGGCGAAGGAGAGGATGTCCGGCGTGACGTTCCAGTGCTGCAGTCCCCAGTACCGTCCGGTGCGTCCGAAGCCGGTGATGACTTCGTCGGCGATCAGCAGCACCTCGTAGCGGTCGCAGATGGCGCGCACCTGGGGGAAGTAGTCGTGCGGGGGCGGCATGACGCCCGCCACGCCCTGCACCGGTTCGGCGATGAAGGCGGCGACTGTCTCCGGTCCCTCAGCCAGGATATGCGCTTCCAACGCCTCGGCAGACATTGCCGAGACCTGACTGAAGCCGGGCGGGAGCGGGCCGAAGTGGGTCCAGTAGGCCGGCAGGCCGGTGGCGGCCATCGCCCCCATGCCGACGCCGTGGTAGCCGCCGCTGCGAGAGATGATCTTAATCTTGTCCGGTCGTCCCCGCAAGCTCCAGTAGAAGCGCGCCAGCTTGAACGCCGACTCGTTCGATTCGGCGCCGCCGGTGGTAAAGAAGACGTGGTTGAGGTCGCCCGGCGCCAACTCCGCCAGGCGAGCCGCCAGCCGGATAGCCGGTTCGTTGCCGAAGCCGACGTAGTTGTTGGCGAAGGCCAGCGTCGCCATCTGGTCGGCGGCGGCGGCGGCCAACTCGCGCCGCCCGTGCCCGACATTGACGTTCCAGAGGCAGGAGAGGCCGTCCAGGTAGCGGCGGCCGTCGGCATCCCAGAGGATGGCGCCCTCGCCGCGGGCCAACACCACCGGCTCCAGGTGATCGGCGTCCAACTGTTGCGGGTGGATCTGGTGCGCCCGATCCAACGCGCCGAGTTCATCGGAACGCGTCGTGGTGGCGGTGGCGGCGCTTGTTGCCTCCGGCATCTCGTTTCCCTCTCCCGGTATCGCCATAGATTGGTCATTGTGCTGTGACGCGACAGCCATAGGCTAGCACAGTTGGCTGGGGGCCGGCTGCCGTACGTGACTATGCCCAGGGCCTTGAGGGGAAAGTTAGGGGTGTACCTCGGACGGTAAGCGGTCGAGGATGGCGTCGTACACCGCCCGGCCGGTGGCGAGCGCTCCCTCTCCTTCCTGCAGCGTTATGTCAGTGGGGTCGCCGGGATAGCGGAAGGCAAAGGCGTATTCAGTCAATTCAGCGGCGCGCCGAAGCAAGGACTGGAGGGACGGGTCGATCTCGACGCGTGCCTGACCGACTTCGACGAGGATATGGGCATTGCGAAGTGACCGACATTGCCAGGTCAAGACCACTTCATGGATTTCTCGGCCAGTTGTTGGGAGTAGAACGCCGTGTCGGACGTAAGACGTAAGAGGTGCCTGGGCCAAGAGGTGGTATTCACCGGCGCGCAGATCATCGGCGGCATTAAGGAACCAGGCGCGGGTTTCGCCAACGTGCGCGGGGTCATTCGGCATGCAGTAAAGTCCCCTCGCGCAATATCGTCGCGGGCAGGGAAGCCCGTAGGTGACGGCGGCTATCAAACTGCCTGTTCGTCCAAACCAGGACGTCGGCGGCGGCGGCGGTGCCCCAGAGGCGCTGGTAGGCGAGCCGGCTTCGACGGCGTTCGGGCGGCGACTCGTCGGGTACAACGACCATCAGGTCGTAGTCACTATCCGGCCCATCGTCGCCACGCGCCTTGGAGCCGAACAGGTAGATGCGCTCCGGTTGGTAGGCGTCGACCAATCGGCGCACGATCTCAGCCAGCACCGGGTCGTGGATCAAAACGGCGACTGGGGGCGCCGCTGCCGTGTCCATAGGTCCCCCTCAGGCGAGCACTGCTACCATGGCGTTATCCTGACGCATGGCGGCGGCGAAAGCAAGAGCGGGCTCGACTCGGCGTTTGAGAAACGGTAGGGTACACGCATGGGCTGTGAGGACGGACGAGCGATGTGACTGACAGGCTGGAGACGATTCGACTTCAGGCTAGAACCGAGACGGTTCGCGTCACGCAGCACGGCCAAGGAGCGATGGATGAAGAGAACATCACGCTTGACGACATTCTCCAAGCGACCATTACTGGGATCATTCTGGAGGACTACCCGACGCATCGACGTGGTGCATGTTACCTATTCTATGGCAGGAATGACGCCGGACGCCATCTGCACATCGTCTGTACGACCGCCCTGTCATCCCTGGTTATCATTACTGTGTACGAGCCACTACCGCCCAAATGGGCCACACCAACTCAACGGAGGGTGCCATGAATTGCAGCATTGACGATTGCCCCGGGGCATATGAGCATCGGGAAGTTGTACATACGGTGCGCCAGGGCGTCCGTATCCTGGTCATTGATCACGTCCCGGCCGATGTCTGCGATATCTGCGGCGATGTCCTTTTTGCGCCGGATACGGTCCGCCGCATTGAAGTTCTGCGTCGGAGCACGACCATGCCAGCGCGCACCGTGCCCCTCTATGAGTTCGGCCAGAAGGCGTCTGCCTGACCACATCGCCTCCTCGTCAACCGCGCGATCTCCGACCGGCATAAAGAGACGCAGAGAGCATTTCCTAACTCATGCGAGGCCCTCCCAGGAATGGGCGAGGACGCGTTTGGGGGAGCGGATGAGGTCCAGGCGGCCGGCGTCGGAGGCGGCGAGGGCGACGATGACGATCCCGGCATAGGTGAGGGCGACGCGAGCGGCGATGGCGGACCAGCCGGTGATGGGCGGGCGTTGCAGATGGAAGAACAAGAAGACGCGGCCGAAGAAGCGTTCGATGCTGGAGCGCTTGCCGAGTTCGTAGAGCGTCCAGGTGGGTGGGAGGCAGGAGCGGTTCTTGGTGCGCTTGGGGTTCCAGGGGCGCTGACGCGGAGCGGCCGTGCCGTGGCGCCCAAGGTCGTATGGATCCAACGGATGAGGGCAAGGCCCCAGTAGGCGGCGTCGAGGCGGACGAGGCGAGGGCGCAGGGCGTAGAGTTGGAGCGCCAGGGTCAGCAAGCGTTGGGCGAAAGGGGCGTCGTGGGCATTGGCCGGCCAGAGCAGGAACAGGATTGGCAGGCCGGAGCCCCGGCAGAGCAGGGTATGCACGCGGAAGCCGCGCAGGAAGCGGCTGGGATGCTGGGCAGGAGCGTGACCGATCGCCGCATCTGGATCACTCTTCCGCCAGGCTTTGATCGGGGCGCTGTCGATAATGAGGTCCCGGCCGCTGATGATCCGGCGCCGGATGGCTTCCCGCACGGCCACGACGAAGAGCAGTTCGCAGGGCGGCGCCCCTGCTCGCGCCGCTCGCTTCCATTGCTGGGAGGCGCAGGGGACGCGCAGCCGGCCCATGGCGTCCCGGGGCAGCCCACAAGCCGCCGCCAACTCCGGCCAGGCGACCAGCCAGTCGTGCATGTCTTGATAGGAGAGCCGCCAGAGCGTGCGCAACAGCGCAATCAGCAGCAGCGACGCCTCCTGATAGATGATCGGCGCCCCGCCAGGTCCCTTCGGCAAGGCCGACGGGCAGCGCTGGCGCGCCAAGGCGACTGCCAACTGGCACAGCGCCAACAAGTGAAACGTCACGACCAGCGTCAGTGCGCTGACATGCAGATCGGGACCTCGGCGCGCCACCGCCCGCTGGTATGCTGGCGGCGCGTCGACGCCCGCAGGGCGGCCGTGGACCGTGCCAAGACACGGGGCAGGAACCACGGGCAACCCTCCTCGCCAAGGGAACAAGACTTGGCGAGGAGGAGCCTACATCATCACCCGCGAGTTAGGAAATGCCCTCAGACGCATCCAAATTTGCTGAGGGAATACGGGGACTAGCCGACTGGTCGATTATCTGGTACAGTGGCGACACAGGACGCAGTGTCGGCGTCCGGCACGAGCCAAAGGCGGCTCGTCCACAATGTAGTGGAGAAGGAAACCCATGGCCAGAATCGAAACCACCCCCCAGTCGCTCATCGTCTACATCACCGGGCTGGACCGCATGCTCACCTTCCGGGGCTCGCTCGAGGTGCCGATGGCGAACGTCCTGAGCGTGGAGTACAACCCGCAGGACACCCAGCGCGAACTGGACGCCTTCTGGAACGAGACCTTTATCCCCGGCGCCGTTGCCCCCGGCAAGTCGCTCGTCGGTACCTTCACCGAGCATGGCGACCGCATCTTTTGGGACGTCCACCACGCGGACCGCGCCGTGACCGTGAACCTCACGCACCATCGCTACGCGAAGGTCATCGTCGAAGTGGCGAACCCGGAGCAGACCGTTCGGGAAATTCAAGAAGCGATGAGCGTCAAGTCACCGGTCCTCGTCCGGTAGGTCGTGGCGTCGTCGCCGATGGCCTTTGGGTATAGGTAAAGGGGGCGGCAGGATGGCGGGCGCCCCCCGGCGGCTTTCGAGGCGCTGTTTCGTCGCCCGCCTCACGGCCGCCCTGCCAGTTGTGGCGCTGACCGGGCTCAGTGCCTGCGCCGACGCCACAACAGTCAATCCTGTAACCAGCGCTACAAGCTCCGCAGCGCGTACTGGTATGTCTGTGAGCGGCAGTGCGGCCAGCACCGCCGCGGCCAAGGCCGCCCCAAACAGCGCCGCGGTGCAACTGACCTGGGGCGGTGAGGACGGCACCTTTGTCGCTGCCGGCCACAAGGCGGAGATAGACGCCTTCAACAAGGCTAATCCAGGCATCCAAGTCACCTACGTGCCGATCAGCGCCATCTTGAGCGACGCTCCGGCCAAGCTGCAGACGATGATCGCCGGCGGTGACCCACCCGACTTCTTCGAGATCGGTAGCAGCTACTACGCTTCCGTTGTGGCGAAAGGGATCCTGCTGAACCTCGGCTCCTTCATCGCGCGGTCCAAAGACTTTAATGTCGGGGATTTCTTTCCGGTGGTCTGGCAGGCCTTCCTCTATCAGAACAACCCGTACGCCATCCCGCGCGAAGGGGCGCCGACTGTCCTCTTTTACAATGCCGACATGTTTCAGAAGGCCGGGCTCAAGCTCCCGCCGACCAACCTGAAAGATGCTGACTGGTGGACGAACGAGGTCTTTCTCGATTCGGCTAGGAAGTTGACACAACAGTCGGGCGGACAGACCAGTGTCTTCGGCTACTCAGCGCCGCAGAACGCCTGGCAAGCCTTCCTCTTCTCTTTCGGCGGCGATATCCTCAATGCCGATAATACCAAGTGCGTCTTCGACAGTAGCGCCAGCGTCACCGGCTTTCAATGGATGCAGGACGCCATCTATGTTGACAAGGTGGCGCCGCAACCCGCCGACCTCCAGAAGACTGCACAGAACAAGCTCTTTGAGGCGGGCCGTGCCGCGATGATCCTCACCCGCCGCTCCCAAAGTGGTGAGTTCGCGCAAATCATCAAGGGCATGACCTGGAAGCTGGGTCCTTTCCCCAAAGGTCCGGCCGGACGCATCTCCGACATGATTTCCAACGTCGTTTCGGTGTCGGCGCAGACGAAACATCCAGCGGAGGCATTCACGGCGGCCAGTTACATGGAGAGCACCGCCGGCCACTTGCTGCGCATGCAATTCGCCCAACAAATCGGAGTTCCGCAGCGGAAGTCCGTCGTGGAATCCCAGCAGTTCCTCAACAACATCATGTCCCCGGCAGAAAACCAACTGGTGATCGACCAGATCGCCACGGCCAAATTCCAGCCACCAATGACGCCGTTCTGGCCGCAAGCCGGCGCTGCGGTGAGCAAGGCTTTCGGTCCCCTCTGGACCGGTCAGCAGAAGGCCCAGGAGGTGATGACGACGCTCGTCCCGCAGGTGAATGCCATCCTGAGTGGGCAGGGCGGGTAGCGGCGACCCCATCGCAAGGCGACGGCATGCCCGCTCCTGCAACAGGGTGCTGGCGGCTTCACGGCGAGACCGGCGTGGCCGAAATAGCGTTGCACTTGCTGAGTGTACGCTCCGCCGAGTGTCAGGAGGAATGGATGCAGCGATCAGGGCGGCAACTCGGTGCGCTGGTGAAAGCCGGTAGGTCAGGCAAGAGCGTCGCCAGCGTCGGCAGCCTGCTGAGCGTGCTCAGTATCGGCAGCGTCGCCAGCTTTGCCAGCATCTTGAGCATCGGCAGCGCCGGCAGCGTGCTCAGTATCGGCAGTTCAGGAAGCATCCTGAGCATCGGTAGCGTGGGCAGTATTCTGAGCATCGGCAGCGCCGGAGCCATTTTGCGTATTGGCGGTGCAGGTGGAAAGGCTCGGCCGTCGCGGCGCGCGGAGTAGGCGGGGTTCCTGTGGCTGCGCTGGTGATGGTGGTCGGCGCTTCGCGGCGGGCCTATGACGCCGTGATCGTCGGTTCGGGCCCGAACGGTCTGGCGGCTGCGGTCGAGTTCGCGCGGGCTGGCCGCTCTGTTCTGGTGATCGAAGAGGCGGACGTTCCCGGCGGCGGTGCACGGACTGAACAGCTCACGCTGCCCGGTTATATCCACGATGTCTGCTCCGCAGTGCATCCGCTCGGCGTCGCCTCGCCCTTCTTCCGCCGACTGCCCCTGGCTGCCCACGGCCTGGAGTGGGTCCAGCCCCCGGTCGCTGTCGCCCACCCGTTCGACGATGGCACCGCAGCGCTGCTGGAGCATTCCGTGCAGGCGACCGCGCGCCGCCTTGGTGCGGACGGCGCCGCCTATCGGCAACTGATGGGGCCAATGGTCAGGCACTGGGAACGGCTCTTCGCCGAAGTGCTGGGACCGATGCTGCACCTACCGCGTCACCCGCTGCTACTGGCACGGTTTGGCTTGCGCGCACTCTGGCCAACGACCGTACTGGCGCGGCGGCTGTTCAAGGAGGCCCCGGCACAGGCGCTGTTCGCCGGCATTGCCACCCACGCAACGCTCCCCTTGGACCAGTCGCCCAGCGCCGCCTTCGGCCTGATGCTCGGTATTGCCGGGCACGCGACCGGTTGGCCGTTTGCCCGCGGCGGGTCCGGCAACATCGCAACGGCGCTGGTCTCCTACCTGCGTTCGCTCGGTGGCGAAGTCGTCACCGGGACGACCGTCGGCTCGCTGGACGAACTACCCCCTTCCAGAGTAACGTTGTTGGACATGACGCCCCACCAGCTTTTGCGGCTCGGCGGCGCGCCGTTGCCGGCAACTTATCGGAAGCAGCTGGAGCGCTACCGGTACGGTCTGGGCACCTTCAAGGTTGATTGGGCACTCGATGGACCGATCCCCTGGCGGGCGGCGGAGTGCAGCCTGGCCGGCACGGTCCACCTCGGCGGCACGCTGGAAGAGATTGTCACAGAGCGGCGGTCGGTCTGGCGCAACCAACCGGTGGAGCAGCCCTTCGTGCTCTTGACCCAGCCAACCCTGTTCGATCCGTCGCGGGCTCCGGAAGGAAAGCATGTGGCCTGGGGCTACTGTCACGTTCCCAACGGCAGTTCGATCGACATGACGGAGCGGATCGAGGCGCAGATCGAGCGCTTTGCCCCCGGCTTTCGCCGCCGCATCCTCGCCCGCCACGTCATGGACCCGGCAGCCCTGCAACGCCACAACCCGAACCTGCTTGGCGGTGACATCAACGGTGGGGAGGCGACGCTGAAGCAGATGGTATTCCGCCCCACGGTCGCCGCATCGCCCTATGCCACGCCACTGCCGGGCGTCTATCTCTGCTCCTCCTCGACACCACCGGGCGGCGGCGTGCACGGCATGTCCGGCTATCACGCGGCCCGTGCCGCGTTGGGTCGATCAGCGATATGAACGACCGTCTTCCAGACCTGAACCGGCGCTCCTTGGTTGCAGCACCCAGGGGGTCTCCGTGCGTTGCGCCTTCCAGGTCTTGTCGAATCGCCACATCAGGTGGGGCAGCCAGAGGATGCCGCCTTCCATAAAGGCGAACTTCAGCGTCGGCAACTCCTGGATGACTCCCTCCACTACCAGGCTGACGCAATGCGCCATCATCGTCTGGGAGAGGTCGGTGTGGATCTCCTGCACGGCGGCGTCGACGTTTTGCGGCGTCACGAGGATACACACCTTGAAGCACGCGTGAGGTCCCCCCGTAACCAACTAAACGGTAGTATATACTCTCAGTATGCGCTACTCGTGCACCGAATAGATTGATTTGTGTAGGGGTACAGAGAGGGAACGCTGTCATTATGGCACTCCAGATTTGCCGTCGTCAGTTGCTGCGCTATGGAGCAGGCGTGCTCGGTGCTGGCGGTGGTCTGACGCTGCTTGCCGCTTGCGGTGGCGGCGCCAGTACGAGCGTGACGACCAGCGCCGCGGTTCCGACGACGACAGCCGGCCCAGCGGCAGCCACCACCGCGGCCGCGAGCACTGCGGCGGCGACCACCGTAACTGCAACCAGCCAGGCGGCGGCGAGCGCGCCGCCCAGCAAGGGCGGCACCGTCACCCTCATGACGCAGACTGATGCCAAGCAGGCGACGATGTATCAGAAGATTACCGCCCCCTTTTCTGCCGCCAACGGCGGCGCGAAAGTCAACATCATCCAGGGGGGCGCCGGCTCAACCGATATTCAGCAGAAGCTCCTGTTGTTGATCTCGGCGAATACGCCGCCCGACGTCTACTGGACCCATACCTACATTAACTCCGGCCTGGCGTCGCTTGGCATCCCGGTGGACGTCGCCCCGTACATGGCCCGCGACAAGGCGTTCGACACCAGCGACATGTTTGCGCCTTCCCTGGCCGACTTCAATATTGGAGGGAAGCAGTACGCCTTTCCTCGAGAGACAACCGCCATCGTCATGGCCTACAACAAGACACTCTTCCAGAAGGCCGGCATCGCGGAGCCGGCAGCCGCCTGGAACTGGCAAGATTATCTCACCGCCTGCCAGAAGCTGACGAGCGGCAGCGGCCCCACGCAGAACTGGGGCACGGGTGGTTGGACGAGCACGGCCGTGATCTATCCGGCGATCGTCCGTGTCTGGGAAAAGGGTGGCGACATCGTGGACGAGCAGCGCACCACCTACACCCTCGACCAGGCCGGCGGCGTGGCGGGGATACAGGATATCGCCGACCTCATCCACAAGTATCAGGTGCATGCCAGCGCGGCCGCGCTGCAGGGTACCAACGTCAACGATCTCTTCAACACCGGCCGTATCGCCATGGTCCCCACCATCAATGTCTACGGCGGCTTTGCCAACGCCAAGTTCGATTGGGATATCCAGGCAATGCCCCATGATGGCGCTCTGACGACGCGGGTTGCTTCGGCGGGTCACTCTATGGCGTCGGAGGGCGCCAACCAGGATCTCGGCTGGAGCATGCTGAAGCTGCTCGCCTCGAAAGAGGCCTTCCAGGACTATTACGACATCGACGCCCTGCCCGTCGCGTCGAAATCGGTGCGGGCGGCAGCGGTGGCGACCAATGGGACCAAGTCGCCGGCCCACATCCAGCTCGGTATTGATGCCCTGGACTATGCCCGACCGGAGCGAGTCGTGGGCAACTGGAGCAGCGTCCATGCGACGATCGCCAGTGCGCTGGGCGGCGTCTGGGGACCGGAGAACAAGAACGTCCAGCAGGTGCTGACCTCTGTTGGTCCCCAGGTCACGGCGTTGATCAAGGCGAAGCCGACGGCAGCGAAGTAGGCGCCAGGGGCAGCGAATTGGGCGGCGGGCATGGCTGAGACGGCGATTGTGGCGGCGCGTCGGCGGCGACGGTGGTCGCCGACACGCTGGCGCGACACGCGCGACGGTTACCTGTTCGTGCTACCCTGGTTGCTTGGCTTCATCATTTGGACTGCCGGGCCGATGATCGCTTCCATCGGCATCGCCCTGACGGACTGGCAAATCGTCACCGTGCCCCACTTCGTCGGCCTGGCCAACTTCGCCGCACTGCTTCACGATCCACGCATCGGCGCGGCACTGTTCAACACGACGTTTTATGTCGTGCTTGGCGTGCCGACACACATCTTCTTCGCCCTCCTGGCGGCGCTGCTGCTTAACCTGCGCTTGCGCGGCATCGGTATCTTTCGGACATTGTTCTACTTACCCTATATCACTCCGCTCGTCGCCAACTCCATCCTCTGGCTCTGGATCTTCAACACTGACTTTGGTCTCGCTAACTGGTTGCTTAGCGTGTTCCACCTGCCGGCGGTGTACTGGCTGCAGGACCCGCGCATCGTCAAGGTCTCTCTAGTGATGATGAGCTGGTGGACGATTGGCGGTCAGATGGTGATCTTGCTCGCCGGGCTGCAGGGCATACCGCGCCACCTCTACGACGCCGCCAATATCGACGGCGCCACTCCCTGGGCACGCTTCTGGAACGTCACCTTTCCGCTCCTCACCCCGTCGCTCTTCTTTAATCTGACGCTCGCCCTGATCGGCGCTTTCCAGGTATTCGTGCAGGCCTATGTGATCACCAATGGCGGTCCCGAAGATAGCTCGCTGTTCTACGTGCTCTACCTGTACCGCGTCGCCTTCCAGAACTT
>DHIZ01000038.1:20698-25098 GCA_002404055.1 Chloroflexi bacterium UBA4733
TTCGCCAACCGCTGGGTCTTCTACGAAGCGGAGATGAAACGGTGAGGGTCTAGAATAGGAGGAACAGTGGAAGCCCCACTACAGATGCGTGTAGGGGCGGCGCCCGGGTTGCGCGGCGAAGGCGGCATGCGTCTGCTTGGCTTTTCTGGCGTCTATCTGGTCCTGACGGTCGTTGGTCTTGTCCTGGCGCTGCCGTTTCTCTTTTTGCTGAGTACCTCGCTCAAGCTGGAAGGCACCGAGTTTACCTTCCCGCCCCAGTGGCTGCCGAGCCCGGTAGTCTGGGGTAACTATCCGTCGGCGCTCCAGACGGTGCCCTATCTCGCCTATGCCCGCAACACGGTGGTCATTACCGTTGCCGCTACCCTGGGGGCGCTCGTCACCGCCTCAATGTCGGCCTTCGCCTTCGCGCGCATCCGCTTTCCCGGACGGAACTTTCTGTTCTTGTTGCTCATCTCTACGTTGATGTTGCCGGATGCCGTCACGCTCGTCCCCAAATACATCCTGTTCAGTAAGCTCCATTGGATCAATACCTATCTGCCGCTAACCGTGCCGGTTTGGTTTGGTGGCGGCGCCTTTAACGTCTTCCTGCTCCGCCAGTTCTTTATGACGATCCCCTACGACCTCGACGAGGCAGCCCGGATGGACGGTGGCGGCAACTGGCGCATTTATTGGAGCGTGCTCCTGCCGCTCTCCAAGCCCGCCCTCACGGCAGTGGCGATCTTTTCGGTGATCTACAACTGGAACGACTTTCTTAATCCGCTGATCTACCTGAACCAGCAGCAGTACTTTACGCTGGCGCTGGGTCTGCAGTTCTTCCAGAGCGAGTACGGCACCCAGTGGACGCTGATGATGGCCGCCTCGGTGATGATGATCGCCCCGATCATCCTCCTATTCTTCCTGGCCCAACGTGTCTTTATCGAGGGCATCCAGCTCACCGGCATCGCCGGGCGTTGAGGTGTCCGTCAGCCATTGAGTGCATCGGCAACGGTCTGGTCCAGCGACCAGGCCTCGCCCACCGACCACGCGGTTGCGAAGGCGGCTGGCGGCAGCGCGGCGCGCAACGTGGCGAGATGTTGCGCGGTTCTTGCCGGCTCATACGCCGAGAGGTCACCGTCCATGGCCGCAGCACTGGGGGCAGGATGGGGCGCTGCGGATGCGAACAGGCGCACTGCGCGTTCGGGTTGCCCAGCGTGCATGGCCCCTTCCGCCAGTTCGGAAAGACACACCAGCATTGCCGAGGTATAGCCCTGCTTTTGGCGCAATTGCAGCGCTTCCTGAAAGAGCAGCACCTCTTGCTGTTCCTCCCTTTGATGCCGGGCCACCCGTCCAAGGGCCGTGAGGGTCGCGGCGACCGTGCCCTTGTCGCCCAGCGCTCGCGCCAGGGTCAGGGCCTCTCGGCAGTACCCGACGGCCCCGGCGTAGTCCTCTTCTTGATCGGCCAGTTCCCCCAGGTGTGTGAGGACGATGGCGAGACCCTGTCGGTAGACTCCCCCTTGTTCTCCAAGGGCGCGGAAAGCCGCCAGGCTCCGTTCGAAGTGAACTCGGGCCGTGGTGTAATCTGCCTCTACCGTGGCGAGCTCGCCAAGCCGGGCGTCGGCCGTTGCCACACGCGTCTGTTCACCAGCTTCAAGCCAAAACGCGCGGCTCTCGGTCAAGAGCGAACGCGCCTGCTCAAGATCGCCGGCGTGGGTGGCGATCGAGCCGAGCTGGAGCTGCAACGCCGCTACTCCCCGGTGATCGCCGAGGGCGCGGAAGAGGTCAAGGCTCTCGGACGCCGTGGCGAGCGCGGCGGGGTCTCGGTTTCTCAGGTCCACGGTGGCCAGGGCAGCAAGTGTGGCGGCTAACTGCCTGCGATCACCTCGTTCGCGCCAGAGCGTCACGCTGCGCTGCAAGCGGGACGTCGCCGATGGCAGATCGCCCTGAGCCAGGGCGAAGATGCCCGCCGCCTGCAACACGAGCGCTCCGGCCGCAGGGTGCTCCGCTCCCTGGGTTATGGCCGACGCCAGGATGCGGTCGATCCAATATCGACCTTCCGACCAGTGGTTGCGGTTGAGCCAGAACCAGGCGAGCGCGCCCGCCAGCCGCTCCCGCTCTTCTGGCGTCCCTCGCATCTCGCACCAGCGCAGTGCGGCACGCAGATTTTCGTGCTCAGTCTCGAGCCGGTCCAACCAGCCTCGTTGCTCGGTCTCTGAAGAGAGGTAGTATCCTGAGCTGGCTTCGGCAAGGTGCAAGTAATAGGCAGTATGCTCCCGCTGCAGATAGTCGAGTTCGCCGCCGGCAATCAAGCGCTCGATGGCATACTCGCGGATTGAGGCGAGCATGACGAAGCGCGCCTCGCCATCCTCCTGCTCGTCTCGTCGGAGGAGACCTTGGTCGACGAGCGTCGCCATTTCGGCAAAGACGTCAAGTCGCCGCTCGTCATCGCCGCAGACGTGCTCAGCCGCCTCGAGCGTACAACCGCCTACGAAGACAGCGAGGCGACGAAAGAGGGCTTGTTGTGCGGCGTCCAGGAGGTCGTAACTCCAGTCGATCGCCGCGCGCAGCGTTTGCTGGCGGGCGGGCCGGTCAGCGTGACCAGGCGCACCCGGTCGAGCAAGCGGCCGACCTCTGCCAGTTCACGTTCCCGCCCGACAAAGCTGGTCAGGAAGGTTGGCTCATGTTGAGCTGTCTCGGCAGTCACTTCGGCAGGGGCGGCCTGGCGATGTGCGGCAGACGCACCAGCAACGTTCCAGCGCGTGTGCAACAGCGATGTCACGGCGCGCAACGCGATGGCGTGTTCCCGCTGATACGTGCTCCGACTGATGGAAAGGCTGTGCTGCACGGCCAGCGCTTCCATCTCGTCAAGGTAGCGGAGGTGGAGCAGCCGGGCCCGGCGGTTGGCGGCGCTCGGTGCAGCAGCAGCCTCCGGCTGCAAGGCGGCGAGCGCCGCCTGCAACTGCCGGCCGAGCCGCTGGCCGGCGCTCCAGGAATCGCCGTCCTGATCCTGCTGGCTGAAGCGGGTGAGAGCATGCGTCTGGAGATGGGCGTAATCGTAGAGGTGGCGGAGCGCATCGCGCACCTGCTCCATCAGGTCGGAATAGCCGTTGCCCGGCTCCTCGGGTTGCACGAGACCGCCAGTGGGCCGGCGTTGCCCGACGTCAACCATGGCTTCGCCTCCCCATCCGGGAGCGTCCGCTCCGACTCTTTGCTTGCCTATTGTACGTGGCGGCGGTGGCTTGATCCAACCGGGCAATGACACATGGGTGACACAGGTCTGGGCCCGCGCTGGGCCAGGGGCCTCACGAGGAGCAGGTGGCAGCCAGGACACTTGTGGAGCAAGCACAAGGAGGTGTGAGATGCAGAATGTGTATCTCTTGGAGCAATTGGCGGCGCAGCACCGGGCCAAACGACGGGCCGAAGCGGAGCACGAGCGACTGGTTGCCGTTGCTGGGGAGGCCGCCCTATGATAGAACAAGGAAGTTACTCGATAGGAGACATCCATGCGCACCCAGGTCCAAAAGATGGGCAACTCATCCGGCGTCATAATCCCCCGGCCGATGCTTACCGAGATGGGCGTCACGGCCGGCGATGACCTGGACATGGCGTTGGTGGAAGGCCGGATCGTCCTGACCCCAGTCCAGCGCCGATCGCGTCAGGGATGGGCCGAAGACTCGCAGCGCATCGTTGCGGCTGGCGACGATGCCCTCGTCTGGCCCGAGTTCGGCAACGATGGCGACGAAGCGCTGACATGGTGAGGGACTCCTCGGTTGGGGGCGGCCGAACTACGCAGAATCGGATCAACCGCGGCGATATCTGGCTGTGCGTGCTTGATCCGACTGTGGGTAGCGAGATCCAGAAGACGCGACCATGCCTTATCATCTCCCCCCCGGAGATGCACGACTTCCTCCGCACCGTCATCGCGGCGCCGCTAACGTCCGGTAGCCACGAGGCCCATTACCGCCTCCCGGTCGCTTTCGAGGACAAGGAAGGTCGCATCCTGCTGGATCAGATCAGGACTCTCGACAAGCGCCGTCTGCTGCGGCGCCTAGGCGCCGCGAACACGCAGACACTACGTGCTACCTTAGCAGCCTTGCGCGAGATGTTCGCTGACTAAACTGATTAACTGATGGCCCCTTCGATAGCAAACTGATCCTGCTGCCGGCGCGGACGCTACAGGTCGGTTTGGACGGCATGATTCCCGCCAGCATCCATCTCACACCGTGGTACGGGCTGGTGGCGAACTTCCTGTCACTCTTCCCGCTCTATCTCGTGCTCGGCAGCCCCTGGTGACAAGCAGCCAACCCCTGGTAACATCGCCAACTTTCGTCCCCTTTGTTGGCACATGCGTGACACACGTCTGGGCATGCGCCGGGTCTGTGGCATCGCACAGCGCAGGCGGCAGCCAGGACACTTGTGGAGCA
>DHIZ01000038.1:25303-26205 GCA_002404055.1 Chloroflexi bacterium UBA4733
GCACGAGCGACTGGTTGCCGTTGCCCGGTCCACCGGCCGGCAGTCACCGGTCTTGCGCGACCCTGCCCGGATGGCGGCTGCGTTCGTCTGCTGGTGCAGCGCGCGTCTTGCCGCCGCCGTTGGCGTACACATGAGCAAAAGGAGAGCGTCGTGTCGCGAATGTCAGTGAGGCAGCGCGGATGAGACAGCATCCATTGCTCAGCTATGTGATCCTCACGTTTGGTATCACCTGGGGACTTGCTGCGTGCTTCGTCCTGTTTCCGGCGCAAATCGCCGCGACATTCGGCAAGGCTTCCGTGAGCAATCCCCTCTTCCTGCTCGCGGTGTACGCGCCGAGCATCTCGGCCGTGATCATGACTGGCGTGACCGGGGGGCCAAGCGGCATCGGCAGCCTGCTCGCCCGGCTGCTCCGGTGGCGTGTGCGCGTCCGGTGGTATGCGGCCGCGCTGCTCGGTCTGCCCGTGCTGAGTTCGCTCGCGACGGTGATGAACGCTGCGGCATCTGGATCTCTCCCCAGGTTGGAGCATGGGTATGACCTGTTCCTCCGTGGGCCCTCGGGGCTGGAAATTCTCCAGGTGGTGGGGAATCACCACGTTGGGTGGACTCTCCTGGTCTCCGCGCTTGCCATTGTTTTCGTCAGTGATCCAGGGCCTCTCGACAGTGGCAACGCAACAGCGATCCTTGCCCCCCCCCGCTTTCAATCTGACCAACTACCGTCTGTCCCGGTCCAAGAGGCCGCTGTTCTGGAGTAGACTGACCGGGGCGCCTGCCGCCTTCGTTTGTTGGCGCAGTGATCACGCTGCCGGCAGCCAAAGCTCGTCGCGTGAGGCGACGGGAGCGGCGCGACCGTCGCTCCCGTCGCCGCGCAGCGAGCTGGAGCGCATCCTGGCGCTGCTGCCGCC
>DHIZ01000292.1:0-7124 GCA_002404055.1 Chloroflexi bacterium UBA4733
ACTGGAAGCGCTCGTTGGTCTCGGCCGCGCTGCCGAAGCCGGCGTACTGGCCCATCGTCCACAGCCGCCCGCGATAGCCCTCGGCGCGGACCCCTCGGACGAACGGAAACTCGCCCGGCGGGGGCCAGTCGCTGCTCTCGGCGGATGTATAGAAGGGCTGCAGCGGGAGGCCGCTCTCGGTCTGCCCGGGGATATCGCCGGCGCCGCTCACCCGCTGTGCCCGGCGGCGTCGGGATCGGGCTGGCAGAGCTCGGTGAGCACCCCCATCGCCGCCGAGGGGTGAAGGAAGGCGACCAACCGGCCGGCAGCACCCCGGCGCGGGCAGCTGTCCAGGGTCTGGAGACCGAGGCTGATGTACTCGTCGAGCGCCGCCTGGACGTCGTCGACGCCGTAGGCGACGTGGTGGAGTCCGCCCCCCCGGCGCTCGAGGAAGCCGGCGATCTTGGACTCGGGACCGGTCGATCCGAGCAGCTCGACGCGCGACTCGCCGACCTCGAACATGACCGCCTCGATGCCGTCCGACTCCACCAGCTGTCGGTGGCTGGGAGCCCGCCCCAGGAGGCGCTGATATGCCTCCACGGCGGCGTCGATGTCGCGGACGGCGATGCCCACGTGGTCGATCCTGCTCAGCATCGGGCCGAGTATGGAACGCCCGTGCGGCACGGCGCTCACGGACCCGTTGCAGGGAGGCGATGACCGCTCGCCTGATCGATGCTACCTTCGAGCCGTCTGATGTCCCGGCTGCACCCGCCCGCCGTCGCCGTGGCCGTGGTCGCCGCCGTGCTGCTGGCGGCGTACGCGGCGCTGTGGAGCGGCGTGTCCGTGGTCAACATCGACACCTCCGACTTCACCGCCACGTACGTCGCCGGCACCCTCCTGCGCGAGGGCCACGGGGCGACCATGTATGACCAGACCGCCGAGACGGCCGTGCACGACGCGGTGATCGCCCCCGTGCGCCGGGGCAGCCTCCCGTTCCCCAACCCGCCCCTGTCCGCCGTCATCGCCGCGCCGGTCACGCTGCTGCCGCTGGCGGCGGCATACCGGCTCTGGCAGGCACTTCAGCTGCTCATGCTCGGGCTCGCCGTGGTGGTGGCGGCCCGGGCCGCGCCCTGGCCGACGGCGCTGCGGCGTCGCGGCGTGGCGGGGGCTGCCGCTCTCGTCGCCCTCGCCGGGACCGGGACGCTGAGCCTGGGTCTGCTCGGCCAGTGGGACGGCTTCAGCGCCCTCGGCCTGGCCGCCGCCTACGCGCTCTGGCGCCGCAGCGACCGCTTCGCCGGTGGCGCCGTGCTCGCCGCCACCGCGGCCATCGCCAAGCCCCACCTGGCCATTGGGCTCGCCGCCCTGCTCCTGGGCTGGCGCGATCGCCGCGTCCTCGCCGGGGCGGCGGCCGGCCTCGCCGCCATGCTGCTCCTGTCGCTGGTAGCGGTGGGACCGGGCGGGCTGGCCGGCTTCGTGGACGCTGCCCGTGCCGATGCAGGACGCTGGCCGCTGGCCTCGATGCTCGGCTTCACCGGCCTGTTCGGGTCATGGCTGGGCGATGGCGCCGCCACCCAGCTCCTGGCCGCCGCCGGGAGCTCGCTCGCTGCGGGTGGTTGTCTCCTCCTCGGCCGCCGGCTGGCCGGCGATCGCTCGGCGCTCGAGCCCTGCCTGGGCGCCGCCACCCTGCTGTCCCTGCTCGCCTCACCCCACCTGCTCAGCCATGACCTGGTGCTGCTCGCCCCCGTGCTGGTGGGATTGCTGGCTTGGGCAGCTGTCCACGACGGGGCGATGCCGTGGCCGGGGCCGCGCGGCCGAGCCGTGCTCGCCGGCTGGATGGTGCTCTCTCTGGCGGCCGCCCTCGACCTCGGAGCCCAGTCTCCTGCTCCCCCGGGGCGGCTGGTGCCCTGGGCGCTGCTGGGCCTGGCGGGGTTGCTCGTCTGGACACTCAGGCCCGGACCCCGGGGGCTCGCCGCCCCGGTTGTTGGTTGACCAGCTCAGGAGATCTCGCCGCTGGCCTCGGTCACCCAACCACCGAAGCGCCGAACCGCTCGCCGCCGGACCTCAGTCGGAAGCTCCACGCAACCGACCCCGACATACCAGCCTCAACGCCCTCAACAGCCGGGCGCCGCCAGCCTCAGAACAAAAAGAGCATTCGTGCCTCCCGTGGCATCTGTCCACTTCCCGACGGGCTTGGCACCGTTGCCTGCACTGTTTGTGACCAACAGGCACGGCTCGATGCCGAATTGGACCGCATAGAAGGCTGGGTCCGTCGTCGGCGCTCCGCGCTGCAGCGGCAGCCTTGCGTGGAAGCCGCTCCATTCGAAGCCAGCGTCGATACGATTCGCGTTCAGGCTTTGGGACAGCAGAAGACCCGCGCGCCAGCGTGCCGCGTCGTAGGCGTCATTGGAGACGGCCATCTCGAGTCCCAAGCTGAGCAGGCCCACCCCGGCGAGGCCTGCCGCCAGGACACGCCCTCGAGTGACATAACGCTTGCCGCCTTCGCGGCGAAGAACGTAGCGGGAAGTCAAGCCGACGCAGATCGCGAGCAGTGGCACCAACGGCAGCGTGTATCGGTCGAACGGTGCCGTCGACGAATAGAAACTCGCTGAGGTCACCAAGGTCATACCGGCGAGTACCGCGATGACGAGCGCAGCGGGGGAAGGTCCTCGAGGGAGCAATTTCTTGCCAGCCCCGCGGAGCAGGACTCGGAGCCCATAACAGAGGAGGATCAGCAAGCCAGCCAACGATGCGGCAGCCGCGTAATTCAGTCCCATCCAGATGGATTGAGGAAGCAGGGTGGGCCGAACGCCCGCCAGAACAGCGTCGCCAGTCGGTCCGCTGGGAAGGATCAAATTGCCAGGCAAGAGGCTGCCATTCGCCGCCTGGTACGCGCCCAGAATGGCTGCGGCCGCGACTGCCAGCCATGTCAGCCTTGGAGCGTTCCGGATAACCGAGCGCCATGGCACGAATACCAGTACGGGGATTAGAAAAAGGGCTGCTGCGCTCGACAATCTGAGCCAGTCGGTGAAGAACGTGGCCGCGCTCAGGTAATGGAAACTGGTGGCGCCCGGCTGCTCATGCCGCCACAGGAGCACTGCGGCGAAAAGCGCAAGCGCCACAAAGCTCGTGACCGCGACGAAGCGGCGGCTGCCGTCTGCTCGGTTCCGGGTGACCAGGATTGCCGTCGCCGCGATGGCCACGATGACCACCGCCTGCGTCTCACGGATGCACGCGGCAATTTCCGATGCAACAACGGCGGCCGTGAAGAACCGCCTAGAGAAGGCGCCCTCGCCGATCGCGCGGCAGCCAAGGTAGAGAGCGCTCATCTCCAAAGCGGCCGCGGGCACATCTGTCATGAAGGTGGTCGAACAGATCGCGAGGACAGGGGAGACCGCAACCGTGGCGGCTGCCAGCAGGCCTATCCGGTGCCCGAGCAGAGGGCGCGCGACACCATACGACGCTGTCACGTAAACAACGGTCGCGGCGAGGCCAAAGGCATCCAAAGCCCCGGGACCGGCGTGCGCTGCAAGGAGTGGCTGAACCAGTGCCAGCTGACCCACGAGAGTCATCTGTCCCCACCCGCTGAATTGCACAGTGCCCGTGCTGTGCAACAGCAGCGCAGACCGGATGAAGTCCCAGTCGTCATTGTGGGGAATGCCCCAGCTTCCGGTGGAGACCGACGCGACCGCAAGCGGGCCAAAGACGACCGCGAGCACGCCAAGCAGCACCAGATCGGCGCGGCTCCAGCGTGCTCGTGTACGGCGCGCTAGCTTAAGGCCAGTGATGGTTCACCGTCTCGGTCGCCCCGGCTAGCTCTCGTCCGGCCAGTTGACCTCCACTCGGGTGGTGCATTCGGTCAGCTCCTGGGACGCCTTGGTGTAGCGCACCAGGGTGGGGAAGTCGCCGCGCAGCTTCAGCTGCCCGAGCATGATCCCCTTGGTGGCGTCCATCTCGTTCTTGGCCACCTTCTTCCACCGCGAGTACGACCCGGTGATGACGAACTGAGCGCCCTCCGCCTCGGGCCGCGATGTGATCCGCACATCGCGCGCCTCACCGTGCCAGAGGTCGAGAAAGATGCCCATGTCCTCGGGCACGTTCTTGTCGGGCTCAGCGAGGACGACCAGGCCGACAGTGCCCTCCCAGTTGGCCGCGGCCTGCTTGTACACCGGCGACTTGTTGATCTCGTTCTTGAAGGCCTCGGCCCACTCAGGGCTGTACGCGTCGTATGCCACGTGCTCCTCCAGGGTCGCTGAGCGGTCGCTGATTATGGGTTGTCGGGCTCCGGTGCCGGCACCTCGGGCTCGGCGGGGCTCCCGTCGGGGACGGTGGCGGCCTCGGGCGACGTGGCCCCTTCAGTGGAGGCCTCCGGTGCGAGGGCGGCCTCCTCGGCGGCGCTGATGGCTGCCACGGCCTGCTCGCCCCCCGTGCCGGAGAGCGAGCGCGCCACGTACACCGCGACGTCGTCGACAGCGAGGCGCTCGCCCAGCTGCTTGCTGGCGATGCCCTCGTCGAACATGGAGAGGCAGAACGGGCAAGCCGTGGCCACCTTGGTCGCCTCCGTCGCGGCCGCCTGCTCCACCCGCTTGTGATTGACGCGCGGCTGCTCCTCCTCCATCCACATGCGGCCGCCGCCAGCCCCGCAGCACATCCCCTCGTTGCGATTGCGCGCCATCTCCACCACCTTGAGCCCTGGGATCTGCTCGAGGATGTCGCGGGGCGGAGCGAAGATGTCGTTCCATCGCCCCAGGTAGCAGGAGTCGTGGTAGGTGATCGTCTCCTCCTGCCGCTTGGCCTGGTCGAAGGTGATGCGGCCCTCCTTGAGGAGGCGTTCGATCATCTGGGTGTGATGGACGACCTCGTACTCACCGCCGAACTCTCCGTACTCGTTCGCGAAGGTGTTGAAGCAGTGCGGGCAGGAGGCGATGATCTTGCGCACGCTGTACTTGCCCAGCACCGCGACGTTTTCCTTGGCCCGCTCCTGGAAGAGGTACTCGTTGCCGATCCGGCGGGCGGGGTCACCGTTGCACTTCTCCTCGGTGCCGAGGATGGCGAAGTCCACGCCGCCGGCCTGGAGGATCTTGACCAGGGCGGTGGCGATCGTCTTGGCGCGGTCGTCGAACGAGGCCGCACACCCCACCCAGTAGAGGTACTCGGCATCGGGCTTCTCGGCAGCGAACTTGACGCCGAGGTCGGCAGCCCAGTCGGCACGGGTCTGATGGGAGAGCCCGTATGGGTTGAACACGTTCTCGATGCCGCGCAACGCCGTCTCCGCCTGCTTGGGCATGCGCGATTCGTCGAGCACCAGGTGGCGGCGCATCTCGATGATCTTGGGGACGTGCTCGATGAGCACGGGGCACTGATCCATGCAGGCACCGCAGGTTGTGCACGCCCAGAGCGTGTCGTCCGCGATGGTGCCGCCGAAGAGCGGGCGCTCGCCTCCACCCGCCTCGACCGCCGTGGCCACGTCGTCGGGCGCGATCCACGAGGGTTGGAAGAGCCCGGGCAGGTCATGGAGCGCGCCCGCATGGTGGTCGCCCGTCGCCCACATCACAGCGCCGTCGGCGCTCGGCTTGCCATCAGCGTCGGCGCCCTGCACGACGTGCGTGTCGTGCTTGGTGGCGGCGTAGCCACCGGCGATGTTCTCGTAGAGGTGATCGCGTAGGTCGGTGATCAGGGTCTTCGGTGAGAGCACCTTGCCGGTGTTGTAGGCCGGGCAGTGAGTCTGGCAGCGGCCGCACTCGGTGCAGGTGTAGAGGTCGAGCATGTCCTTCCAGCTGAAGTGCTCCAGGGTCACCGGACCGAAGTGCTGATCCGTCTCGTCCTCCGCGTTCATGACCGCCTCGATGTCGACCAGCGGCAGCCTCCCCTTGGGCTTGGTCGACTTGAAGAAGACGTTGGGCGCCGCGCTGACGATGTGGAGGTGCTTGCTGTAGCCGAGGTAGACGAGGAAGCCGAAGACCATCACCAGGTGTCCCCAGAAGAAGAGACCGTGGAGGCCGGTGAGCACATTGCTGTGGGCGCCCAGCGGCGTGAAGAGCCGGGAGAGCGCGCTGGCGAACGGACGGTCGGCGGCGAGCGCCTGGGCGGGGCTGCCCTCCGCGATGAGCGTGGCGTAGTTCAGGCTCATGAACATCAGCAGGGTGCCGATCCACGCGAGGATCAGCACCGCGTCGCCGCGGTGGCTGCCCCGGAACCGGGTGGGATTGACCAGCAGGCGGTTGATGAGGGCGAGCGCCACGCCGGCGAGCACCGCCACGCAGAAGATGTCCTGCAGGAACGCGATCACGAACGCCCCCGGCACGTCGTTGAAGTGGAACCCCTGCCAGAGCGCCTCCACGATCGCCTGGGCGATGGCGGTGAGCAGCACCAGGAATCCCCAAAAGATCAGGGCGTGGAGGATCCCGGAATACGGCCAGCGGAGCAGGCGGCCCTGGCCGATGACGTAGATGAAGAACGCCTTGACACGTTCGCCGATGCGGTCGAAGCGAGGGTCAGGTCGCTTGCCGCGCATCATCGCCGCGATCAGCAAGCGCCAGCGCAGGCCGGTCGCCACGGCGGCGGTGCCGGCGAGCGCCACCAGGCAGATGGGACTGACGATCGCGGTCACCGGGGCCCTCCACTCAGCCGTATCGTGCCGTCGGAATCGGCGGCGATTATGCCGACATTGACGGGGATGTCACCGCCGACGCCTACCGACCGGTCCAGGTGGCCGCGCGCTTCTCCAGGAAGGCGGTGATGCCCTCCCGCGCGTCATCCGTGGAGAAGAGCCCGACGAACTCGCGGCGCTCGGCCTCCAGCCCTTCGGGAAGGGGGCGATCCAGTCCCTCGGCAACGGCTCGCTTGGTCGCCGCCAGGGCCAGCGGCGCCTGAGCCGCGTAGAGGCCGGCGAGCTCCCGTGCCGAATCCAGCAGCTCGTGTGGCTCGACAACATTGAAGACCAGGCCAAGTTCGAGGGCATGCGCGGCATCGATGGGGTCGCCGGTGAGCAGGAGATGCATCGCCGCCGTCCGACCGATGAGGCGGGGCAGACGCTGGGTGCCACCCCAGCCCGGGATGATGCCGAGCTTGATCTCGGGCTGGCCGAAGACGGCCGCCTCCGCGGCGATCCGCACGTCGCAGGCCATCGCCAGCTCGCAGCCGCCGCC
>DHIZ01000292.1:7168-7379 GCA_002404055.1 Chloroflexi bacterium UBA4733
GAGCTTGATCTCGGGCTGGCCGAAACGGGCGCTGCTGGAGGCGATGCGAACGTCACAGGCCAGGGTCAGCTCGCACCCTCCGCCAAACGCGATGCCGTTGACAGCGGCGATGATCGGGAGGCGAGAGCGTTCCATGCCGAGGGTCAGCCGCTGACCGGTGGCGATGCTGTCGGCCCCCTCGGAGCCGAACTCGCTGATGTCGGCACCGGCG
>DHIZ01000174.1:0-17002 GCA_002404055.1 Chloroflexi bacterium UBA4733
CCCTTACGGCCGTAATTTGACAACCTGGGGCCGCCACATCCTTGCCTCAACCGTCACCGCTATCCGCACCCCAGCCCAGTGCTGGTCTTTCCCCGACTGGCAGACCCCCACCTGGCAAGCCTTCTGCCAACTCCGCCTCACCTGACAGTTTTTCGTCGCCCCTTATGCCCCGATTGGGGGGTGTCAGCATTGGATCGCGTCCGGGTGCTAGGCTGCCTGAACCGCGTAGCGCGGCCGGGAGAGGAGCAGAAACGTTGCGGTTAGCGGGTCGAGCAGTCCCTTCCTGGTCGGGCGACGTCGCTCGGCTGGCAACGCTGGTGGCGATTTATGCGCCTTTGTCGCTGTCCCTCTTATTACGCGTGCCGACACCCGGCGGCGATGAAATGCTCTTCGCCCCAGCGGCGCTCGCTCTCGTGCGCCATGCCGTCCTCGCGACGTTCCCCGGAGCGATAGCCGTTCCCAGCATGGCGGTTCGTACCTACTTCATGCCGCCGGCATATTTCCTGGTGCTCGCCGCGGTCATGAAGGTCTCGGGCTTCGGTCTGCTGCAGATCCGGCTCGTCTCTTTCTTTTGCGGCATGACTGCGCTCGCTTTCGTCTATCTCACGCTCCGGGCGGTGGCGGTTCGACCCGCCATGGCGACGATCGCCGTGCTGCTGCTCCTCATCGACGAGCCGTGGTTGGAGGCTTCGCGCTTTGGCCGAATGGAGGCCCTCGTCATGGCGTTTGTCGCAGCGGGATCCTACTGCTACGTCCGGTACCTCGCGACGTCGACCAGGCGCTGGGCGCTCGGCGCCGGAGTCTGTGCCGCCGTGGCGGCCGCGACACATCCCCTTGGCCTTGCCCTCGCCATTGCCATGCTGGTCGACCGAGCCCGCCGCGCGTTTTGCGGCGAGCGCCGGCCGGTTTCCGACCAGCTCGTCCTCTTTCTGCCGCTCGCCCTTGTGATCGTGGGATGGGGCATGTATATTGCCCAGGATCCGGCAGGATTCGCCGCCCAGATACACTCGCAACTGGTCCGCAAGACGGCGGGCGGCGCCGCTGGTCGGCTCATCCAGTTACTCGCTGAGACAAGCCCGCTGTTTAATGCGCCCTACGCCATCGAAGGGGGGCTGATTGCGGCGGCGGCCCTACGGCGCCTCCGTGGTCGGCCAACCGCAGCCGGCTTCCTCACGGTCCTTGCAAGTATCGGGGCGGCGGGGGCACTGTACGGAGCGATACATCCGTACCTGGCCTATCTTGGTTTTTACGCCTGGCTTGTACTGCCTCTCCTCGTGGGACCAGCGCCGCCTCGTTACCGATTGCACTTTGGATGGGTCGCCGTGATAGCGGTTGTCACCCTCGCCGTGGCACGAAACCTGTTGGCCGACGGCTATCTCATCACGGCGTATCACGATTCTGGCCCCTCCGCCGGCTACAATCGGGCCACAGCGACCATTAACAGCATCATCCCAGCCGGAGCGATGATCTTCGATGCCTCCGGCGCCACGCCATATTTTGAGATGGTCCAAAATCGCGATGATCGCCGGTTCATCTTCCCCATCGGTGAAGGAATGCCGATGGGACAACGCATTGCCTATGCCGACTACGCCATCGTTGACTATCGCAACGGCACGAGCCTCATTGAAACGTGGTATCCGGACATCGCCACCTACTTGAGCCAACACGGCACGCTCGTCGGGACAGTTCGGAGAGACTGCGTTGGTTGTCCCGAATCCTATGTATGGAAGGTCTTCCGATTGGCGCCTTAGCTTTGTTAGCCCGACGATTCATGACTTTGTTGGCGAACTCGGAGATCGGCTGGCGGAGGTCTCTACGCTGGCTGCGAGGGAGGCCCTCCCCTCCTACCCGCACAGCGGCAGCAAGCTCTGGTAGCAGGCGCGCGCCGCTTCCCTCACCGGCGTTTGCCACAGCTCGGCGTTGAACATCTCGATGGCGTACCAGCCGTCGTAGCCGCACGCTTCCAGGCGGGCGATGATGGCTGGCAGGTCGAGGATGCCCTGGCCGGGCAGGACGCGGTCGGCGTTGCAGTGACTCAGGTCGCCTGGCTTATCGCGCATGTCGTCCAGATGGACGTGTTTGATCCAGCGCACCGTCGCGGGCGTCAGGTGCTCGAACTTGGTGGGCGTCACGTAGTAGTGGGCGGGGTCGAAGAGCACGCCGACGCCCGGGTGGTTGGCCCGTTCGGCCACGCGCACCGCGCTGTGCAGCGAGCGGACGATGGGCGACCAGTTGAACTCTACGGCGAGTGTCACGTCAGGCGCTTGCAGCGACTCGACGAGCGTGGCGATGGTGTCGCCAATGGTGTCCAGCGCCTCCAGCGAGGGCTGGGCCGGACCGTCGGTGCCGACGACCAGCGTGCCGCCGCCCAATTCCTGGAGGATGGCGGCGTTCTCCCGGTGCAGTTGGTGGTTGGCGCGCTGGTCGTCCGGCGGGCTGAAGCAGTCGACGCGGGCCTGGAAGCCGCCGATGCAGTGCAGACCATGCGCCGCCAGCAGCGTGCCAGCGTCGGCCACCGTGTGGCCCAGCGCCAGCCAGTCCTTCAGGTGGCCGAGTTGAAATTCCACCTGCCGGAAGCCGGCGGCGGCATAGGCCTCCAGCGCTTCCTCCAGGCTGGCCTGGCGCGTCGAGACCGTGTTGATGGCGAGTTGGGAAACCTTCATGCCGGTAGCACCTCCGCCATCTCGATCAGCCGCGCCATCACGCGCACGTCCCACACACAGGACTCGGCCGGCGCGCGCAGCGGCGCCTCGCCCGCCAGCGCCTGAATAAAGCCTTCCGCCTGCCGAAAGAAGGCCCAGGCGATCGGCGCGTGGTAGTTGGTCGTCGCGAAGTGATCGCCCTGGGGGCGTAACAGGGTGACCTCTGCCGCGCGTTGGCGGTTGAGCGGCACGGGGGTCTTGATGCTGAGCTCGCCGCGGGCGAAGGTCAGGGTGGTCCACTCCCGCCACTCGTGTGCTGCGCTGCTGGCGCCGCGCACCGTCACCAGTACGCCGTCGCTGACGGAGGTGGAGATCATGCCCATGCCGCCCAGGAAGATCGCCGAGCGCGGCTGCAGCTCGCTGCCTAACAGGTGATGACAGAGGTTGATGTTGTGCGAGTAGATGTTGACCAGGTAGTCGTAGGCCCGCCGCTGCTCCGGCGAGCGGCAACCATCGGGGTAGGTGGCGACGGCCGCGGGAACCGGCGTGGGATCATCCACCACGATGTGGCTGCCCTCGTTCTGGCGCCAGTCGCCGCCGTTGCAGAGCGCATCCACGGAGCGCAAAGGACCCAGCTCGCCGGAAGCGCGCAGGTCATCTACCAGGCGCTTGGCGAGCTCCACGCCGGTGTCGTAGCGCTTCATGAAGCCGACGGCGTAGAGGACGCCCTTCGCCTTGGCGAGCGCCGTGAGCTCTTCCGCCTCGTCCAGCCGGCCGACCATCGGCTTCTCGGTGATCACCGACTTGCCGGCGTTGATGATCTGCTTGACGAGGGCGTAGTTGTTGGGCCAGCGCTGGATGCAGACGACGCCTTGAATCCGCTCGTCGTCCAGCAACTCTTCGACCGTGGCGTAGATACAAGGGAGATGGTAAGCCTCGGCCACGGCGCGGGCCAGCAGCGGTTTGAGGTCTACCACACCGGCGATCTCACAGAGTCCCGCGTCACGAAGGCGGGCGTAGTTGGCGAGATGGGCGGTCTGGCCCATGAAGCCGGCGCCGACGAAGGCGATAACTGGTGTGCTCACGTTACGCTCACTCCTTAATCAATCTAACGCACCAAACAGATGGCGGTACACGGCAGTTGCCGGTCCGAAGATACAGTACACTGCCGCTGATTTCCCTCAACTTCGGCCCGCGCTAGGCCGGCGTCATCGACGTGATCAACGGCAAGGAGTCGTCACACGCTATGCTACAAAGAGTCGGTCAGGCGATCCAGGGAACGCTTGATCAGGCGTTGAAAACACCACAGGGTTTTCTGGTAAGGAGCAGCACATGGCAATACGTGACCTGTTGGCGCCGGCGGGCGCCGCCATGGGGAACGCCGCAATGGCGGGACCGAACCGCACGAGAAACGGCGCAGTCGGACCGGCAGTGGTGCCCGCCCAGGCGGCGGCGACGCCAGGGGCAGTGGCGGCCAAGCCGCTGCGGCCCTACCCGCGCTACCGCGTCAGCGTGGCCGAGTACATTACTTTCCAGCGGCAGGGCTTCCTGATCGTGCGCGGCCTGGTGCCGCCCGAGGACGTGCTGGAACTGCTCCAGCACACCGACGACCTCATGCACGGTCGCCTGGACGTGCCCGGCCTGGAGCCGCCACCGCCCGACGCCACCCCCCAGGAACTGGAACGGCGCTACCTGCGCATCCATATGCTGCACCGCGTCCTGGAGGTGCACGAACGCTTCCTGCTGCACCCAAGAGTGCTGGACGTGCTGGAAGCCCTGATCGGGCCGGACGTGATGGCGATGCAGAGCATGCTTTTCCTGAAGTTCCCCGGCGGCGAGGGGCAGGGCTACCACCAGGACAGCTACTACATCCCCACCGTCCCCGATACCCTCTGCGGCGCCTGGCTGGCGGTGGATCGGGCCGACGAGGAGAACGGCTGCATGTGGTTCACGCCGGGCAGCCAGCAGGAGCCGATCTACCCGACCGCCGGACGCGAGCGCCAGAACCACGGCGAGAGCCTGGCTGACTTGCCGCTGGTGGATAACGTCAGCCACACCGACGCGACGGTGAACACGCTCTCGCGGGTGGCGGCGAAGTACTCTGGGCAAGAAGTGCCGGCGCTGATGGAGCCGGGCGACGTGGCCTTCTTCGGCGGGCATGTGCTGCACCGCTCCCATCAGAACCGCTCGACCGACCGCTTCCGCCGCAGCTTCGTGGGCCACTACGCCAACGCTCGCAGCTACACCCGCTGGGGCTACGGCGAAGGTGACGGGAACGGCACCAACCACGTTCAGACGCTCGCCCGCGGCTGGACGCACCTGCCCTACGGTCAACCGCGCTTCGGCACCGCCTGTGCCGCCAACACGCCCAGCCTGCGCGGCCCGGCCGCCCCGAGCGATGGCGCAGCGATGATGGCGAATATGGCCGATGGCGACATGCTGGCGACCGCGCCCATGGATGTGGCCCGCAACGACCCGGACAGCCACGACCACGAGGCGTGAGGGGTAGTAGTTGGGAGCGGGGGGGGCAACGTAGGGTGCAACAAGCGAGCATTGCGGGGTGTCGCAATTAACAGGGCGGCAGACCGCAGTCGCCGCCCTGTTCGGGTGAGGTAAACCGTATTGGCCATTGCGCTGGCTCAGTTGGTACGCCCAGGCGGCCATTGCCGCGAATGGTGGAGGACACGCCACACTTCAATGGTCTGACTCGCCTCATTGATGTGGTACACGATGCGATAGGGATAGCGAGTGATGATCCGCTCCCGAGTCTCGGGGACGTGTCCTGGACGGCCGATCAGCGGGAACAAGGCGAGCCCGTTGATCGCTCGCAGCACAACGCCGACCACCTGCTCAGCGGCCCCAGAGCGCTCAGCATAGTACGCGTAGATGGCGGCCAGGTCTTCCTCCGCTGCTTCCGTGAGCGCGACCCTCAAGTGCGCTCCTCATCGTCGGCGCTCAGGTCGAACTCCAAAGGCAGCATGCCACGCTGCTTGAATCGGGCAACCACGTCCTCGATCGACGAGAGACGACCGGTGCGCGCCTGCTCACGTCCCTCCAGAATCATGGCGATTTCCTGGACGCGACGCTCCCCTTCTGTGCGCAGCACCTCGACCATGACATCGTTTTTTGTCCGGCCAGTTGCCTGGGCGATGGTTTCGTACAGGTCTCGGACCTCTTCCGGCATCCTGATGCTGGTTGTGACCCCGGCTGCCATGGTTCGCACCTATCCCACTATTGCACCCCTATTTGTGGTACAGCATAGACGCGAAGCACACCGGTGTCAATTCGGTGAGGCCAGGCGCGACTGATAGGGATGGCCTGGGTCCGGCAAAGTTACGATACACTCTCCGGCAGCGACTTTGTCTCCAAAGGAGCCATCACCGTGCTCGCCGCGACGCGAACCCTGCAACGTCTACTGGACGGCTCGGATCAATACGTCATCCCGCTCTTTCAACGCCACTACGTCTGGGAGAAGAAGGACTGGCAGCGGCTTTGGAACGACCTCGTCGCGCTGCTGGAGCAGGGTGCGCCCAACGAGCACTTCATGGGCGCGTTGGTGTGCATGCCGACCGACCATCAACCGGGAAAGTCGCCGCAGTATCTGGTGATTGACGGCCAGCAGCGCCTCATCACGCTGTATCTGCTGCTCTGTGCGCTTCGCGACGAGGCGCGTCGCCGTGGTGCGAACGACATTGCCGGCCCTATCGAGGATTACTACCTCGTGCATCGACACGGAAAGGGCCTCGATCGCTTCAAGGTGCTCCCGCTCCTGCGCGAACGACAGACTCTCTTTGACATCGCTGACGAGAAGGCCACGCCGCTCGTAACGAACGCAATCGGCCAGGCCTACACGTTTCTTGGGACGCAGATCGCGAAACGTCTTGCCTCTGATGCGACGGATCCGACGCACATGCTGCAACAGCTATACGTTACGGCGATCTCGAAGCTGTCAGTGGTGGTCATCACGCTTGAGGAGGAGAACGCCTTCCAGATCTTCGAGACGTTGAACTCGACAGGTCAACCTCTTGACGAAGCAGACTTGATCCGAAACCAGGTATTCATGCGCGTCCCGCTCTCCGAGCAAGACCGGTTCGATGACGAGCATTGGCGTCCACTCGAAGACAAGATCAGTTTCGCTGTGCAGCCGCCGATCCGTCTCCGCGACTTTTTTCGCGACGTCATGATGCAACGTGGCGCGTACGTGCGGCCCGACCGCGTCCATCTCGCGTTCAAGGAGTACATGGCCGACGGCAAACTCGGGCCGGAAGCCTTGGTCGAGATGCTCCGCGGATACGCGACGCACTACCTGTGGCTCTATCGTCCGGCGCTCGTGTCGGATGGTCGGTTGCGATCCGAGCTTGATTGTCTCTACCGCCTCGGCGTCACGACGGCCTTCCCGCTCGTCCTGCGTCTGCTGGATCTCCACGCACGCGGTGCTCTCCCCTCGGACGATCTCGTCGGATGCCTGCGCGACATCCAGAGCTTCGTCATCCGGCGATCGATCATGCGGGAAAGCACGCGTGGCTACGGTGTGCTGTTTCCCTCGGTTATTCGCGATCTTGACGAGCAGAACATCGCAGCCTCGCTTCGATCAGCGCTTGCGCATCGCACCTGGCCATCTGACGAGGTCTTCGTTCCGGCCTTGCTGACATTCCCGCTCTACCGGCGTGAGGCAGCGACCGCGCGCGTCATACTCAAGCGCATTGAGGAAGCAGAGGAGCACAAGGAACCGGTTGACGTCGGGGCGCTCATCGACAACAAGAAGCTCCAACTGGAGCATATCCTGCCGCAGAATCTTGGCGATGATGATGGCGGGGCGTGGCAGCTCGTTCTTGGCGCTGATTGGCAGAGCGCCCAGGCGACTTGGGTGCATACGCTAGGCAACCTGACACTGACCGGCTACAACCCGACTCTTTCCAACCATCCGTTCGAGATCAAGCGGCAAGAATTCGCCAGGAGCCACCTGGTGCTCAACAAAGGCTTCGCCAGCATAGCCGTTTGGAATGCGGACGAAATCGAGCGGCGCGGTAAGGATCTCGCCTAGCGTGTGGCCAAAATCTGGCCAGCGCCAGTTGCTCCGAGTGGGCCTGACGTGCGGCGACCCAGCCTCCCCTCAACGGGGGCGCCGGGATCGGTGGGGCCGAATAGCTGGCGGAATTACCCGATCATTCCGTGGCAAGAAGAAGATATGGCGCGCTTCAAGCGAGAGGTAGTGAATCCGACGGTCCGAGCCGTCATGGACTTGACGTCGGAACAGCCCGAGCGGTGGGTACCGCTGCGCGAGGTGGAAAGCGTGGCGGGGAGGTCTCCCGCGCAAGCGAAAGCCGATCTTGCTGGGCTCACCAGGCTGGTGACGAGAAGCTTCAAGCGCCAAAACTGGCCCATGCGGGTGGAGTCGGTGCTGGGGCGCAACCAGCAAGCGCATTACCACTGCCTTTCCGAAGACCACGCTCGTTGGTGGCGTGATAGCCGGTAGGACGTTTTCGCGCACCGGTGAGTTGGACGCGGCGGCATGCAGCGAGAGGCCACGCTCTGGCAGGTAATCAAATCGTCAGCCACCTCCTACTCACAGCCGGTACCACGTCTTGCTGAGCGACGAGCAACACAGGGAACGGCGCGCTGCCTGACGGTCCTATGTTGCTGCAGTTTCTACCGTTCGTGTATCCTACTCCCACCAGCACAGCGCCGGAGGCGAGGCCCTGCTGGTCGATCACATTTCCAGGTTGACAGAAGGGAGCAGACCGATGGCGATCACTGGTCAGGGGGTTGTGGCACGGGAGGCGGGGCAGCCGGCGCGTCTGGAAGAGATACAGATCGGCGCGCCGGGACCGGGGGAGGTGCTGGTTCGGCTGCGCGCCAGCGGCGTCTGTCACACCGATCTACACGTGAAGTCGGGGATATGGGGTGGCTTCCCCTGGCTGCTCGGGCACGAAGGGGCGGGCATCGTTGAAGCAGTGGGCGAGGGCGTGGCGACGCCAGCGGTCGGTGACAGCGTCATCCTGGCCTGGCGCGCCCCTTGCGGAAACTGCCGCTTCTGCTTGCGTGGCCATCCCCATCTCTGTGCCGCCAGCCTGAACGCCGAAAAGCGTATGCGCGGCGCCGATGGCGCCATCCTCAACCCGGTGCTGGGCATCGGCACCTTCTGCACGCACACGGTGGTCGCCGCTCGCCAGGCGGTGCCGGTCCCGGCAGAACTGCCGGCCGAGCAGATGTGCCTGATCGGTTGCGGCGTCATGGCCGGCGTCGGCGCGGCGATCCGCGCGGCGCAGGTGCAGCCCGGCAGCAGCGTGGCGGTCTTTGGCTGCGGCGGCGTCGGGACCAGCGTGATTCAGGGCGCCCGCCTGTCCGGCGCCACCACGATCATCGGTGTGGATGTCGATCCCCGCAAGCTCGCCTGGGCGGAGGAGTTGGGAGCAACGCATGTGATCAATGCCGCCGAGACTGACCCGGTGGCCCAGATCAAGCAGCTCACCGGCGGTTTCGGCGTCGACTATTCCTTTGAGGCGGTTGGCCGGCCGGAGACGCTGCAGCAGGCGTTGTGGAGTCGTGATCTCGCCGGAACCTGCGTGTTCATCGGCGTGCCGGCCCCCGATGCGACGCTTACGCTGCCGCTTCCCGGCTTCTTCGATATCGGCGGCATCCTCCGCGTCAGTTGGTACGGCGACTGTCTGCCGACGCGAGACTTTCCCCTGCTGGCTGAGTGGTATCGCACCGGCAAGCTCAAACTGGACTACCCAGTCACGACCCGCACCATCACCCTGGACGAAACGGAAGAAGCGTTCGCCGCGATGGTGCGGGGCGAGACGCTGCGCTCGGTGATTCGGATGCCCGATGCCTGAGTACAACGCCAGGTATGTGCGCAGTCGTTGCTCGCACTCTCCAACGCTTTGAGAATCCGCCTGTCGCTCTTGCGCCCGTAATGGGAACATGGTAGCTTTCCAGCATGCGGATTATCGCCCGGCGGACGCTCCGCACATTCATTGAATCTCGTGCCGGACGCAACGATCAGGCGGCCCTTAGAGCAGCGCTCGACGCCTGGTTTGATGAGGTTCGCAAGGCGGATTGGACGAGTACCGCCGATGTGAAGCGGCTCTACGCGTCGGCCAGCATTGTATCGGCTGACCGGATCGTTTTCAATGTTAAGGGCAATGATTACCGGCTGGTCGTCGCTGCGGACTTTGCGAAGAGCATCGTCTGGATCAAGTGGATTGGCACCCATCGGGAGTACGACCGGATCAATGTACGCGAGGTGGAGTATGAGCGAGATTAGACCGATACGGACGGAAGTCGATTACGAGGCTGCGCTGGCTGAAGTGGAGCGACTGTGGGGGACCTCGTCGGGTACGCCGGAGGGTGATCGGCTCGACGTCTTGGCCACATTGATTGATGCTTACGAGAGCGAACATTATCCCATGGATCCTCCAGACCCCGTCGAAGCGATCGTATTTCGCATGGAGCAGCAGGGCCTCACACGCAAGGACCTGGAAGGCATTCTGGGTACACGCACCCGAGTCAGTGAGGTGCTCAATCGGCGCCGTGGACTCTCGATCACTATGATTCGCCACCTGCACGACAAGCTCGGGATTTCGGCCGAGGTGCTCATCCGCCCGTCTCGGACCGCAGGCATGTAGGCTACGCATACCAACCGGCCGTAGCGAATGCGGGACCGTGTGGGCAGATGACGTTTCCAGTCTGGCGGAAGAGAGCGGACGAATGGCGATGACAGGTCAGGCCGTCGTTCCCGCGTGATGGCGAGCCGAATAGCACGCAGACAGTTTGATCCGGTACCTTATAGGCTGGTCGGTGTCAAGGAGAAGGTACCGTGGCGGGAATGTTTGAGCACGTGCTCGATTGGATGATGACGCAGCTAGCAGGCGTCGCCGTCGGCTAATCAGGCGCGGTCCCCCTCACGCCTCGTCGTCCTCCGCCGGTCCCGCCTGCTGTCCGGCTTCGCGCTCCCGGCGGCGTTGGGCGCGGCGACCACCGGGGCCGCCCGGCAACAGTTCCAGCCACTCGCTCAGGCGTTGCTCGAACTCGCCGCTGCGCTCCAGGAAGCTGAGCGAGCCGCTGTGCGGCAGGACCACGGCGGTGGCGCCGCTGAGGCCGGCGGCGGCCTGGCGCAACTTCGCCGGGCGGACCAGGCGGCCACGCTCGCCGGCGATCAGCAGCACTGGTACCGTCAGGGCGGCGAGGACCGGCCGCGGATCGAAGCCGGCCATGGCAGTTGCTTCCTGCAGGCCGAGCGACGGCCGGGTGTAGGCGGCGGAGCGCGTGACCATGTCGAGTTGCCCTCGGCTCTCCCGTCCGCCGAAGGCGGCCATCGCCGTCGCCAGGTGGCCGAGACCGGAGAGATAGACCAGGCGGTTAACCAGGCCAATCAGGGGGGAGAGGGCGGCGGAGAGGCGTAGCAGGGCGGAGGGGGCGGGCAGCGGGTGCAGCGGCGCGTCAGCCAGGATCAGACCGGCGATGCGCCGGCCTACCTGCTCTGGGAAGAGGCGGCAGTAGTCCAGCACCACCAGTGCTCCGAGGCCCTGGCCGACCAGCACCACGCGCCGCGCCCCTTCGCTCTCGATCACCTCGCGCAGGTCGCGCGCCAGGGTGTCCAGCGTGTAGTCGGCGGTTGGCGGGCGACCGGAGCGGCCGACGCCGCGCAGGTCCCAGGTGGTGATGCGGCCCAGCCGTTCCAGGCGGCGGCTCTTCTTGAGGTAGTACCAGACGTCGCTGGAGACGCCCCAGCCGTGGCAGAGCAGCAACGAGAACTGCTCGCGCGGCCCGACGGAGTCGACATAGAGCGGCACGCGTTCCCGGCCGGTGATGGTGTGCGCCCGGACCGAGGCGGTGTACTTGGGTTCATCCGCCGCGCCGCGCCGGAATAGCAGCACCAGAAAACGACCGAAGAACAGGAAGAGGATCAGCACGGCGCCGAGGGCCAGAAAAGCCAGGGCGATGGCGTGCTCGATCGATTCCACAGTGAGGCCGATGCCGACGACGAGGAGGATGACGGCCAGCGCCGGCAACCAGCAACCGAAAAGAAGCGGGAGAGCCACTGGTTGGCGCGTCCTTTGCAATATACCTCAGGAGCATCCG
The DNA here is from genome assembly GCA_002404055.1 of Chloroflexi bacterium UBA4733. Next base: position 11,730 of record DHIZ01000174.1, read on the forward strand.
ACACTTGCCGGTGGGCTGCTGCGTTGAGGCCACGAAGCCGCCCGGTTGGGTATGGTAGCGGGAGAGCGGCAGTTGCTGCAACGGGCAGCCGCCGCGCTGGGACGCACAGGGGCGTTTCAGTCCGATCATAGCGTGAAATGTGTACCTGATGTATTGTGCCATCATCGCCGGCGGCGGCGGCACCCGCCTCTGGCCGAAGTCGCGCCGCAAGCAGCCAAAGCAGTTGCTGGCCCTGCAAGGCGACGCCTCGCTCTTCCAACAGGCGGCCGAACGGGTCCTGCCGCTGTGCGGCATCGACAACCTGCTGGTCGTGACGTCCCATGACCTGGCCCCGATCATGCGTCGGTTGCTGCCGGAAGTGCCGCCAGCGAACGTCATCGCCGAGCCGATGCCGCGCCAGACGGCCATGGCGATCGGGCTGGCCGCCATTCGGGTGGAGCGGGAGAACCCGCAGGCCGTACTGGCCAGCGTGGGGGCCGACCACCTGATCGCCGATGTCGCGGGCTTCCGGCGCTGCCTGGAGGTCGGCGCGCGCGTGGCCGAGCAGGGCGACTACCTCGTCACCATCGGCGTGCAGCCGACAGCGCCGCACGTCGGCTATGGCTATATCAAAGCGGGACGCGAAGCGAGGCGCGTGGGCAACACGGCGGTCTACGTCGTCGACAGTTTCAAAGAGAAGCCCGATCGCGGCACTGCCCAGAGCTACCTCGATGCCGGCGGTTACTACTGGAACAGCAACTACTTCGTCTGGCGCGTCTCGACGCTTATGCAGGCCTTTGAGCAGTTCGCGCCGGAGATGTACCAGGGGCTGCGCCGGTTGCAGAAGGCGCTCGACACGCCCGAGGAAGAACGGGTGGCGCAGGAGGTCTTCGCCGCCGCCCCCGCCGACCCGATCGACACCGCGATCCTGGAAAAGGCCAGCAACCTGGTGGTGGTGCCCGGTACCTTCGATTGGGTAGATGTCGGCAACTGGAACGACATGTACGTCGTGGCGCAAGCAGACGGTGACAACCACACGGTTGGTGACGGCAACGGCCCTGTGCTCTTCGAGGACAGCCGCGACTGCCTGGTGCATCGTGCCGGCCGCCTGATCGCGCTCGTCGGCGTCGAGAACCTCGTCGTCGTCGACACGGAAGATGCCATCCTCATCCTCCCCCGCGACCGCGACCAGGATGTGCGTCGCATCGTGGAACGGCTACGTGAGGAGGGGTTGGAGAGATTCCTATGATCATGGGTGCTTGAGCGCATTATACGGAAGCCAGGTGAACGAGTTCGGCACGTCCCAACTGAGCTATGACGCCGCCAGGCGTCGAACTCTACCGGGGCGGGGCCGTGCGTTGATGCGCGAATCTAAGCAAGCGAACGTACACGGCGGTCTCAGCTATCGAGGGCGATCCGGGGGACGGCAAGGTGTAGGGCACGAAGCTCAGGCAACACCGCGCGAAGGCGGGCAAGCACCGCTCGATAGCACTTCCGCTGTTCGCCACGCATCCTCCCGCTGCGGTAGGCGGGATCAATTACCACTGCGATCGCACCCACCATCTGATCCCAGTCGAGGCTCCAGGAGGCACGCTCGGCATCAGTGAGCTCCGGCCATTCCTGGATCACCGCCGGCAGGTCGGCCAGCATGGCGCGCAACGCCTCCAGGCGAATGTCTATCCGAAGGTCGAGCTGGACCTGCGCAGCCATCGCACATTCTCCCTCGCGGGTCGGCGTACTTCGTCGGCCAACGAGTGATCGGGCTGATACGCCGTGACCCAATGGCCTGTCCCCACGCGATATTCTACCAGCACCCAGTCTGACCCTCCAGCGCCGCGCAGGTCGCCGGAGGCTCCTACAACGCTTAACTGCCAGGCGCCGTTGTACAAGCTGGTGAACAGCCCGCTGGCCGGATCGAGAATGAGCCGCCGGACACTCGCAGTGTAGGCGTCAAGGCTCGTGCCGTCCGGCCATTCGCGCTGCTTGACGACGTGCCACAGGTAGTGTGTGACCGCTGGAGGCAGTCTGTCCTTGCCACGCAGCGGAGTCCCTTGCCACACGAGACCGGCCAGGCGGCCGCGAACCGTCTCCAGCGCCTGCTCGTCCCATCCCGCCCGGGCTATGCCCTCGGTGATCCGGCGTACCTCGTCCTGAGTGAGTCGGCGAGTACCAGTCGAAGCATCCAGAATGAGACGGTCGGCGTCTGGCACGCTTCCTCCGGTATTCGCCCATGCCGCATCGGGGAGTATACGCCTGACCTGCTACTGCCGTAGCACGTTGGGCCATCGGTTCCGATACAACGAATCACGATGTCAGCGCGGGGGCGCCTCCTGCTCCGGCAACATTGCCTAAGCGACAAGGCGCCGTGCTTCGATAAGCAGCAAGTAGCGCCATTGTACGGGGAACTGTACGGATTGTCCGTAGACAGCAAGATGTCAGCGCAGCCGCTCGGCGAAGCGCAGCTTCAACTCCTGGTGGGCGATGGACAGGGCGGTGTCGGCACGGGAGCCGCCGTGCCCGGCGTTGAACCAGTGTACTTCAATCGGTTTGCCCAACGCTTTCATCCTGGCCTCGTACAGCTCGACGGGACGGGCCGGTGTCCGCGTGTCGTTGCGACCCTGAATGATGAGCACGGGAACGCGCACGTGCTCGGCGTAGGTGATCGGCGAACTGGCAGCATATTGGGCCGCCTTAGCCTGCGGCGTCCCTCCCAGGAGTGCTTCCTAGTACAAGGTTTTGCAAGTCCTTGGGCGGTTAGGCAGGCACAATCTCCCTTGCACCACGCCAGCCGAACCGCATAGTGACTTCCAGAATCCTGTACTAGTAGCCGCGCAGGGCGGGGGAGGTGTCCGCATGCTGGACGGTCCAGTCGGCGATAGCAACCCCGGCCATGCCGTCCGCCCACAGGTCCGGATACAGGCCCAGCGCCTGGAGCGTCCGGTGGCCGCCGCAGGAGGAGCCGGTCAGGGAGGCGTGGCCGCTCCTTCCACTCAACTCAGGTCAAACACCTGCTCCATCAGCGCCCACCACTCGCCGGATGCGGCCTCCGGGGCAAGTTCCTGGAGCGAGCGCATGATGACATCCCACTCCTGAGACTTTGGCGCCTCGTTGATGCGAGGGAAGTCGGTGGCTGGGTCGAAGGCGTCGTCTGTCTCAATATACATAAACATGCGACGTTGGAGCAAGAAGATGCGCATCGTGCGGATGCCGCACTCGCGGATGCGCGCCGTGACTTCGGGCCAGACGTGGCGATGGTACTCCTTGTAGCGCTCGATGGCCGCGGGGTCGTCCCGTAGCAGCAGGGTGAGACCGTAGACTTTCATTCCGCCTCCCGTTCGCTGGTAGCATAGCGCGCCGCGCTAAAGGCGGCGAGCCTGCTATACTCGCCGCCCGTTTGGGTCGCTACCCAAGTTGATTGGAGGCACGCTATGGTCGCCATGCCTGCGGGTGACCGGCTGGTCGCCGGTGTTGATCTCGGTGGCACGAACGTGCGCACCTGTGTGGCGCGGGCGGATGGGGCCATTCTGGCGCAGGCGCGCACTCCTACGCCTGCCGACGCCGGGCCGGACGCGGTCGTGGAACAGATCGTGGCGGGCGTCCGGCAGGTGGCGAAGGCGGCGGGCGTCCAGGTGGCCCAACTCGTCGGCGTCGGTGTGGGGGCGCCGGGGCCCGTGCCGGCCGCGAAGCAGCGCGCGGCGCAGCGGGCAGCCGCCTGCTGGCGCTGGCCGGCGGGGACGCCGACAGTGTCACGACCTCCCTGGTGGTGCAGGCGGCACGGGAGGGCGATGCGGTCGCTCAAGCCGTATTCACTCGGGCGGCGGAAGCGATTGGCGTCGGCTGCGTCAACTTGATCAACCTGTTCAACCCGCGTCGCATCATCATCGGCGGTGGCGTCTCCCAGGCCGGCGACCTGCTGTTCGGGCCGGTGCGCCGCATCGTGGCCGAGCGCGCGCTGCCCAGTCCGCGCGACGCCTGCACCATCGTCCCCGCCGGGTTGGGTGATGACTGCGGCCTGTACGGGGCAGTCTCGTTAGTAGCGCACGGCATTGAGACACTCGTCTGATGGGGGCGTTCAGAGGCGTTACTCAACGGTGATTCCTCCTCTGGACGGCATAGTCTCACTCCTGGGCGTTGGCGTCCAACATGCGAATCTCCTCGCACACTCGCTCCAGGTGCGCCGCCATGGCCATCGCTGCTTCCTCGGCATCGCCTGCCCGCAGCGCACTCACGATCCGCTCATGCTCCGCCACGGCCAGCTCCGCCGTCACCGGCATGTCCAGCGTCTCCTGCATCCGTCCGTACAGCGGTTGAAGGATCGGCGCCAGCATCATCTCCAGCGATGGATTCCTCGTCGCCCGGGCGATGGCCAGGTGGAAGCGGTGGTCCATGTCGATAAACTCCCCGGGCAGATGGCGCAATTGGCCGCGCATCGTATGCAGGAGATCGGTCAGGCTGTCTATCTCCGCAGGCGTCGCCCGTGTTGCCGCCCGCCGGGCGATGCCGACCTCCAGAACTTGCCGCACTTCCAGCCAGCGTAGGAGGCCGTCACGGTCGCTGCGGATGAAGAGCTGCAAGGCGGAAGACACGTCCCAGGCCTCGCGTGGATTGACATAGGATCCCACCCCGTGCCGGATGCGCACCAGCCGGTAGGAGGCCAGGCTGCGGATGGCCTCGCGGATGACGGTCCGGCTGACGCCGAACCGTATCGCCAACTCGCCCTCCGCCGGCAGCAGCCCGCCGGGCGGCAGCGTTTCATCGAGGATCCATTCGGTCAACCGCTCGGCCACTTCGTCGGCCAGGCGCCGCCGTTCGGCCACCGGCTCAATCAGCAACGACGGTGACACCGCCAACGGTAAGCCTCCTAACGCTTCAGGTTGTCTGACGTCCATTGACAAGCTAACATTGTCACTGTAAAATACCGTTGGGCATGCCCAGCGGTCAAGCGACCATCTGCCCCTGGTCGCGCGAGGTGATCGGTGAAAGCAGTAAAGGGAGAGAAGACCATGACCGTTCTTGGGACCGCTCCTGGTAGTTCACGGCTATCGCGTCGGTACGCGCTCCGTTTCCTTTTGGCGGCCGGGGGTGCGGCGATGATAGCGCCCCTCGCCGCCTGTGGCGCTGCCGGCAGCGCGACGCTCGCGTCCACCACCGCGTCAGTGGCGGTGAGCGCCAACACGGGCGCGGCATCCCTTGCTCCGGCTTCGACAATGAGCGCCGCGAGCACGGCAACGCAAGCCGCCAGTGTCGCCAGCACGACAGCCGCCGCAACCACGAGTAGCGCTGCCAGCACTGCG
>DHIZ01000174.1:17118-17893 GCA_002404055.1 Chloroflexi bacterium UBA4733
GAGTAGCGCTGCCAGCACTGCGGCTGCCGCAGCGCAGGCCTCCAGCACGGCGGCGGCCTCGATTAAGCCCGGCACGTCCGGGACACTGACCTGGACGGTCTCATTCGACCCCCCCAATAATCAGCCCCAGTACGACGCGTTCGTGGCTCCCTGGAACCAGGCGAATCCCCAGGCCAAGGTCGAGGCGTATAACGTTAGTGGCGGCACCGTTGCCGTGAACGAAAAGATCCTGACCTTAGCTGCCGCCGGCACGCCGTTTGACGTCATTGGCTACATAACCTTCATCCAGTCGCTCGCCAAACCTGGCGTCGTCCAGCCACTCGAACCGTTCATGTCGCGGGACAAGTACGACATTAGCGGCTACAATCCGAATACCCTGAAGACCTTCGGCTCCTACGGCGGCAAGCAGTATTCGCTGCCCTGGGGCCTTGGCGGCAACGCGGCCGCCTTTATCTACAGTCCCAACAAGGTCGCCGCGGCGGGTCTCGCCCCGCCCTCGCAGGACTGGAAGAACCCGTTCACCTGGGATCAGTACCGCGACTATGCCCAGAAGCTGACCCAGAAGCAGGGCACGACCTATTCGGTGGCGGGGACGGAGTATTTAGGCGACTGGAACTACACGGTGCCAATGCAGTGGGGCGCCCATTGGGTCTCGCCGGATGGCGCCAAGGCGATCTGCAACTCACCGGAGATGATTCAGGCGTTGTCGAGCTACCTGGACATCGTCGTGAAGGACAAGACCACCACCATATCGCCCGGGGTGAAGCTCTCCGCC
>DHIZ01000179.1 GCA_002404055.1 Chloroflexi bacterium UBA4733
CGGATCACTCCGCCGGAACGCCGCCTCCTCCTCAGTTAGCGGAAACTGGAGTGGCAACGAATAGTGCCGCTGCTTCGGCACCACAGTAGCGCCATTCACGAAATTGTCATTTTGGTATGCTTTAGTAAATGGAGCGGCTTGTGCTTACCAGTTGTCGCTTGCTGCCGGGGGACCTTCTGGAAACTAGTTCGTTGCGCTTGCTTATTACAGGGGGAGGGAAGAGGGGTGGTGATGGAAAGGCACGGTGAAATGCCGGTGCTGATCGTCGAGGACGATTTGGGTATGCGGCAACTACTTGAGACAGTCCTTGTTGAGGATGGGTTGCCGGTGGCAGTGTGTTCCAACGGTTTCGACGCACTGGCCTGGCTGGAACAACGGCGACCTGCACTCATTTTACTGGACCTGTCGCTGCCGAGGATGCCTGGCGAGGCGGTCGCTCATAACGCACGCCAACGCTATGGTCAGACCCTTCCCATTCTCGTCGTGACCGGAGATATCCATGCCCGGGAACGTACCGAGCAGGCCGAAGCCTTCGTCTATCTGACGAAGCCCTTTGACAATGAAGAGCTGCTCCGTGTGGTACATGCGCTCATCAATCCAGAGGCGCCGCTCGGCGTGTTTACTAAGGCCACGTCAATTGATGAAGGATGTGCGCAACGATGATGCGATTGTGATGATGCGATTGTCTGGGTCCGGCCAAATGAATAGAGCCCCAACGCTGGGACGTTTGCACGGCTTCCTATTACTGTTGCTAGGTAGCATAGTCCTGACGGTCCTGCTTCTCCAGACCGAATATCACCGCGCCCGTCTCGCAGCTGAAGTACTCGGCATTGCTGTGGGAGGCGCCGGCGCCATGCTGGTCTTTGGCCTCACTCGCCCCTCGCCGCAGGTGGTCACCCGTGCCTACGTGTTGCTCAGTCGTCATACGCGAGTGTTGCTTATCGCCGGAATGATCTTGCTTTTCGGCTTTGCAATCGCCACGTCGGCCATCCGCCGAGTTGCCCCGCAGTTGCGAGAAGTGCCCGGCCTCGGCGGCATCGTGACACTGGATTGGGTCTTGAGCTTGGCGATGCTGGCGATTGCCGGATCGACACTGTTGTGCGTGGGCCTTATGGCTATCGTGGCGCGTCCTCCCAAGGACGCAGCGGACTGCGCTACAGCCGATGGCGTGACGCTGGAGCGACTCTGGGCGGCGACGAATGCAGAAGATTTTCAGGCGTTTCGGGCATGCTTTGCGTTGAGTGGGCAAGGGGAACGCCTATGCCGGACCTGGGCCGATTTGGCGGGCCCTTTGGGCGGTAGCCAAGTCGTGCTGGTGCGGTCAGCCGCCAATGGGGGACGGATATGGTCGGAATGGTATGCCTGCCGTCACGCTGATCGGTCTATCCGCCGGTGGGTTTTGGTGGCGAGTGAGCACTCGGGCCGCATCAACGGTGATGGTGAAATTTTCAGTACGGATCGGAATTGGAGCGAACCTGCCCACTGCTAAATTACTGTATGAATACGCTGTTGCCCGTTTGCTACTGCAGAGTCCGGTGGCCATCGAGAGGCGGCTGCGGAGTGCCCCGGGGCTGCTTCTAGCGATACACCCTAGTAGTACAACGAGAGATAGATCACGGGCCCTGCCCAGTCAGGCGCTGCAGGGTGCGCTTGCGGTGGGAGCGGTAGGCGGCGAGGTTGTGGCGCTGCTGATAGGCGATGAGCGCCAGGGCGGCAGGCAGGTCGAAGCAGGGCAGCGGTAACAGCGCCCGCAAGAGTTGGCGCACCTGGGGCAGCGAAGGCAGGCGCAAGGGGGCTGGCGGGAGCAGGCGCGGATACTCCCGCCGGTCCACGCCGTCCAAGCAGACCGCCGGTGCTGGCTGCACCGACAGCGGGGGCGGCGAGGGTGGGTCGGTCGCTTGCTGTTGGTCCCCCCCCTCTCTGGTCCAGGCGCCGCTGCAACCGGACCAGGAAATGGTGGGCCAGGATCACCAACGTCATGTGGTGGTACCAGCCCCGCCAGAAGCGGAGCTCGTAGTGATCGAGTCCTACCTCCTCCTTGCCTTCCTCAAAGCAGGCCTCAATGGGCCAGCGCAACCCGCTCACGCGGACCAAAGTGGCCAGCGGGGTGTCGGCGGGCGCCTGGCTAAGGTAATACTTGACCTCCGGCGTCTGGCCTGGGACCGGCAACGGGCGACGCAGCAGCACCCAGACGTCGGGGCCGGGCAACCCGCCCCGCACGGCCACGGCCCGCACGGCGGCGAACTCCGCCACCAACGGTCCTTTGCTGCCTTCCAGGAGGCGGTAACGATGCCACTGCGCGGCCGGCAGGGCGGCCAGCGCCTCCACCGGCAGCGAGGCTGGGCTGTCCGGCTGCAGCCGTACCTTGCTGGGCGGGCGTCCTCGTCCCGACGTCGCCGGGGGCACTCCGGTCGTGGGACGCGCTCGCGGCGTCGTCCCATCGGTGGGGTCGACCAACGGCCAGACGAACGTGCTGCGCGGTACCTCCGCCAGATACCACAGGCCGCTGGCGTCCACCCGATCCAGGAAACACCCACTCCGTGGGTACCCGGTCCTGCCCATACCCCTCGTCGCAGGCCAGCCAGCGCGCCCGTACCCGTCGCTCGGCCTGGAGTTGTTCCACCATGCCAGCCGCCAAGGCCGGTTTAGTCTGGAAGGGCGTGTCGGCAGGGATGCGGCAAGCGTCCCAGCGCTCCTGGTACTCCGGCGTAAACCAGCAGGCCGGCAGATACAGTCGGCGATCCAGCAGGGTGTAGCCCTGCCGACTGGCGTAGCCCAGGTACACCCCCGCCTGACAGTTGTCCCGCTTACACGGCCGCCCTGCGGGCGTCGGCGCGCCGCACCACTGGCGCGCCACGCCTGCCGAGTGGTTCCCCTGCTTGGGCAGGTCGCTGCCATCAATCAGCAGGACGCCATCCTCCTCGCCCAATGTCTCATCCACCAACCGCTGGTGCGCCGCCAGAATGACGGCGTCGTCCCAGCCTCCCTCACCCACGAACTGTTGCAGCGCCCGCACCCGCGCCTCTGCTCCCGGCCCCGCCCCCAGCAGGCGCAACGCCATGGCTTCCGTATTCTTGCGCAGCAACGGCCGCCTTCGGCGTCGGCGCTACCAGGAGGCCGCGCAGGTAGACCTCCGCCCAGACCCGCTGCTCCGCCCGCGTAAAAAACGGGGCAAAGTGGGCGTGATACGCCGCCAACTCCTCCCCAAAGTCCGCCACCACCGCGTCTAGCACCACTGGCCTCCTCCTCTGCCCCCTGCTCTCTCCACCTACCCTATCACGTCTCCTCGTGGATCTCTCGTTGTACTACTAGTGGGTCACGCCGCAATTAAATTGGGTTTCTCACGAGAGGCGACAATCTCAGCTATTTGTCGCGTGACCCACTAGTACGAGGTTTTGCAAGTCCTTGGGCGGTTAGGCAGGCACAATCTCCCTTGCACCACGCCAGCCGAACCGCATAGAGACTTCCAGAATCCTGTACTAGCCTCGTCCTCTGGATGCAACGCGCCTGGGTGCAGGATGCAACGCGCCGGGCTTTCTGGTCCCTCGTCTGGGACGTTTGGCAGGCTCAGGGTATCCCGGAGATAGCTAAGCTCGACTTTGGCCGTTCGCGGATTGTACGGTATGACGATCACCAGATGAGCCTCAATCCTGCTCCGGGTTTCTTCATATCGCGGTCGAAGGCGGACATGCAAATATCCCGCAGGACCAAACGCCCGTATCTGGCGTGCTGTTCGTGCTCAGCGACCCAAATGGCCAAAGTCGAGCTAAGGGCCTGTCACGGAATAACCGTTACAGTTAGTCTGCCCGATTCTGAGGAGGGGTGGCGGTGAGGCGGCTAGTTCGATTGGTTGAGTGATAGCGTACAGTATGACGTATGAGTGATGCGGAGGAGATACGGCGGCGTTTTGCGGTTTTGGCTCCAGCGCTGGACGAGCGAGCGCGCCGGCTGGTGGTGGCAGCGGAATCGCTGGCGATTGGGCGTGGTGGCGCCGTCGCGGTGGCGCAGGCCACGGGCGTGTCGCGGCGAGTCATCGCGCAGGGGATACGGGAGTTGCGGTCGCCGGGAGTGACGCCCAGCGCGGGGATTCGCCAACCAGGCGGTGGGCGCAAGCGTACGGTGAGCACGGATCCGACGCTGCGGAGCGACCTGGAGCGCCTGGTTGATCCGGTGACCCGTGGTGACCCGGAGTCGCCGCTGCGCCGGGTGCCCTTTGGGCGCTGCAAGAGCGTGCGCACGTTGGCGGACGAGTTGGAACGACAGGGGCGCCGCGCCAGCCACCGCCTGGTGGCGGAGTTACTCCACGACTTGGGCTACAGCCTCCAAGCCAACCGCAAGACCCACGAAGGAGGAGATCACCCCGATCGGAACGCCCAGTTTGAGCACATCAACCGGCAGGTGGAAGCTGCGCTCGCCCTGGGAGAGCCGGCGATTTCGGTCGATACCAAGAAGAAGGAGTTGGTGGGCGATTTCAAGAACGGCGGGCGGGAGTTGCGCCCCAAGGGCGACCCCGAGCGGGTCCGGATGCACGACTTCCTCATCAAGGAACTGGGGAAGGTGAATCCCTATGGGGTCTATGATCTGGCTCGTCATGCGGCCTGAGTGAGCGTCGGGACCGATCACGATACGGCGGCTTTTGCCGTGGAGAGCATCCGCCGCTGGTGGCATTCAATGGGCTCCCCCGCCTACCCACACGCGATGCGGCTGCTCATCACAGCGGATGGCGGCGGCAGCAACGGCGCACGGGCCCGATTGTGGAAACACCCAAAGGGTACCCGACTGCAGCGGCTCGCCGACGAGACCGACCTTCAGGAAGTGCGCCACAGATTATCGCG
>DHIZ01000421.1 GCA_002404055.1 Chloroflexi bacterium UBA4733
ATCGTCGGAGTACTGGGCGCCACCGCCGGGCTGCAATGTCTTCCCGGAAGGCCCGGCTGAGAGGTAGGCGACGACGACCGGCCGTTCGTCGCCGCGCCCCATTGCCGCAGGTCCCTGCGTCCTGCTTTCTGGGATTCGTCCATAGTCTTGACAAACTCCGTGGGCTAGCCTATAGTGCTTCTTGAACGAAAGGTGGCGCGTCGACGCGGGCGGAAACGTCGCCATCAACCGTGTTCCGTTGATCCTGTAGTGCCATTGGTTCATTGGTGATGTCGCAGCACACGAGGAGAACCGTGCATGACACGTGGTAGTGGCATTGGTCCTGAGCGGTGCGGACTGACCCGTCGCCGGGTGCTGGCCGCCGTCATCCTGCCGGTGAGCACGCTGGCGCTCTTGAGCGCATGCGCCGGCACGACGGCGTGATGCAGTTTCTCAACAGTGGCGGCCATAACGCCCAGCAAGCCTTCTTCGCCGGCAAGGTCGCGATGCGCTGGGATAGCTTCCCGATCGTCCAAACGCTCACGCAGCAGAAAGTCCCCTTCGCGTGGGAGATCACTTACTTTCCCTTGCCGGAGGGTGGACAGCACGCAGACTATGGCGGGGGCTGGGGTCTGGTCATGCCGACAGGCGCGAAGCAGGCGGCGGGGGCCTTCCATTTCTTGGAGTTCCTCTGCCAACCCGATCCCCAGATTCGCTGGGCCGAAGCCTGGGATTCTTTGCCCACGGTCATCGCCGTGGCTCAGTCGCCGGCCTATCTCAAGGGGGATGCCGTGCGTACACTTGCCGTGAACGAGATGCCCAACGCCCGATTCGTGATCGCCGCTCCTGGTGGAGACCAGATTTTGCCGGTGGAACAGAGCGTCAAGGCCTACGTGGTGAGCGGCAAACAGTCGGACAAGAACGCTCTGGTGGCGGCTGTCCAGCAAGCACAAACGTTGCTGGACAATGCCCATAAAGCTTGCACCGTGCAATAGGGGAGTGGAAGCATGTGCAGAGTGGTTTCCTTCTCGGTCCGCTCGTGAACGTCATCTGCATCTGTGTGGATACGTTTCGGGCCGACATCCTCGGTTCCGGCAAGAAGCTGAGTTTCGTCCAGACGCCCAACCTGGACCGCCTGCGGCAGGAGAGCGTGGTGTTCGACCGCGCTTATGGCGAGGCGCAGGCGACCATCCAGATGCGGTTAGGCTTCTTCACCGGCCAGCGCACATTCCCCTACCGCCACAATCCCGGTGGCCGCGGCGTCGCCAACTCCTGCCTCGGTTGGCATCGCATTCCCGACGAGTATCTCACGCTGGCCGACATTCTCTTCGATGCCGGCTACGTGACGGGCTTCGTCTCCGATGTGTTTCACATGTTCAAACCGAATATGAACTTCACGCGCGGCTTCATGCACTGGGACTTCATCCGGGGCCAGGAAGCCGATCCCCTACACTGCGGCCCCCTCTCGGCGGCCGACGTGCGCCGGCATGTCCCGGATGGTGAGGAGGACGATCCCCGCCACGCCGGGCTGCGCCAGTACCTGATCGGTATCCAGGACCGGCGCACGGAGCTGGACTACTTCACGCCCCGTGTGGTCAACGGCGCCATCCGCTTCCTGCAAGACAACTATCGCCGCCCACCCTTCTTCCTGTGGGTAGATAGCTTCGCTCCCCACGAGTACTGGGACCCGCCCACCTACTTCGCCGACCGCTACTTCGCCGATCCAACCGCCAAGGATTTCATCCTGCCGGTGATCGGCCAGGACCGCTCCGGTCAGACCAAGAAGACGGCGGCCGATATTGCGCGCACGAAGGCGCTCTACTACGGTTACGTCACCTTTTTCGACAAGTGGATCGGCGTCTTGCTGGACAAGATCGAGGAGATGGGCCTCTGGGACGACACGCTGGTGCTGTTCCTCTCCGACCACGGCACGGAACTCATGGACAACGGCTTCTTCAGCAAGAACATCCACGGCCCGCGCAACTACAACGCCCAGATCAACTGGCTGCTGCGCCTGCCCGGCCAGGCCCACGCCGGCACGCACGTCGAACCGTTTGTGCTCAACCATGATGTGCCGGCCACGATCCTGGACCTGCTCGGCGTCGATTCGCCGGAGCCGCTGCAGGGCCAAAGCGCCTGGCCGCTTGTGACCGGCAAAGCCGGCGACCTGCACGGCGACACCATTATCACGAGCTGGGTCGAACGCGCTTGCGTGCGTGATCGCGAATGGTGCTACATCATCGACACGATCCGGCCGGGAGCCGAAGCGTTGCTGTTCCACAGCGCCAGCGATCCCTACGAGACACGCGACGTGGCGGCGGAGCAACCGGCAATCGTGCGCGACCGGCGTCGGCAGTTGGAGGCGTTCCTGGGCGCGCCACTCCCCGTCCGCTACGTCCACCAGCCGGACCAGCGCAACATCGTGACGGCGGCACGGCACCTCGACATCCGCCGGCGGTTGGGTCTGCCGACCTAAGATCGATACGGTTTTGACAAGCCGCGACTGGAAGAACAGTGCCGGCGCCTCACTTCACCGAGCAATGGGCGTAGGCCTGGTCCAAGATGCTCTGCAACTTCTGTTGGTCCGTCGCCAGTTCGGCCTCCGGCGTTTGTTGACCGCTGAGCACCGGCTTCTGGATACCCACCTCGACGCCGAGCGTCTGGTCGGAGCCGGGGGCGACGATAACCCACTGGGCGATGCCCGCGTCCTGCACGGCGAGCTTGCGCAGCGGATCGTTCTTCAGGTACGCCGCGGAGTTCGCCACCGCGGTGACCGAGGGCAATGTGTTCCACTCCTCCGTCCAGGCCACCTGCGGTCCGGGCTGGGAGAGGAACTCCAGGTACTGGAAGGCGCCGGCCGCTTGCTTGGCGCCGGTCGGGATGACCAGACTCCAGCCACCCATGTAGTTGGCGCGCTGCCCGTTCGGCGGCAGTGGAAAGTAGCTGGCGCCCCACCGGAATGACACCTTCTTCGTCGCCATGTCGGCGATGGTCGAGTGCGTGTCCCAGCGCATGGCGATTTTACTGGCGAAGAAGCCTTTCAATCTCGGATCGCCCAGCGCCGAGACGTACTTGCTGACGGCGTCATAACCGCCTTCCAGGTCGTAGACCTTCTTGAAGTAGTTGAGCGCGTTGACGGCCTGCGCGTTGCTCAGGGTGATCTTGGTCGCATCGCTATTCGTCTGGTGGCCTCCCTGCTGCCAGTAGGCGACCAACCAGGGCACGCCCCAGTCGCTGGACGGGGACCAGCCGACCTGCTGGAGCGTGGACCCCTGCTGCTTGGTGAGCTTTTGCGCCATGCTGCTGGCGTCGTCCCAGGTGGTAGGGGGCTGCTCCGGGTCGAGCCCGGCTGCCTGGAACAGGTCCTTGTTGTAGTAGAGCAGACCGACGTCGGCACCGGACGGGATGGCGTAAGTCTTCCCGTGGTAGTTCGTGTCGCGCACCAGGCGCGGGAAGAACATGTCTTTGGTGATCACCTTGGACCGGGCGATCATGGGATCCATGGATTGCAGTACGCCGCGACAGGCGTAGGCCTGCGTGACATAGCGGTCGATATAGGAGAGGTCGGGCGGCGTCCCGGCGGCCACGGTGGTCAGCAGCTTCTGCATGAAATCGCCGTACAGGGTGTCGGTATAGGCGATCGTCGGCCCGCCCTGCTGCTCGAACTGGGTGACGAGCGTGGCGCCGACGTGGTCCTTGTAGGGGTAGCCGGCGTTGCTCCAGAAGACGACGGCGTTCGCCTTGTTCGCCGGCGCGCTCGCTGCAGCGGTGCTCGTGGCAAGGGCGCTCGTGCTCGTGGCAAGGGCGCTCGTGCTCGTGGCAAGGGCGCTCGTGCTCGTGGCAAGGGCGCTCGTGCTCGTGGCCGCCGTGCTCGAGTTGCTGGCGGTCGTTGTGCTGGTAACGGCAGGTGTGGTCGTCGCCGTGGAGGCTGGCGCGGCGCCGACGGCACTTGAGGAAGTCCCTACCGCAGTGGAGGACGTCACGTTGCCGCCACAGGCGGCCAGGAGCGCCAGCGCTCCTGTAGCGGTCACGACCCTGGTCAGGGCTCGGCGCCGCGTGAGCAGAGGCAGGCACGGCGGTGCTCGGAATGGGGATTTGTCCATGGCACGTATCTCCTTCACTTTTTAGCTTCCTTGCAAGACCAAGGAGCAGCTATCCGCTCGGACGGTCGTCGCTCGTCGCTCGTCGTCTCGTCACAGTGGGCGCCTCCCTCCTCCAGGGCGTTCAGCCATGCCGGCGCACAACGCGCGGCCATCGTCCCGGCTCACCAGCGAACCGGCAGTCCGCTACGCACCGACTGGAAGGCGGCGAGAGCAAGTCGCGTCGCCCGAGTGCCGTCGGCAACCCTGGCGCCAGTCGTCGGCGCCCGATTGTGTCGCACGCAGTCGACGAACTCGGCCAGTTCCTGGACGAAACCCTCGGGATCTTCGTTCGGGAACTGCGTCTCGGCCTGCACCTCCGCCGGCTCCACGCCCGTGAAGCGGACCCGGTGGCAGCGCTCATAGAGCGTGGCGGTGCGCGCGCCGTCGAAGATCTCGTAGAAGAACTTTGAGGTGTAGGGCGGGGATCCGGCGTCGCCATTGAGCACTGAGGCGACACAGCCGCCAGCGAAGCGGATGACCCCGAAGACGTTGTCGATGACTTCGGCGCCGCGATGCGTGAGCGTCCCACCCGCCGCGTAGATGCTCTCCGGCTCGCCGGACGATGCCAAGTAGTAGAGCAGGTCGAGGTTATGCACCCCCTGCGACAGCACATTCCCGCCGCCGGTGCGCGGGTCTTGCGCCCAGGAGTGGTCGGGCCAGCGGTTGTCCATCATCTGCCCCACCAGGAGTAGCGGTTTCGGCAGTTTCCGGCGCACCTCCTGCACGGCTGGCATGAAGCGCATCTTGAAACCGACCATGAGCTGCACACCCGCGCGGCTGACGGCTGCCTCGACCCGCTCACAGTCTTCAACCGTCAGCGCCAGCGGCTTTTCCACGAAGACGTGCTTGCCCGCCTGTGCCGCGGCGATGGCGAGGGCCGGGTGGGAGTCGTGGTGGGTGCTGATCAGCACGGCATCAATGGCGTCGTCGCGCCAGATGCGCTCGACATCCGTCGTGGCGTAGGCGCCAGGGAACGCTTCCGCGACCGTCTGGGCCGACGACTCCCGCACATCGACGAAGGCTGTCAGGCGGACAGCGGCAAGTTGCCGACTGCGCATGGCGTGCCCACGCCCGTTCCCCCCGCAGCCGATAAGCGCCAGTCGGACCTGGTCGGACATGCTGTTCCTTTCTCTTCAAACCCGGCGCGAAGGACGTAGGTGCTGGTGCAGGAAGCGGAATGTTCCTTCGGCCCAGATGCGATGCGGACCATCGAAGTGTTCCAGCTCGGTGGAGTCGGCAGCGCCCATCCAGGCAAAGACCGCCTGCACGCGAGCAAACTCGCGGTCCACCCAGGTGGTCGGCGTCACGGCGTCGCGCAGGCCGTTCTCCACCATGTAGGGGCGTGGCGCGAAGCGGGTGACCAATTCGGCATGACTGAGCTCGTTCAGCACGTTGAAGGTGAACATGTCGTAGCCCTCGTCCACGGTGAGGTAGGCCGTCGGGCGGATGAGTGGCGGCGTGATCTCCCTGCTGGTGAGCTTGTTCTGCCAGTCGTTGAAGTGACCGGCGGTGAGGACCGCCGCCAGGCGTGGCTCACAGGCGGGTAACCAGACGCTGGCGTGGCCGCCATAAGAGAGACCGTAGAATGCGATATGCTCGGCCAGCACCTCCGGTCGGGACTGCAAGAAGTCGACGATGGCATGCAACTGGGCGACCTCGAAACGGTTGGGTGTGACGCCGAGCGCGTAGGCGTGCTTCACCAGCGCGTCGCGACCGGATGTACCGCCCCAGCCCCAGTTCATGAAAGGAGCAAAGGTGACATAACCCTTGTCAGCCAGCCGCTCGGCGAGACGGTCGTAGATCCAGTTCTCTTCCAGGCCGGCCAGGTAATCGGGGCGGCCACTCAGTCCGTGCTGGCAGATAATCGCTGGGGCCGGCAGGCGGTTCCTGGGTACCAGCAAGTAGCCGGCCACCTCGACGCCCGGCACGCTGTCCAGGAGAACCTCGTAGACGAGGTGTGCCGGGCGCTCCAGCGCCAGTCGCGTGCGCGGTCGGCGATCGGTCGCTTCCGGCAGCGCCGGCCCCATGACGCGCAGCACGCTCTCCGCTACCCGTTGCCGGTAGGCGTCCGGCGTCAACCCCGCCAGCGCGTAGCGCCGCTCCCGGCGGCGGCGGGCCTCCGCATGCTGCGTCTCCAGGAAGGTGATCTTGCTGAGCAGCGCTTGCCGGTAAAGATCGTCGCTGCTCTCGGCGCCGGTGCGGTCTTCGCTACTCGGAGCCGGCTGTGCAACCGCCTGCCGGTGCGCCGTCGTCAGTTGGGCGCTGACGTCCGCCGCCAATTCGTCCGGCGCGGTGCTACCGGTGCGCGTTATCAATCGCTCCCGCGCCCCAGCATGGGGCTGCACGGTGAGCCAGGTCACCGCGCGGCCGAAGGCGGCCGATGGCGTCGGCGCCGGTTCGACGAAGAGTAGATCGCTCTGCTCGGCCATGGCGAGCAAGGTCAGCGCGTCAAAGTCACGGTGGAAACCCCAGAGCGTATTGACGCGCGTGTCCTCCTCCTGGTGGTCCAGTGCTTCGACCCCAGTATCGAGCAGGAGCAGATCGAACAGGCTGGGGTGGAGCGCGGCGGCGATCACGCCGGGGAGCAGGTGGCGCCCCCGCCCGTCAAGGGCGACCGGCAATGGCCGGTCGGCGGCATCATTGGCGAGGCAACGGACCACCGTCTGCAGTTCACTCGCCTGGGAGCCGGCGAGGCTGCCGCCGAGGATGAAGGACATGAGGTGGAGCAACTCGTCGTCGGTAAAGCGCCACCACTTGCGGTCGTTCTCCTCCTCGGCAAAGCTGCGCTCGGCGCGAGCCAGAAAGGGCTGGATCACCCGCAGCCCCTGGGCGCGATAGGCGTCAACCAACGGCCGGCTCTGGTCAGGCGCCGTTTCCGCCAGTACGACGACGCCACGCGGCGGTTGCGCTGTCGGTTCCCAGCACCGCCCCGTGAAGAGCAGACCCGGCTGCAGTTCCAGGCGATAGCCCATCGCCTCGCCGGGTAGGCGCGTCAGTGTGCTGCCGGTCACATCAATAGGCAGCAGGTGAGCGCCGCAACACTGGGTCAGCAAGGCGCGGCGTTCCTCCAGCCAGGCCGGCGACATTTGCCGCTCCGCATCGCGCTCGGCGGTAGCCTGCACTAATGCCCGCCGCAGCCAGGCGAGCGTCTGCTGGTGCTGTAATGGATACCGATCGGTGAAGTGCGACGTCCACGTCGCCACCAGCGGCTGCGTGCCTGGTAATGATGCCACCATAGTCGCCGCTCCTTGGGGATCGGGATTTCGGGAACCGGTCGATTGCCAGGAGTATACGGCGGAGACGACACTTTGTCAAGAGCGTGAAAGAAGCTGCGGACCCCGCCCGACTTGACAAGCGCCCGAGATTCGTCTATTTTCTGGATAAAGTGGGGGTACAGGGGGCAGTGTGACGCAAACCGAGCCGATTGCGGACGTGACGGTCTACACCGTGCGCGCTCCGATACGCGCAGTGTTACAGTTCCCGCGCGGCGCAGTCGCCACGGCATCCGGCGCCATGCACGTCTTTGTGCGCGTCCGTGACACCGCTGGGCGGACAGGCTGGGGAGAGGCACGCCCCAGCCCGCGCTGGAGCGACGAGACGGTGGAGACCGTCACCGGCACCATCCGCGACTATCTCGCGCCCGCCCTTATCGGCTGCCTGCCATGGGACTTCGCCGGCATCCACGCGGCAATGGACGCCGTGATTGCCCCCGGCCGCACCCGCGGCCAACCAATTGCCAAGTCGGCACTGGATATGGCCGTTCACGACTTGCTCGGCCATCAGTTAGCAGTGAGCCTGCCAGCCCTCTTCGGGAGGGCAGCGGCCGGACGCATCCCCCTCTGCTGGGTGGTCAGCGCCGACACCGCCGATGCCGCCACACAGCAGGCTGCAGACGGATGGACCGCCGGCTACCGCGGCTTCAAGGTGAAGATCGGCGTACATCCCACCGCGGATCTGGACCTGGTGGCGGCAGTGCGTGCCGTCGCTCCGACGGCTTACCTCTGGGTGGATGCCAACCAGGCCTACGACGTGGCAACGGCGCGCCAGCGCTGTCGCGCGCTGGCAAAGCTGGGCGTTGATGTCTTTGAACAGCCGACGCCGGCACGGGACATCCTGGCGCTGCGCCGCCTGTGCGCCGATGGCGGCGTGCCGATTGCCGTCGACGAGTCGGTATTCTCGGCGACTGATCTCCTCCAGTTGCTGCACATGGAGGCGCTGGACATCCTTGTCGTGAAAGTGAGCAAGCTCGGCGGACTGTGGCCGGCGCGCCGCTGCCTCGATCTGGCCGAGGAGGCCGGCATCGGCATCCTCGGCAGTAGCCTGACCGAGAGCGGTCTGGGCGCGGCGGCCAGTGCGGCCTTATTCGGCGCCTATACCCTGGCCGGCCCAGCGGATATCAACGGGTCGCAGTTCTTGCAGCCCTCGCCCGACGTGCCGGCCTGCCCGGTTGTAGACGGCATGCTTGTTGTCCCGACCGGGCAGGGCATCGGCATCCCAGGCCCCCTGAGCTTGCTACCGTAGCCGGCGCATCACTGGCTGGCCGCTTGCCGGCGCAGGAAGGCGAGGTCGTCACCTGTTTGGGCGAGCAGGTCCGGAACGGCC
>DHIZ01000263.1:0-126 GCA_002404055.1 Chloroflexi bacterium UBA4733
CTCTGAAATGAGTTTCTCGGCCAGCTCCCGTGGTCTCGGACATCAGGTGTGCAGCGACCACGTCCGCGTCATGGGCCCGGCGATGCACCGCTACGGGATCAGCGTGCCCGATGCGCAGCTTGCGTG
>DHIZ01000263.1:411-2289 GCA_002404055.1 Chloroflexi bacterium UBA4733
GCCAACCGCCAATTGCTGAGCGTTGCAGTTCGCCGCGCCTTTCAGCGGGTCGTCGGGTCAGGCGCTGTCGACCTCCTCTACGACGTCTCCCACAACCTCGCGAAACTAGAGCCGCACATGGTCGAGGGACAGGAACGTGTCCTCTGTGTGCATCGCAAGGGAGCAACCCTCGCGCTGCCCCCGGGCCATCGCGATCTGCCCGCGGACCTTTCCGCCACTGGCCAACCAGTGCTAGTCCCAGGATCGATGGGCACCGCGTCCTACGTCCTCCGTGGTGTCGCCGGCGGGGGCGCATTTCATTCCACATGCCACGGCGCCGGGCGTGCCATGAGCCGCCATGAGGCGCTGCGGCGCATCAGCGGGGCGGCACTGCGGCGCGAACTGGAGGCCGCCGGCGTCACTGTTCGGGCTGGCTCGCTGCGCGGGTTGGCGGAAGAGGCACCGTTCGCATACAAGGACGTCGACGAGGTGGTGCTCACCTGTGAGCGCGCCGGCCTCGCGCGGCGAGTGGCCAGGCTGGTTCCCATCGGGGTGGTGAAGGGATAGGAGGCGTACGTCCTGGCTACACGTCGACGACGACGTGGCACAACCAGCCACTCTCGTCCTCATCGAGACGCAGGGCATAGCGTGCGATTCCCTTGGGTACCGGTCCAATGCTCTTGACCTGCTCGAGGAGAATGACATCGAACACGGCGCGCACTCCACCTCCCCGATGATCCCGCAGAGACATTGCCACCGGGACCATCCCTTTCGCATCGATGAGGTAGATCGCCTCCTCGAGAATGCTGATCAGCGACTCGACGTCGTCCATCGCTGGAATGTCAGTGTTCAACGACCCCGAGGCGACGGCCGAGCGCACATCGATGAATGATTCGACCAACCCGAGCACCGCCTGCTCGATGCACACGTTGCGTGCTGGACCCCACGCTTCGATGATGAGGTCCGCCGTGTGGGGCAACAGGCGATGACCCGGCGCCCGTCCGCGCCTCCGTACTGCCACGCGCGCTGGGCGCAGCGTGAACACCTGACCCTGACGGCCGAATTCACCGAACGGTGGGGTCATTCCGGCATCGATGGCTCGCAGTGTCGGCCGTCCCAGGTGTGCGAAGACGAGGCGGCGTACGCCGCGGCGTCGCGCCTCCGCTGATACGTCGAGCGCGGCCGCGTGCCCCCCGGCGCCACGGGCGAAATGGATCGGCCTGCGCCAGCCCGCCGCATCCGCGAAGAGGATGTCAACGCCGGCTGCCCATTCCGGAAATACCAGGAACTCCGGCGCCCATGCGACGCGACGATCACATCCGATGATGAGGTAGCCGCACGTGGCGTGGGCGGTGTGCACCACAGGGCGTGGCTCGATGCGCACGCCGCCGGCTACGAGCGCGAGCATCGCCGGTTCGACCGCTCGTGCTCGAGCACTGCGGCGGATGGCGGCTCGCAATTCCGCCTGGGCATCGGTGACCAGCCACGCGTCAATGGGCGCAGCCGGTTCCGCGCCGGGGCCGCCGTCGAACATCACGCGCAGGCCACCGCTCTCGAGCAAGAGACCGGCCGGCGCGAAACGCGGCGAGTTCATCGCGCCCACACCGAGAAGGGTCAGACGCAGCTGCCGCGGCCGGGCGTCGGCCCGCGCCCTCAGGCTGGCCGCGGGGGCGCTCCTGGGAGTGACTCGAGATTCTCACCGTGGAAGATCTCAGAAACCGATTGGTCCGCAAAGACGGCGCGGATCACTGACGCGATCAGCGGTGCCACTGACACGACGGTCAACTTGGAAGGACTGGCATCCGCTCGGAGTGGCAGCGTGTCGGTGACGACTACCTCGCTGAGCGCCGACTCGTCCAGCCGCTGCCGCGCCGGCGGCGAGAACACCGCGTGTGTCGC
>DHIZ01000263.1:2483-2893 GCA_002404055.1 Chloroflexi bacterium UBA4733
GCCTCGGAGACGTTGCGCACGTCCGCGCGGCGAACCTTCTGCATGAAGGCGATGCCGCAATCGAGGTGCGCCGCGTACTTCTGCGCCATCTTGCCGCGGCCGGGATCGGGTGCCACGACCACAAGGTTGTCCCAGGCCCTGCTGCGCACGTAGTCGGCAAGGACCGGCAGCGCCGTCAGATGGTCGAATGGGACGTCGAAGAAGCCCTGGATCTGGCCGGTGTGCAGATCCACAGCGAGCACGCGGTCGCAGCCGGCAACGCTGAGGAGATCAGCCACCAAGCGTGCCGAGATGGGCTCGCGCGCCAGTGACTTCTTGTCTTGGCGTGCGTAGCCGAAGTACGGAATGACCGCGTTGATGCGCGAGGCACTCGCCCGTTTCAGCGCGTCGATCATGATCAGCTGCTCCAT
>DHIZ01000263.1:3012-5149 GCA_002404055.1 Chloroflexi bacterium UBA4733
CGTTTCGTTGACTGGAGCACCGTGGGTCTGGATGACAAAGGCGTCGCAGCCGCGAACTGATTCGAGGAAGCGGACGTAGATCTCGCCGGACGCGAAGCGACTGATCTCCACCGGGCTCAACTCCATTCCCGAGGCGGCGGCGACCGCCGTGGCCAGCTGGGGATGGCACGACCCCGCGAACAGCATCGCCCGGCGCGCCACGGACACCTGCATGCGTGAGCCCGAGTCAGGCCTCTGGGATCCCGGCCGCGGCGGGGGTCGCCGCCTCCAGCTGCGACACGGCGTCACTGACCAAGTCGTGCGCCAGCTGAGAGAGCGCCCGCGACACCGCCAGGTCCTCTCCCACCCGCGGCAGACTGGGGTCCCGGGGGCTGCGCCGCGCCGTGCCGCGCGTCTCCAGTATCCGCTTGCCAGCCGTCAGGGTGGCGACCGCCACGGTTTTCGCGCCCTCTTCCTCAAGGCGGAGCTCCACGCTCCACGTCTCCGCATCCGGCGGGTCAACCTTACCCGCCTGGCTGTCCATCGCTCCTCTCCTCCTTTTGAAGCGGCCTGAACGAGTGGAAACGAACGTATTGCCGGGCTCGGAGTCAGATACCGCTGAAACCACGCCACGGCGTGGCCGATGACCGTATCGAGCGCCCCGGGCTCTTCGAACAGGTGGCTCGCGCCTGGTACGACGCGCAATTCACACACACCGGCGAGCCGGCGCATTGCTTCACGGTTCAGGTCCAGCACGAGCTGATCGTTGCCGCCGACGATGAGCATTGTGGGCGCCTGCACCAGTGGCAAGGCGCCGCCCGCGAGATCGGGCCGGCCGCCCCGTGACACGACCGCGGCCACGGCAGCGGGCCGGTGCGCCGTCGCCACCAACCCGGCGGCTGCTCCGGTGCTGGCCCCGTACAGCCCGAGCGGCAGGTCGGCCAGCGAGGGCGTCGCTGCCAGCCAGTCAACGACCGCTTCGACCCGACGACTGAGCAGATCGATGTCGAAGCGCAGGCTGTAGTCGAGTTCGTCGCGAACCGCCTCTTCGCCACTGAGCAGACCGATGAGAACGGTGGCAAAGCCCACCTGCTGCAAGGCCGTCGCCACCCTCCGGTTGCGTGGGCCCCTGCGGCCGCTCCCCGAACCGTGGACGAAGACGATCAGCCCGATCACTTGTGCTGGGACACCAACGTCTGCCAGGAGTACCACGCCGCTTGCGGGGATGATTCGGCTCTCTTCGGTGACAGCGTTCGTCATCGTCGCTTCCGCCTTGTTATCCCGCGTCAACGGTCGCGGTTGTTGCTTCGCGCGCTGACTTGAGGCACGAGCGCACCTCGTCGTCAGAGACCTGCCCGAAATTGGCGTATGCCTGCGAGACCGCCCAGAAGGCATTGCTGACGACAGCGCACACGAACACATCAGCAATCTCGCTCAGATGCTCGGCAGCCGCGGTGGAGGCTGCCGGTACAGCGACCACGACGGTCTGGGCACGACGGGCCCTCGCGGCCTGGACGGCTGCCTCCATGCTGGCGCCGGTGGCCACGCCGTCATCGACGACGATGGCAGTGCGGCCGCTGAGATCGACCTCGGGCCATTCCGCCCGATACGAGCGCTCCCGCCGCGCAAGCTCTGCCTCAGCCTTGCGAATCGCGGCGCCCACGGCAGCATCGCCGATCCTCCACGAATCAACCGCGTCCTGGTTGATGAGCCGCACGCCGCCAGACGCCACCGATCCCATGGCCAGTTCGGGCTGCTGCGGTGCGCCGACCTTTCGCACCACCAGCACATCGAGCGCTCCTCCAAGCTGGATGGCGACCTCGTAGGCGACGGGCATCCCGCCGCGAGCCAAGCCGAGCACCACAACGTCGTCGCGATGCGCGTAGTCGCTCAGCAGCTCCGCCAGCTTGCGACCGGCATCGCGCCGATCGGCATACCACGGAGGCAGTCCTGCACTGCGCAGATTCCCAGCGATGCGCCGGCGGGCTTGGATGTCGTGCGTCACGCTCATTTGACAGCTACGTCGCTTCTTTTCGTAGTGCGCAACCTGGGTGCTCGTCGCCACTGGTCAGCCTCCTGAGGAGGGCCCGCCGGAGCGCTGCCTCGGCGGGCCCGTGTGCTCACTGCGTGATCGGGATGCGAGCCGCCGGCTTGGCCG
>DHIZ01000413.1 GCA_002404055.1 Chloroflexi bacterium UBA4733
CGGCGGTTGTAACCGTTCTGGCCGTAGCCGTATTGGCCGCCGCTAGAACGGAACTGACGCAGCGCATTGAGGTCATCGGCCAAAATCGACCGATCCCGGCCGTTCAACTGGTTGCTATTCACCAGGTGCTGCAGCGACGTGACGGCTCGATCCAACGGTCCTTTGTCGAATCGGCCGCGAGCCCACCGTCCCTGAAAGTC
This sequence comes from Chloroflexi bacterium UBA4733, assembly GCA_002404055.1. Next base: position 201 of record DHIZ01000413.1, read on the forward strand.
CTGCAAGGATTGTTGCGCTTGGTCGAAATGTCCGCGTTCGTGGTTATCTGTATACGCATTGGAGGCCGCACGGCTCAAATCAGCCTGCACCTGATCCACAATCGACCGCGAGTAATTGCCGCGGGGTGAGTTGTTGTAGCCGTTATTGGAATAACCGCCGTTCCCGTAATAGCCATCATCGCCGCTATGGTGATCGCGATAACGGGAATCGTCGCGGTCGCCACCAAAGATCTGGGCATTGGCGCCCGGAGTCCCGATCAACAGTGCGGCTCCAACTACGAAGGAGTAAAGATAAGGTTTCATGCTAGCCTCTGCCCGTTTCTAGTGCATGCGGGTGGCCATACGGCCGTTTCGGCCCAAAATGGCTCCTTTGGCAAGAGATTGCCACGCACAGCAGGGTGCCGGACCCTTCGCGCAAGCCGGTGAGCAGATGCCACGATTGGCTCGTCCATATCCAGGTAGATCAATCGGGTCGAGAAGCGCGGCGGATTGGCGCCGGTGATCCTGGTCGAGTGAGACTGTCGGCTCAGGCGACGGCCGGGGCGCGGCAGGCCGAGATCTATCCCGAGGCCTTGGCCGTCAGTACGCCTTGCATCTCCCGCGCGGCCGCGATGACGGCTTCGGGCGTACGCTCGTCGCCCCGCAGCACGCGCGCGCCCGGCGGCGCCCACACCATCGGATTGGTGGGCCCGAACAGCGCCACCACCGGCACGCCCACGGCTGCGGCCAAGTGCGTGATCCCCGAATCGTTGCCGATATAGACCGCCGCGCCGGCCAGCCACTGGGCCAGTTCGCGGAGGTCCTCATACGCCACCGCGTCCGGCAACTCCTCTTCGGGTCCGCGCACCCAGCGCACGTCTGGAAACGCGCTGGCCACTTCTTTGAAGTTTTCAAGCGGCCAGCGCTTTTCGAGATTGGAAGCAAACGGGTGGATCGCGACAAAGCCCTCGTTGCGCCGCTCGACTTCAACGCGCGGCGGCAGGCCCAGCGGAGCGCCTACTTGCGCGGAGAAGAAGTCATGCGCCGGAATGTCGCCCTCCGGCAAGGCGCCGTGAAATTCGAACGGCAAGCCGAGGTTGTGCACAAACTGCCGGAACTCCGGGCGGTTCGCGCCATACCAGGAGAAGATCGAATGAAATTCGCTGAGCCGATCGAGGATGTCGTCATCCGGCAGGATTCCCAGGCGGTCCAGCCCGGATGACTGAATGGAGCGCGCCCGGTTGGCAAAACCGGCCAGCGGCACGTTAGCCGATGCGCACCAAACTTCGGTGTAATGCGATCGCAAAAATTTCATGGCGGGAATGGCCACGATGAAATCGCCAATGCCCCCGGGCCGCACGATCAACCTGCGCATATCGGGTATCCTTAAACTATCCGCTAGAAATGCCTACCGTTACTGAGCCCAAAAGCGCCACCAGCCTGCTCCAGAACATCGGCAACACACCGCTGATCCGGCTGCAGCGCATCGGCGCGGAACTCGAAGGCGTCGAGATCTACGGGAAAGCCGAATACTTCAATCCCGGCGGCTCCGTCAAAGACCGACCTGCGCTCAGCATGCTACTGGATGGGGAGCGCAGTGGCAAGCTCACCCGGGACCGAATTGTACTGGATTCCACTAGTGGCAACACCGGCATCGCCTACGCCATGATCGGCGCGGCCCGCGGTTACCGTGTCAAGCTGTGCCTGCCAGCCAACGCTTCAATCGAGCGCAAACGCATTCTGAAAGCCTATGGCGCGGAGCTGGTGCTGACCGATCCGGGCGAAGGCTCGGACGGGGCCATTCGCAAGGTGCAGGAGATCTACGCGGCCGACCCGGAGCGCTATTTTTACCCCGACCAATACAGCAATCCGGCCAACTGGCAGGCGCACTACGACACCACCGGCCCCGAAATCATCCGCCAAACCGAGGGCCGTCTGACGCATTTCGTGGCGGCCATGGGGACCAGCGGGACTTTTATGGGAGTGACGCGGCGCTTGCGCCGGGAGACGCCCGACGTGATCTGCTGTTCGGCGCAGCCCGAGAGCGGTTTCCACGGGCTTGAGGGCCTGAAACACATGCCCACAGCCATCGTGCCGGCGATTTACGACAGTTCGCTGGCTGATCGCAACGTCTGGCTCGACACCGAAGCGGCGCAGGTGATGGCCAAGCGCCTGGCGCGCGAAGAAGGCCTGCTGGTGGGCATCTCGGCCGCGGCCAACGTGTGCGCCGCGCTCGAACTGGGGCGGGAACGTCATGCCCAGGGCCGGTCCGCCGTGATCGTGACCATCTTCTGCGACAGCGCCGATAAGTATCTGAGCGAATCTTTCTGGGAAGACGAATGATCTATATCCATGATCTCTATCGAAGCTGAGCCTTTTGCCCAGATGGTTGCCCACGCCGAAGCCACCTATCCCAATGAATGCTGCGGAGCCATGCTCGGCGACATCGGAGGCGACGGCCGCAAGCGCGTCCGGGTCGCCCTGCCGCTCGATAACGTCTCGGCGGGCTCGCAGGCCGCGCGTTATGAGCTGCGCCCGCAGGATCTGCTGCGCGCCGACCGCGAGGCGCGAGCGCGTCAGATGGATGTGATCGGCATCTACCACTCGCATCCCGATTGCGACGCCTATTTTTCGGAAACAGACTTGAAGAACTCGTGCTCCTGGTACTCCTTCGTGGTGCTCTCGATCGCCCAGGGCAAGTTCGATCATGCCAATAGCTGGCTGCCCAACGAGGAGCAGACGGCAGCCCAAAAGGAAGACTTAGAATGGCCAAAATCCTAATCCCCACGCCGCTGCGGCAATATACCGATAAGCAGAACAGCGTCGACGTCAACGGGTCCACCGTGGGCGAAGCCCTGACCGCGCTGACCACGCGTTTTGGAGACCTGCGCAAGCACCTCTATACCGACGAGGGCAAGCTGCGCAGTTACGTCAACGTCTACCTGAACGACGAGGACATCCGCTACATGCAGAAGGAGCAAACCGCGCTGGCCGAGGCCGACACGCTCACCATCGTGCCCAGCATTGCAGGCGGCGCGCGATGACCACGGCCACGCCCGCGGCAGCCGCCGCTGCCCTTAACCAGGAAGAGATCCTGCGCTATAGCCGGCACCTGATCATGCCCGAAGTCGGCATGGAGGGGCAGCTAAAGCTGAAGAACGCCAAGGTGCTGCTGATCGGCGCCGG
>DHIZ01000428.1:0-9265 GCA_002404055.1 Chloroflexi bacterium UBA4733
TCGTCTGCCCCGCCTGTCACGCCAGCATCCCCCTCCCCACGCTGGCCGCCCGCCGCACTCAGCCCCACGCCCCCGGCTGATCACGCCAATGTAGTGTTAAGCGCCTCCAGCAACGGCCGGCTGCGGGCCATCAGCGCAGCGAAGTCAGCCCGCTCCAGCACCCAGAGCACGCTGTCCTCCACCACGACCAGGTCGGCGTTGCGCGGCGCCCCGCTGAGCAGGGCCATCTCCCCGACGAAGTCGCCGGGGCCGGCGCGCCGCACGGCAACGCCGCTCGGACCGAGGCCTATGCGCACCTCGATACTGCCCGACTGAACCATGTAGAAGCGGTCGCCCGAGTCTCCCTGCCGGCAGAGCACGCTGCCGGTCGGCGCTGCTACGGCGCTCAGGCGGTCCCAGATCGCCACCAGATCGTCCTGCGGCACGGACTGAAAGAGGGGCACGCCGCGCAGGGCATGGGCTAACCGGGCCTGCTCGGTCCGGCGGCGCGGCGCGAAGAGCGTACCGAGGGGAACCGGCATTGGGCGCCTATGCCGGTCGCCGGCCTGACTCTGCCGGCGTGTCACCTGGGGTCGTGTTAGGCGTGGACGGCCCATCCGTCACACGAGGGTGGTCGGCGCCGTCCGGTGGCCGCGCCTTCGCCGCTACCCGGTATTCCACGACATGCGCGTCGAGGTAGTCCTGCCCGAGCTTGCGGGCCATGGCGACGCGGTGGTGGCCATCGACAACGTAGTACTCGCTGGGCGGCGGCGGTGCGGCGCTGGCGCTGGGGAGTTGCTTCACCTTGTAGAGTTCCAGCGGTGGCAGGATCTTCCCCTGCTGCATCGCCTTGCCGATGCTGACAAAGCGGTCGGTCATGGCCCGGCCGGAGCGGTAGAAGAAGTCGCTGCGCAGGTTGTGCGAGCGCCCCACGCTGCCGATCACCTGCTGCGTCGGCACGATCTTGACCCCGGCGTCGGAGACCCCCTTCAAGCCGCCCGCCAGCTCCAACTCCGTGTCGAAACTCTTGATGGCGCCATGTTGCCGGAAGAATCGCTGCCGCACGCGCTGCCAGAGGCCTGTTGTCGGCATGGTGGCCGCCTCCTGTCCTGCTGCCCGCGCCTGGACACTGACCCGTGCTGGGACGGGGCGGTTGTGTGTCGTCGCGGTCGTGTCTATACTATGGACCAGGCAGCCGTTTGTCAAACCGCTCCCACGAATGGGGCATACCGGGACAGGTTCAGGCGAGACGCCGCCAACGTCTGGCCCGGCAGAGGAGGTGGTGTATGCCTGAGCTGCCCACTGGTACCCTCACCTTCCTGCTCACCGACATTGAGGGCAGCACGCGGCTGTGGGAGCGGCACGCGGAGACGATGCGGCAAGCGCTGACGCGCCACGACGCCATCATCGAAGGCGAAGTGGAGCGGCATGGCGGTGTGGTCGTGCGGCCACGCGGCGAAGGGGATAGCCGCTTCGCCGTCTTCACGCGCGCCAGCGATGCCGTGGCGGCTGCCGTCGCCATCCAGCAGGCCCTGCATGGTAAGACCTGGCCATTGCCTGAGCCCCTGCGAGTGCGCATGGCCTTGCACACCGGTGAGGCCGACCTGCGCGACGGCGATTACTACGGCAGCGCCGTCAACCGCTGCGCCCGGCTGCGCAGCGTCGCCCACGGCGGCCAGACGCTCGTCTCTCAGGCAACGCACGATCTGATCCTGGATCGCCTGGGCCCGGACCTCCGTCTCAGCGACCTCGGCGAGCATCGCCTGAAGGACTTGCAGCGCTCCGAGGGTGTCTTTCAGTTGCTGGCGCCCGGTGTATCGACCGAATTCCCGCCACTGCGATCACTTGACACGCTGCCCAATAACCTACCCTTGCAGATGACGAGTTTCGTCGCGCGCGAACAAGAGGTGGAAGACGTGAAGCGCCTGCTTGGACAGGCGCGGTTGGTGACGCTGACCGGGCCCGGTGGTTCGGGCAAGACACGGTTGGCGCTTCAGGTCGCCGCCGAGTTGCTCGACAGCTACCCCGACGGGGTCTGGCTCGTCGAGCTGGCCGCCCTCCCGGCCTACAGTGCAGCCCTGACGCTGCAGGCAATCGCCACGTCGCTGAACATCCACCACGACGGGAGCGGCGCGTTGCGGGCCCTCCTGGTGGCGTCGCTACGATCGCGGCAACTCTTGCTGGTCCTGGACAACTGCGAGCACCTGATCGAGGCTATCGCCGCCTTTGCCGACCCCGTCCTGCACCTGTGTCCCGGGGTGCGCCTGCTCGCCACCAGTCGCGAACCGCTGGCGATCGTGGGGGAGCATCCCTGGCCGGTGCTCCCACTGGCAGTTCCGTCTCCAGGTCAGCACCGCTCGCCCGACGGGCTAACCGCCTACGCCGCCGTCCGGCTCTTCGTGGAACGGGCCAGCAGCGCCTCGCCTTCGTTCCGTCTGAACGAGAGCAACGCGACCGCTGTAGCCGAACTCTGTCACCACCTGGATGGCCTGCCCCTGGCAATTGAACTGGCGGCCGCCCGCGTGCGGGTGCTGTCGGTAGAACAACTGCTGGCTCGGATAGCCGACCGCTTCCGCCTGCTGGCGCGCGGCAGTCGTTCGGGCTTGCCAAGGCAGCAGACGCTCCAGGCGCTCATCGACTGGAGCTACGACCTGCTGACCGAACAGGAACGCCTGCTGTTCAACCGCCTCTCGGTGTTTGAAGGACGCTGGACGATTGAGGATGCCGAGGCCGTCTGCGCCACCGCTGACCAGATCGAGCCGGAGGAGGTGCTCGACCTGCTGACGAACCTGGTGGACAAATCACTGCTCGCGGCGGTACCGGCTCCCGACGGCACTACGCACTACCGCATGTTGGAGACCCTCCGTGCCTATGCCCACCTGCGACTCACCGCCAGCGGGGAAGCCGTCGCCATCGAGCGCCACTTCGACGCCCGCTATCTGGTGCTGGCGCAACGGGCGGAGGCCCACGGGGCGTCCGAACGCACGCGGAAGCAGGACGCCCTGTCACGCCAGGCGGTCCAAGTGGACGGCGCCACCCTGGAAGTCTTCCTGGGCCCAGCGAACGGACCGTGGATCGCCACCACGCATCCGTTTCTCCTGCAAACGGCCGACGCAGGCTGGATGGACCAGATCAGTAGGGCAGTCAAGATCAATCCACGCGGGCAAGGGAACTCGACGCCCATTCGGACCGCGCGCGACCTGACGCTGGACCAACTGGTGGAGGACGTCGAAGCGGTGCGCCGCTGTCTCGGCATCGAACAGTGGATATACCGAGGAGGGTCGGCAGGCGGGACCCTTGGTCTGCTCTACGCCCTGCGCTACCCGCGCTCCCTTTCCGCCCTCATCGTCGGTTCCACTGTCGTCAGCGGCCTACGACTGCTCCAGCACCAAGGCTGGCAGCGCCTCTTTCAGAACGTTCGCGGCGATTTTGGTCCACGCCTGCTGCCGGCGTTGGAAGAAATGGGCGCGCTCGATCTGACTGCCCGGCTCGGAGCGATTCGCGTACCGACCCTCGTCTACGGCGGTCGGCGCGACCCCTACGTGCCAATCGAGCACGTCGCGCTGATCCACGAGGCGATCCCCGGCTCAGAATTCGTCATCTTCGAGGAAAGTGGGCACGGTCCGCCGAACGACGAGCCGGAGAAGTACCGGACGATGATAGAGCGCTTCCTCGCCCGTTGCGCTGCCACCCCGTCCGTCTGACCCGCCAGCGGCGCTAACTGCCTCGGCGTGACCACAAACGTGCATGAGCCAGACTCAAGCCGCGATGAAACGCGCAGACCCGGAGCGCGCACCCCGTAGATTCCATCGTGGCGCCAGATTAGACCAGACCCAACCGCTGGCGAACCTGCTCTGGGCTATCGCTGGCGATGTGCGCCATCACTGCCACCAGGGTCTCGTCATCAGCCGTCTGCAGTGCATCGACCATATCGGCGCGCAGTGTGCCGAGACGGCCTTCGAGGGCGACCTGCGCCAACGCACGCATCCCTTCCTGGCGGCCTTCCTGGCGGCCTTCCTGGCGGCCTTCCTGGCGGCCTTCCTTGAGTCCCTCTTTCCTGGCTTCGTCCCGTACCAAAGCACCAAAACTGGATTCTTGCCAGAGGTCCCGTATCATCTGATTCCTCCTTACTGCCGAGCGTAGTACCGTTCGCGACAGCCGCAGTCCCGCCAATACCCAGAGCAGCCCGGAAAGTTCCCCGCGCTCGACGCGCGACAATGGCGCACTGGCGATCCGCTCGGCCACCATCACCGTGGTGTCCACCGTCGCCCCCGCCATCAGGCTCGCCAGCGGCCACAGCGCCGGGTTTGGCGACGCCAGCACGCGCTCCTGCGGTTCCTCCCATAAGCGTACAACATCGAACTGATACTGGAGCAGCCGCCGCTCGCCCCAGGCGACCACGAAGGGTGACGATGGCAACCGTCGTGCCGGGCGCAAGCAGACCACCACCGAACGCACCGGAACATGGTCACGCCGCCACAACCGGATGCCATATTCGGCCAGCCGCTCGCCCAGGTCCGGCTCAACCTTGGTTTGCAGTTCGACGTGCAGCAAGCCTCGCCGCCCGCTGTTGTCCTCCACTTCCATGACCACGTCCGCTTGTCGCGCTACTGCTGGCAGGTCGGTTGGGAGTTGGGCGCGCCAGGTCAGATCGGGCGCCACGAGGGCTACGAAGCCTTCCGGCGCCTGGGCCAGGAGCAGCTTCAACGTCTGATCGTAGTCCGGTCGGTCGGTTTCTGGCGGCACGGCTTGGTTGTCTCCCTGTCAGCAACGTACCATGCGACGCAGACGGCGCCAACGACCGCTACATCCCTCGCAGTTGACAGCGGGTGGGCGTTCGGATAATCTCGCCCCTGCAAGCCCTGGTACGACGCGGAGTGTGGCGCTGTGCCACCAGGACGCCGGTGCATCGTCCCTCTTGCTGGGAGGCCGCCATACCGAATCTGCCCACTGGCACAGTCACCTTCCTGTTCAGCGACATCGAGGGCAGCACGCGGCTGTGGGAGCAGCACCCGGAGACGATGCGCCAGGCGCTGACCCGCCACGATGCCATCATCGAAGGCGAAGTGGCGCGGCATGCCGGGATGGTCGTGCGGCCACGCGGCGAAGGGGATAGCCGCTTCGCCGTCTTCGCGCGGGCCAGCGATGCCGTGGCGGCCGCCGTCGCCATCCAGCAGACCCTGCAAGACGAGTCCTGGCCATTGCCTGCGCCGCTGCGCGTGCGGATGGCGCTGCACACCGGCGAGTCGGACCTGCGCGACGGTGACTACTACGGTCCCGCCGTCAACCGTTGCGCCCGCCTTCGCGCGGTGGCCCACGGCGAGCAGGTCGTCCTCTCCGAGGTGACGGCCGGTCTCGTCCGTTCATTGCTGCCGGCCGCGGTGAGGCTCCGCGACCTGGGTGAACACCGCCTGCACGACATTGAGCGGGCGGAACACGTCTTCCAGCTCCTCCACTCAGCCCTGCCCGACGACTTCCCGCCGCTCACCTCCCTCGCTGCCGCCCGCCACAACTTGCCGCCCCAACTGACCAGCTTCGTCGGCCGGCAGCGCGAGCTTGCGGACATCATGCAAGCCCTGGGCAGCGCCCGCCTCGTGACCCTCACCGGCGTCGGTGGCTGCGGCAAGACACGGCTGGCGCTCCAGGTCGCCGCCGAGCTGCTGGAACAGTACCCCGACGGCGCCTGGCTGGTGGAGTTGGCGCCAGTATCGGATCCCTCCCTCGTTGCCAGCGCCGTGGTCACCGCGCTTGGCCTGCGCGAGGCGCCGGGCCAACCTATCGTGGAAACGCTGCTCGACGCGCTACGCGACAAGCGCCTGTTGCTGCTGGACAACTGCGAGCACATACTCGACGCCGGCGCCCGGCTGGCGGACGCCCTGCTGCACGGCTGCTCCCAGGTCAGCATCCTGGCCACCAGCCGGGAGGCGCTGGGCATCGCCGGGGAGGTCAGCCGTCGGGCGCCCTCCCTCACGCTGCCGGACCCTCGCCGCCTGCTGCCGGTCGAGCAGATCACTCGCTACGAGGCGGTGCAACTCTTCGTCGAGCGGGCGACCGCCGTGCGGCCCGAGTTCGCGCTGACCGAGCGCAACGCCCCCGCCCTCGCCCAGCTCTGCCTCCGGTTGGACGGCATCCCCTCGCCATCGAGCTGGCGGCGGCGCGAATCCGGACGCTGTCGGTCGAGCAACTGGCCGGCCGGCTGGATCAGCGCTTCCGCCTGCTGACCGGCGGCAGCCGCACCGCGCTGCCGCGCCAGCAGACACTACACGCCGCCATCGATTGGAGCTACGACCTGCTCGCCCCAGCGGAGCGCCGGCTCTTCGACCGGCTCTCCGTGTTCGCGGGCGGCTGGACGCTGGAGGCAGCGGAGGAAGTCTGCGCAGGCGAGGGCATCGACCGCGACGGGGGGCTGGACCTGCTGGAGGTCGAGCACGACAACCTCCGAGCAGCGCTGGCCTGGTATCTGGATAATGGCGAAGGGACGCCAGGGGGGACGCCGACGCCGTGGAAGCGGCGCTCCGGCTGGGGGGAGCCATCGGGCGGTTCTGGTTCCTGCGTATGGATCGGCGGGAGGGGCTGGACTGGCTGGAGCGGGCGCTGGCGCGCGGCGAGGCGGCTCTCGCAAGCGTGCGGGCGAAGGCGCTGCTATCGGCTGCAACGCTGGCGTTCGGTCTCGGTGACGCCAGACCCGAGCAATCGCAGTCGCTGGCGGAAGCGAGCCTCAGCGAGTATCGCCGCGCCGGGGATCGGCGCGGCGCCGCCCGCGCGCTCAGTTCCTGGGGAGCGTACCTGCGACGGTGGAACTACGAACGAAGCACGGTGCTGCTGGAACAGGGCCGTGCCCTGGCTCGGGAAGAGGGCGATCCCTGGCTTATCGCTTGGTCGCTCGTGGGTTTCGCCTACTTCGCGGACCTGCAGCGGCCGGACGAGCGGGCGCGGGCATGGGCGGCGGGCGAGGAGGCCCTGACGCTCCTTCGTGGGGTAGGGGATGTCACGGACATCGTGGTCACGCTGCGCGCCCTCGGCTGGCTGGCGCTACGTGAGGGGATGTATGGCCGGGCCGAGGCGGCCTTCGCCGAGGACCTGGCCGGAACGCGGGCACTGAAGGATCCCGTAGGCAGTGGCCTCGCCCTGAAAGGTTTGGGCGACGCCTGCATGGGGCAAGGCGACTTCGCCCGGGCAAAGTCCTCTTATGAGCAGGCCGTGGCGCTGTGGCGCGATCTGGGCGCCTACCGACGCCCCCTGGCCCATGCCGTCGCCGGTCTCGGGCGCGCTGCGTGGGAGCTCGGGGAGCCTGTGCTCGCTCAATCGAGCTTCCAGGAGAGCCTGCGCCTGTGGCAGGAGCTGGGCGATCGGCGAGAGTTCGCCGCCGCCCTGGAGGATCTCGGGCGGCTTGCGGTTGGGCGCGGCCAGCTCGAACGCGCCATCCACCTGATCGGCTCGGCGGCGGCGCTCAGGGACGCTACCGGCAACCAGTTCACGCCCGACGACCAAGCGAAGCTCGATCGGGACCTGGAGCTGACCAGTGCGGCTCTGGGCGCGGACAGGCGCGCGGCCGCCTGGGCCAAAGGGCGAGCGATGTCGCTGGAGCAGGCGGTCGCCTACGCCATGGAGGATGTCTCCGCAGGCGCCGCGCTGCCGCCCTGAGCCGATGACCAGGCTGACGTAGCCGCGGTGCTAGATTCCCCTCATGGAGTGCTGCCGGGGTTACTTCAGTGCTGATCGAGCGCGATCTTTCCGCCGGGGAGCGGCCGCTCTGGGTACGTCACGTGCTCATCGCGAACGCTCGATGTGTCCACGAACCAGCGACGATGTTCAACGATCTTCAACGCATGATCCATCCGGATGTCAAACCGGAATGGGAAGTCACTTTCCAGGTTCGTGCCATCGTCTTGCGCGCCGCCGTAGCTGAGTAGCACGTTCACTATGGCATTGCCAGTGACATTAATGCCTGACCGATCAATGGTTAGCGCCTCCACCTCCAGGTCATTCACGGATTCAATCGCTGTGTGCGCGGCGAGACCTTCCAGTTCTGCGGGAAAATCGTCAATCATCAGCCTCGCCAGTTTACCTCCGAGGTCATCAATCGCTACAGAGGTCGCGCGTGGTGGATTGACAACAACCAGACGAAACTCGGAGAACCCTTGACGATGCGCCTTGTCGCGCAGCGCCCGAATTTCTTGAGCCGATTCGCGTAGAGCAGCACCTGCCTTCACTTCGACCGCTATTCTGGTATCCCCCTTGGTCGCCACGAGATCAAATTGTGGAGAGTCATTTCTTGCTTCCTCCTCGACGCTAAACCCCTGAGACCGAAGGGTGGTAGCGATTTCCTCCACCTTCTCCGCTTCGAGGTATCGGATTGCGCTGCTCATCAGGAACCTCCCTCGATTGACCCGAATGTCACTTTTTGTGTCACCAGGTTTCCGACCTCAACATATATGAAGTGCAACTCATCACGACTGAGGAACGAAAATATCCTATCCGATACCCATGGAGGCAAGCCACTGTCCGACATCTCGTAGACCTCGGTCGTGTTCACTCCTGTTATCGAACACTGCATCACGCGCCTGTCATCATCGAAGACGATTCCTTTTAGGGAGTCGAGAATGATCTTTGCGATGTTATCAACATCCTGGCCGGCTTTCTCATGATGAAACCAGACGATTCTCGCGTACACGTTACCGCTCAACTGCGGGTCATCACCCTGGGCTGCGCGAGCCTCCTGTTTAAGTCGCAATCGATACCGGCCAGGATGCTCAGCCTGACTGGAGAGTGGACGAACAGCGATGACCATGTAGAATGTCAAGGCGCAGTCCAGTCCATCGTGCAAAGTGTAGCAGATCGCCTCGGGCATTCAACGATGGTGGCACGCCCGGTTGAGATCAGTGATGCTGTGGCGGCGGCTGCGGCGCGACGCCGTCCTGCTGCATGAGGCCGTCTTCGATGGCGTCGCCGACCGGGTGGCGCGCGCGCTGCTGCGTATTGCCGAGCAGCAGGCAGACCCTGACGGACCCGGCCCCAGCCGAGCGTTGCGGGTGACCCAGGAAGAACTGGCCGGCGCGCTCGGCGTCACCCGTGAGAGCGTAAACAAATGGCTGGGCTACTACGAGCGGCGCGGCATGCCGGAATGGTTGTGCGGCCACGCGGCGAAGGGGATAGCCGCTTCGCCGTCTTCACCCGAGCGACCGACGCGAGCACCGCTGCGGCGGCCATCCAGCAGACGCTGTACACCGAAGCGTGGCACCTCCCTGTGCCGTTGCGGGTGCGGATGGCGCTGCACACCGGCGAG
>DHIZ01000428.1:9389-9713 GCA_002404055.1 Chloroflexi bacterium UBA4733
CGGCCCACGGAGGGCAGACGCTCCTCTCGGGCGCCACGGCACGGCTCGTCGGCGCAACGCTTGGTGGCTCGTTGACGCTGCGCGACCTCGGCCCGCAGCGCCTGCGCGACTTGGGGCAGCCGGAGCAGGTCTTCCAGTTGGTCGCGCCGGGGATGCCCGACCACTTCCCTCCCCTGCTGTCGCTGGACGCCCTGCCCAATAACCTGCCGCTGCAGGTGACCAGCTTCATCGGCCGAGAAAAGGAACTGGCCGAGGTGAAGGCACTGCTCGATCGCTCGCGGCTGGTCACCCTCACCGGGACGGGCGGCACGGGCAAGACGCGCC
>DHIZ01000428.1:9856-23958 GCA_002404055.1 Chloroflexi bacterium UBA4733
CGGGCGGCACGGGCAAGACGCGCCTGGCGCTGCAGGCGGCGGCGGAACTGCTGGACCGCTACCCGGATGGCGTGTGGTTCCTCGACCTCGCGCCGCTCTCCGATCCTGCCTCGTTGCCGCGCACCGCGCTGGCCGTCCTGCGGGTGGCCGAGACGCCGGGACAGCCGCTGCTGACCACCCTCCTCGACTGCCTGCTGGAACGCAGCACCTTGCTCGTCATGGACAACTGTGAGCACCTGATCGAGGCCTGCGCCGAACTGGCCGACCAGATCGTGCGCCATTGCCCCAGCGTCCACGTCCTGGCGACCAGCCGCGAACTGCTCGGTGTCCCCGGGGAGGCGGCCTGGCGTGTGCCCTCGCTCGCGCTGTCGAGGAGCAACGAGACGTCATTGGACGCCTTGTTGCAGGACGAGGCGGTGCAACTCTTCGTGGACCGGGCGCGGCTGGCTCGGGCCGACTTCGTCGTCAGCGCTGCGAGCGCGCCAGCGCTGCTGCAGGTCTGTCAGCGCCTGGACGGCATCCCGCTGGCGATCGAACTGGCGGCGGCGCGGGTGCGGGTGTTGCCGGTCGAGCAGGTCGCGGCGCGCCTGCACGACCGCTTCCGGCTGCTCACCGGGGGCGGGCGGACGGCGCTGCGCCGGCAGCAGACCTTGCAGGCGCTGGTCGACTGGAGCCATGACCTCCTGCCGGAGGCGGAACGCCGGCTCTTTCGGCGGCTGGCGGTCTTCGCCGGCGACTGGTCGCTGGCGGCGGCGGCGGAGGTCTGCGCGGGCGACGGCGTCGATTCCGAGGAGGTGCTCGACCTGTTGACGAGCCTGGTCGACAAGTCGCTGGTCGTCGCCGAGCTGCAGGGGAGGCAGGCGCGTTACCGCTTCCTGGAGACGATCCGCCAGTACGCGGGGGAGAAGCTGCTGGCGGCGGGCGAGGCGGCGGCGTTGCGCGACCGGCACCGCGACTGGTTTGGGTCGCTGGCGGCCACGGTAGGGGCAGAGTTTTTCGGTTCGTGGTCGGGCAGGCCATGGGAGCGGCTGTACGCCGAGCGCGACAACTTCCGCGTGGCGCTCGGCTGGTGCCGGGATTTCTCGGTCGAGCTGGGACTGGCGATAGCGGCGGACCTGGCCTGGTTCTGGGCCCTCGCCTACGTCGGTGAGGGCGTTGCCTGGCTGGAGGAGTTCCTGGCGGCGCCGCCGGCTCGGACGCCGACGCGCGTACATGCCCTCCTCGGGCTGGAGCACATGCTCCGCGTCATGGTGGCGGATGCAGCGCGCGCCTGGCAGCGTGCGCTGGAAGGGTTGTCGATCGCGCGCGAACTCGGCGACGAGCTCCTGATCAGCGAGACACTCTCGCGGGTAGCAATGAACGAAGCGAACGCCGGCGATTACTCCGCAGCGATTGCGCGCCTCGAAGTGAGCCTGGCGTACGCACGGACGCAACATCACCTGGTCGTCACGATGACCAGGCTGCGTGATCTCGCGGTCGTGTGCGCCAGCGCGGGGGATCTCCATCGTGCCCGTCTGCTGCTGCAAGAAAGCATCGCCATCGCGCGGACGATCGGCGCCACCGCCGGCGAAGTGGCGGGGTTGGCGCGGCGCGGCGTCATCGAACGGGCAGTCGGCGACTTGCCACGCGCGCGCTGATCGAGGAGGGCATCCGACTGAATGCGATTGGGCATCTGGCGGAGGGAGGGGGATTCGAGCCCCCGGGGGCTCGACACTTGACCCGGAGCGGGCTGGGCGACTTGGCCCGCTCCGAGGGACGGTTCGGCGATGCCCGGACGCTGCTGCTGGAGGGCCTGCGACAGGCTGTCCGGGACCACGCCCCGGCCGCGATCTTGCACCAGGTCTGCTCCCTCGGCATCCTGGCGGTAGCGACGGGCGACTATACCCGTGGCACACGACTGATCGCCGCCCACGCCTCGCCGACCGGCCTGGTCGCCACCGTCCACACGCCTGACCTGCGCATCGAAGGGCAGGTCGGGTTGGCGCGCGCCCGCGAGGCGCTGGGCGACGCGGCCTATGGCGCGGCCTGGGACGCCGGGCAGGCGATGACGCTGGAGCAGGCGGTTGCTTTTGCATTGGAACAGATCCCAGATGCACGAGCTGCCTACCGACCAGTAGGTGCCCGCTGGTCTCTGCCTGGCCTTGTACACAGCACATCACAGCATATAGCCTCAATCGTTCGGCGACCGATCAGACCCCACTGAAGGCGCTGAAGCCGCCATCAACGGGCACCACTACGCCAGTGACAAAGCGGGCGCCGGGGCCGCACAGCCAGAGCAGGGTGCTCACCAGGTCCGCTGGGTCGCCGAATCGGCCTGCCGGCGTGTGCTCGATCACCGTCTGGCCACGCGCCGTCAGTGACCCGTCCTCGTTGAGGAGCAGACGGCGATTCTGGTCGCCGATGAAGAAGCCGGGGGCGATGGCGTTGACGCGCAGTTGCCCGCCGTAGGTGCGCGCCAGTTCCACCGCCAGCCAGCGGGTGAAGTTGTCGACAGCAGCTTTGGCGGCGCCGTAGCCCACGACGCGGGTCATCGCCCGTTGCGCCGCCATGGAGGAGACATTCACGATGCAGCCCTGGGCTGGCTGCGATCCCTGTCCGGGCAGCAGTCCCGCCATGGCCGCCCCAAAGACCTGACTGGGCAGCAGCGTCCCCAGCAAGTTGAGGTCAAAGACCTGCCGAAAGGCCCCTTCGCTGAGGTTGAAAATGGTGTTATCCCCGACGACGGTCGCCCCCGACATATTGCCGCCGGCGGCGTTGACGAGGATATCCACCCGCCCCCACTGCCCAAGCAACGTCGCCCGCGCCGACTCCAGTTCGCCCTTCTGGAGCACATCCGCCGGCAATGCCACCGCCTCACCTCCTGCATCCCGAATCTCGGCGGCCACAGCCTCCGCTTGTTCGCGTCGGCGACCCATAATCGCCACCCGCGCCCCAGCCGCCGCCAGACCGCGCGCCATCGCGCCGCCCAGGACCCCGGTACCGCCCGTGACAACCGCAACACGGCCGTTCAGGCCGTAGAGACTCGCCACATACTCCGCCGTCATCTGTGTACTCCGTTCAACTGTTCCGCTTTGTAATTGCTGCGCCGGGTAGCAGTGCATGCGATATATCCGGCACTTGTTTCCGTCGCACGTGCCTGGCGACTAAAGTCGCGGCTACCATTGCGAAGTCAGCCTTCGCGGACTCGGTTAGCCCGCGTAGGCGGGCTTTGCTAGGTTAGCCGCGACTTTAGTCGCCAGGCGCCCTCCATCCTCAAGCCCGAGCGCCCGCCGCAAACGGCTCCACGTGGCGCACGAAATGCGCGCGCAAATCCGCCGCATAGGCTGCCGCATGCAACCGCAGTGCGCGCATCAACGGGTCGTAGTAGCGCCGGCTGCCGTCGGCGTTGCGCGCCGTCAACACTGACCCGAAGGTGACGTGCAGAATCTGCCGGGCGTCGTTCTGTTCCAACAGCAACGGCAAGTCCCGATCAGCCAGCGCCGCCGCCTCCGGCGCCCGATCCAAACGGGCGGATATGTGATAGCTGGCCCGGTCGCCCTCGAAGCGTAGGCGCGCGAACTGGTAGATAGCGCGTAGGAGGTCCGGCTCTCGGGTCGCGATGGTGCGCAATGCTTCCAGGTAGCTGGCACCGGCCGTCTTCAGATGCACCAGGCCGCGCGTCTGGCGCGCGCAGGCCGCGTAGATGCTGAACTTGTCCGAGCCGGAATGCAGGCTCAACTTGTAGGGGCCGCAGCAGCGGGCAATCGCCGCATGCACGGCGAAATCCGCCTCAAAGGCCGCGACGTCGCCAATGTAGTCGACACCTTTCTCAAACTGGCCAATGTAGCGGGGGGCCAGGCTGACCCAACGGACGCCCAGGCGCCGCAATTCGGTGGCGATATACAGGTGCTCAGCATGGGTCGTCGGCAACTCCGTTTCGTCAACCGAGACTTCCACCTCCCAGTCCCGCCCGGCGCCGGCCTCGGCCAGGTGATGATACAGCCTGACGACATGGGCGATGGCGCGGCCGTACTTGACGGCGGCACGCAACAGGGTGATCTCGTCAAAGCGGATGACGTACCCTTCGCAGGCAAAAGGCCGCGCCAGGTAGCGCGCTGCCAGCGCAGCCGGGTAGTCCGCCAGATCCGGCCAGGGCAACTCGGCCAATGCTGCCTGCAACTGCGCCGCCGTCGCGTGCTCCGCCCTATCGTCGACGTACTCGCCCGGATCGAAGGTGTAGAAGGTGTAGTCGGCGTCCAGGCAGCGATCAATGTCCGCTGTGGTCTTGAGGTGATCGGCGTCGGCGCCGAAGCCTGCCTGCCAGCCCTCGGCCAGGACGCCCCACATAGCGTCGTCCATCACCTGCTGGGGAGTGCGCTCGGTGCGCTGCATCTCGCGGATCGATTGCTGCGCCGGGATCGCCGCTAGGTCGCCGCCGACCGCCCGCAGGGCCTGCAAGTGACCGGGGGTGGCCAGACCCAGGCGGTCGCCCAGCCCGACCGACGTCCGCAAACCCAGGGTGCGTGGTTGCAGCCACGCCAACCGGCTGCGCATGGCAACTGCATTCTCCGCGCTTAGCGGGCAGAGCAGCAGCACGCCGCCGTGATGTTCGCTGGCGCTGCCGCGCAACCCGGCGAGCTGCGCCGACCCGCGTGGCCCTGCGACAGCCAGTCCGCACTCGCCCTCCGCGTCCGCCACCAGGGCATAACGCACTTTCTCTACCTGGGTAAGCGATGACGGGACAACAGTAAAGCCGGCAATATCGAGCGCCAGCGGCTCAAGGCGATCGCCGGTCATTTCCCCTCTTTCGTTGCCATAGCTATTCGGGGCCGGATCGCCGGCTCGGTGGCCACACCATCCGCCGAACGTCGTTGCGTCGTCACCCCTTGAAAGGCCAGCGGCGGCGTTGGCTGGGGTCGCTGCTATTCACGACATCACGCAACTCATGCACCTGTTGCTCCAGCGTCGCAATGCGCGCCAGGTGGGGTGCTATGACATCGTCGACGATCGTGCGGACGAAGCGAATGGCGTGCTCCCGTTCCTCATCGTCGGCAGGACCGTCGACCGCGGCCGACTCTGAGGGCGGCTGCACCGTTTGCTCCGGGGCTTGCAGTTTGCCCTGGTCGGTCAACTTACGCCGGGCGGCAGCGTAGCTTATGTCGCCCGCCAGGACGTCGCGGACGGCGCGGAGCAGCAGGACATCCTCGTGCGTGAACACGCGGACGGTCCCGTCACCGGCCCTGGCGCCCACCGAGAGTCCAGCGGCGAATTCCTGGGTCCACCGGCGGATAGTGGGTACCGGCACGTTGAGAACTTTAGCGACGGCTCCGATCTTCACGCGCGTAGTATAGCCAGCAGTGCGACGGGTAGGGACCGCCCTGGTACGTTGCGTGGGGGAGAAGGGAGCCAATACGGGTGAGAGACGAAGACGGAGTAGCACGGGATGGGAGCGGAGAGGCGCTCGACGATCCGCATCAGGCAGCCTTTGTCGCCCAGGTCTACGACGGTGAGCACGCCGGTGATATAGCCGATGTCGCCTGGGTAGTGCGCCTGGCGGGAGTGGCCGGCGGCCCGGTGGCCGACCTCGGTTGCGGTACCGGACGGCTGACCCTGCCCCTCGCGGCGGCAGGCTTCGACGTCGTGGCGGTCGACCGCTCCCCGGCGATGCTGGCGCGCCTGCGGGCGAAGCTCGCCCGCCAGTCGGCAGTGGTGCGGCAGCGGGTCCACATCGAGCAGGCGGAAGTGGTCGCCTGGAACGCACATCCGCGCGACCTTGCGCTGGCGCTGGTCGGGTACAACACCTTCGCGGCCCTGCTGACAGCGGACGACCAACAACGCTGTCTGACGGCCATCAAGGCGGCGCTGCGCGCGGGAGGGACACTGGCCATCGCCACTGCAGCCGTCGGCGCGCGCGTCGTTGCCTTGCCGGAAGGCTTTAGCCGGGAGGTCTACCGGCGTTCTGCCCCGGAACTGGGCAAGGGCGTCGAGCTGGTACGCCGGGACATCCACCGTTGGACCGATGAAACCCGCCAGGTCCGCCAGTTGGCGCTGGTCTACGACGTGCTGCAGCCGGACGGCGGCCGACAGCGCTACCAGTACGAGTACGCTGCCCGCTATACCTCCCGTTGGGAACTGGAGCACCTGTTGGCGCGCTGCGGCTTTGACGACGTGCGGGTCTGGGGCGGCTACCAAGAGGAGGCGTTTGCCGTGGAAGGGGGGCTGCTGGTGGTGACAGCGGCCTGACCGTCGATCACCACGTCCCCACGCTGATTGGCGACGAACAGATCGAGCGTGGCGGTCGAACCCACGGGGGATGCGGCGACCGCACGGACAGTGGCGCGCAACTCCAGCAGGTCGCCGGGCCGGGCCGGGGCGCGGAAGCGGATGCGGAGACTGCCATGGGCCGGCCAATCCTGACCGTAGGCAGCAGTAAGGAGGGCAGAGAGCCAGGCCAGGACGAGCATGCCGTGGGCGACGGCGCCACCGAGCGGGGTGGTCGCGGCGAAGGCGGGGTCGGTGTGCAGCGGGTTGTGGTCGCCGCTGGCGACGGCATAGGCATTGATCGCTTCCTGCGTCACCAGGCGCGAGGCCACGACACTGTCACCGGCCAGCTTCGGGGTTCCGCTGTTTGTCATCGTGCCATCCTTCCCGGTTCGGCGGCGGCAGCCATCAGCGTCCTCACACGCCATCACTGAGCGGAACGATCAGCGAGGCCCGCGCACGACAAACCGGAGCAGCGCCATCGAAGATATGCATCTCCAGGGTCACGAAGCGCTGCCCTTGCCGGGTAGCGGCGCGCGGCGCCGAGACGGTCAGGCGCAACTCGCGGTCGGCGTAGGTGGGTTGGAGGAACTCACACTCCTGGCCGCCGTGGACAGTACCAGCAGGAATCTCCACCTGCGCCATGAGCAATTGGAGGCCGCGCGCGGCGAGCAACAGGGGCGGCAGCGGAGCAGCGGCCTGATGATAGAGCACGGAGGTGTCGTCCACCGCCTGGATGTAGGCCCGCGCTTCCTCCGCTGTAATAACGAAGGTGACTGGAGCCAACGCATGCCCAGGCGTGAGGTCGAAGGGGCTGAGCACGTCAGGCCTCCGACCAGAGGCGGCGATAAGGGTACCACTGCTTCGGGTGGCCCTGGATCACGCGCTCAAAGTAGTCGGCGATGGCCTGGGAGATGCGGTGCGCCTCCTCCACCGGATTGGCCGTGGGATCGGGATAGAGCGGCGGCTCCACGGTGATGACACTGGTGTTGTCCGGCTGGCGAATGGCAATGACCGGAATCACGGTGGCGCCGGTGCGCACCGCCAGGTAGGCCGGGCCCGCCGGCAGGTAGGTTTCCCGGCCGAAGAGCTCCACGCGCGCCGCCCGGAAGTCCTTGACGAGGTCGGCGACCAGAATGACGACAGCGTTCTGGCGCAAGGCGCGGATCGTCGGGCGGGCCGCCTTGGACTGCTCGACCACGTCGAGACCGGCCCGCTGACGTGAACTCGCCACGGCGCGACTGACCACGCCTTCGTCGACCACCGCCAGGAAGCGGTAGGGCAGAAAGGCGATAATGTTAGAGGCAGGCTCCCAATTCCCGGCGTGGGGCAGGACGGCGATGATGCCCTTGCCGCGGGCGATGCCGGCCTCCAGATGCTCCAGACCTTCTAAATGGATCAGGTGCCGCAGCCGCTCGAACGGCATGGTGCGCAGGCGCAACACGTCAAGGATCATGCGGGCATAGGTGCGGAAGGAGCCGCGGGTGGTTTTCGCCAGCGACGCCGAGCTCACGGCCTCGCCCAGGGCGACCCGGTAGTTGGCGAGCGCGGCCTGGCGCTTGTCCGGCCAGCCCCAATAGGTGATGGTGCCGCCGATATCGGCCAGCGCATACATCAAACGTGCGGGAATGGCGTTGAGGAGCAGGCTGCCAAGATTGAGCAGGGGCGTGATCCAGCGGTCGAGGGAGAGCAGTGAGGCGATGTGCTTCCGAATCCTCACTGCGCCGCCAACCATTCCGCCGTCTTCGCCGCTACCTCACGCAGGGGGCCGCGCTGCACCCGGCAGTCCGGCAACGAGCGCAGGAACTGCTGGCCGTAGTACTTGCTCGTGATGCGGCGGTCCAGCACCAGCAGCACCCCACGATCACTGGCCGTGCGAATCAGGCGGCCAAACCCCTGCTTGAAGCGTAACACCGCCTGGGGCAGCGAATACTCGTCGAAGGGCCGTGTAAACTGCTCACAGCGAGCGGCGAAGACCGGGTCCGACGGCACGGCAAACGGCAGCCGAACGATCGCCAGGGCCGACAAGGCCTCGCCGGCCACGTCCACACCCTCCCAGAAGCTGGCGCTGCCCAGCACCACGGTGGCGTGCTGCGCCCGCAACGTCTGCAACAACTGGTTGCGGGAGCCATCCACACCCTGGGCGACGACGGCGATCCCCTGCTGCTCCAGCGGCCCCTTGATGGCCCGGTAGGTGGCGCGCAAGGCGGCATGCGCCGTGAAGAGGACGAGGCAGCGGCCCCGTGCCGCTGTGACGAACTCGATCAGCGCCTGGTTTACCTGGGCGCCATAGGCCGGCGCCATCGGGTCGACCAGGTCGCCCGGCAAGTAGAGCATCGCCTGGCGTGCGTAGTCGAAGGGCGAACCGATCTGCACGGTAACGTCATCGCTGCTCAGACCCAGCCGGTCGCGGATGTAATCGAAGCGACCGTTGACGGTGAGGGTGGCGGAGGTCAGCACGACGGTGCGGCAGCGCGCGAAGAGCAACGAGTCCAGCAACTCGCCCACATTGAGCGGCGCGCTGTGCAGGCTCAGGGCGTCCGCCTGATCGCCCTGGCTGATCCAGTAGACACGGTTGTCGTCCGGTTCGTCGATCAACGCATCAAGTTCGATGCGGGTCTGCAAAAGGCGGCGCGTGAGGGCGGTCAGCAGCACCAGCGAACGCTCCCAATCTTCGCGTTGACCGCTGGCGATGGCCGTGATATCCTGCGCCACGTGCTCCAGGTGCTGTTGCAGTTCCGCCAGGACGACGCTGAGGTCGGACCAGGCAGTCGCCAGCGCCAGCCACTGGCGATGTTCCCGCACCGCTGCTGTGACCCGCGTGTGCTGCGCGAAGCCGGCGCTGGAACGCTCGCCAAAGGGCGTCCGGTTCCCGCCGTCGCTCGTGAAGGCAGCCAGGAAGGCGCCAACGGCGCTGAAGAAGCGGGACCCGGCCTCGCGCGCCCGCTCGACGCTCTGCTCGCTATTGCGCAGGCGCGTGATGGCCCGGGCGCCGGCCACGTCGCTGCTCGGCAGCACACGTTGCAGGTCCTGCGTCAACCCGCCGGGCCGCCGAGGATCACCGGAGCCGTTCAACTCCAGCAACAGCGCAAAAAAGTCACGGCGCTGCAGATCAAAGCCGAGGTGTCTGGTGGCCTGCTCCTCCAGGTGGTGCGCCTCATCCACGATGAGGTGCTCGTATTCCGGCAAAACGCCGTTGTCGGCGGCCAGGTCGGACAGCAGTAGGGCGTGGTTGACGACGATCAGGTGCGCCGCCTCGGCCGCTCGACGGGCGTTGAAGAAGTAGCAGGTGCGGCGCTGCTTGAACAGGCAGGAGTCGTTGATACAGGTCTCCTGGGTCGCCGAGACTTGCGACCACAAGGCCTGCTCTTCGCCGGCCAGGTTCAGTTCAACGTGGTCGCCACTGCTGGTCTGCGCCAGCCAGAGCAGCACTTTCACGAGCACGCGGCTCTCCAGCGGCGACAAGGGCACGCCGCCGGGGCGGCGGTTGCGGAAGTCGGCCCAACGCAACAGGCAGAGGTAGTTGCTGCGTCCTTTCAAGACGTGGACGCCGAACTGCTTGCCGAGCGCCTGCTGCAAGTCGGGAACATCCTTGCTGCGGATCTGATCCTGGAGGTTGACCGTGTTGGTGGAGATGACGACGCGTTCGCCGTTCTGCACCGCCCACTGCGCGGCCGGCACCAGGTAGGCCAGCGTCTTACCGGTACCGGTGCCCGCCTCCACCATTAACCGGCCGCCGTCGTTGAACGTGGCAGCAACGGCGGCGCTCATTTCCTCTTGCTGCGGTCGCCGTTCGTAGGCCGGGAAGCCCCGCGCCAAGGGCCCCTTCGCCCCCCACACTGCGTGGAGTGCAGCCAGATCGAGCGGCTTTGGTACACCGGCCGGCTCCAGGGGGCTGGCGTCGTTGCCGCGCAGCGTCAGCGGCAACCCGTCGGGGTCCAGCGTGAACCGCCGGCCGGCAATGGGCCGGCTCAACGCCTCGGCCGTGGCGACGCGCTCCGCGTCGCGCAACAGGATACGTAACGGCCATGTACTTTGCGCCAGCAGTTCGTTGGCTTGCAGCAGCAGGCGCGGATCGAGCAACGCCAGCCGCTCGAACAGCTTGAGGAAGACCTGCTGCGTCAGTTCGGCGTCCGGCAAGGCCCTGTGCTGACTCCCCACCGGCACGTCGAGCGCCTCAGCAACACCCAGGAGACCGTAGCTGGACAAACCCGGCAGCAGGATGCCTGCCAGTTCGTAGGTATCGATGCCCAGGTTGGTGACATCCAGCCCCTGCCGGCGCAGGCGATCCCGATCCAACTCGACGGAATGGGCAACGATGGGCAGGTCTTCCAGAAAAGCCGCAAGTTCCGACCGGACCTCCGCCAAGCTCGGCGCCGCCTGCAATTGGCCCTGGCTGATGCCGGTCAGGTGCTGCACGCGCACGGTCGGCGGACGGCGCGGCCGGACCAGCGTCTGGAAGCGCTCCAGCACTGTGCCGCCCTGAAACTTGACGGCGCCAATCTCCATGATCTCATCGTCGTCGCCTCCGCCGGTTGACTCCAGATCGAAGGCAATGTACGGCGTCGCTTGGGCGCTCATCGGACAAAGAGCGATAGAAGCAGCGGGCGCAGCGCAACCAAGGCACGGGCGCGGTGGCTGAGGCCGTTCTTCTGCTGCGCCGTGAGTTGGGCATAGGTGAGACCAAGGTCCGGCAGCAGAAAGAGCGGATCGTAGCCGAAGCCGCCCTCGCCCAGTGGCTGCCGCGTGATGCGACCGCTGACCTCTCCCCTGGCAGCGGCGCTGGCTCCACCAGGATGACAGACAGCGAGCACGCAGACGAAGCGAGCGCCGCGCCGGGCGTCCGGCACTGCCGCGAGGCGCTGCAGCAGCAAGCTATTACGCTCCGCCGCGCTGACCGCCCCCGCCCAGCGGGCCGAGTTGACGCCGGGCTCACCGCCCAGCGCATCTACTTCCAGGCCGGAGTCGTCGGCCAGCGCCGGCAGGCCGGTCGCCAGCGCCACCGCCCCTGCCTTCAGCGCGGCGTTCTCGGCGAAGGTGGCGCCGGTCTCTTCCACGTCGTCAGCGACGCCAAGGTCGTCCAGGCTGCGCACAGCAATGTCGAGCGGCAGTAGGAGTTCCTGGAACTCCGCGAGCTTACCCGCATTGCGGGTGGCAAGCGCTAGCGTGACGATCACGATGCTCCCGCGGCGTCATAAGCGCCGAGCAGGCGCTCGATGGCCTTCTCCACGACGCCGCGCTCGCCACGGTAGGCGAGGAGGTCCGGCGCTTCCAACAGCGGGAAGAGGCGGGCCTCGGCGATCTCCTGGTCGTGGTCGCGCATGTCACCACCGAGGCATCGCATGAGGTAGAAGTGGACCACCTTATGGACGCGCGTGCGAGCGGGGGTGTAGAACCAGTAGTTGATCTCGTCGATCTTGTCGATAATCTCGGCGTGCAAGCCGGTCTCTTCGCGCACCTCCCGAAGGGCGGCCGCCTCGGCGCTCTCGCCGGCCTCCAATGTACCCTTCGGCAAACACCAGACGCGGCGGTGGTTTGGCGTGACGAGGACGATGTCGTAGTCACCTTCCTCACCGCTGACAACGACGCCGCCCGCCGACACGGCGTTAATCGTCGACGCGTCGCTGGTCGGTAGGGGGCGAATCCGCGAGTACTGTCTCTGCATCAATCATTGAAGTATAGCGGAAGAACGGGGCGGCAACTGCGGTTGCCGCAAGGCGAGATAGCCCGCCGTTTCAGCTTCCAATTCCTGCGTCAAGGCCGGCAGCGTCCTCAGCAGCTCGGCGACCGTGCCGTCAATGAGACGCTGCAGCGCTGGGTCGAGATCTGACGGCACCTCGTCAAGATCGAGCACCTGCGGCGGCTCGCCGGGCAGGGCGAGGACATCGACGATCAGGTCACGCCAGTGGACGCCGGCCGCGCTGATCTGGGTGCGATCGGCAACATTGCAGTACCAGCCGGCGGTGGAACCATCGGGGCGCACCCAGTGGTAGACGTTGTAGGGGCGATCCTGCCAGAAATAGCCCAACGAGACGCTTTTTGGCGGGAGATCGAGCGACAAAAAGCTCGCCCCTGCGGGAAGGCGGTAGAGCAAGACCAACTTGCCGGGCCCCTGCGCCAGCCATTCGCAGGGATATTCCTGGATAGTGCCGTTGAAACGCTCCTTCACTTCGACGACGATCGGGCGACTCGCCCCCGCCAATGGTACTTCATCCATCCCCAACTGACCGAACCTCCCTTTTTCTTGTTGCGTATCTCGCCTATCGTTATACTCGCATTTAAGGGGGGAGTTCTCATGGCACGTCTGGCTTGCCTGGATATCGGCTCTTCCTCCATCACTGTCGCCATCGCCCGTTGCGACCCAGGCTCGCGACCAACCGTGTACGGCAAGGGATGGGCGCCGGCTGCCGGCGTCGAGCGCGGCACGATCGTGGACCTGCCCGCCGCGGGGCGCGCTGTGGCAGCGGCGCTGGAAGCGGCGGAGCGCGACGCCGGCTGCCGGGTTGGTCAGGCCATCGTCGCCATCGGCGGCCAGAGCATCCAGGCCGGCCAGCGGCGCGGCCAGTTCACGCTCGGGAGGGAGCCAGTGCGCATCACGCGCAAGCACGCCTCCCGCGCCGTCAATTCGGTCGTCGCCGCCGGCGCAGAAGCCGGCTACGAGTTTGTCCACGTCATTCCCCGCCGCTTCTGGCTCGATGGGCAGCATCTCGTGCGCAATCCGCTGGGCATGCCGGCCTCCCGGCTGGAAGTAGAAACCCACGCCATCAGCGCCGACAGCGCCGTGTTGCGCAACGCCTTGCGCTGCGTGCAGGATCAAGGGCTGGACGTGCGTGAAGTAGTCGTGGCCTCCCTCGCCGCCAGCGAGGCGCTGCTGACGCCGCAAGAGCGTGAGGCCGGCGTCATCCTGCTCGATCTAGGGGCCGCCTGCACCGGCGTGCTGGTGTACTCGCAGGGAACGCCGGCCGTGACGCTCAGCGTGCCGCTCGGGGGGCGACAGGTCACCAGCGACATTGCTATGGTGTTGCGGGTGTCGCTGTGCCAGGCGGAACGGCTCAAGCTGAGCTTTGGTCGGGCCATCGGCGCTGCCGTCTCCGACCAACTGCTGAAGGTACCGGACGATGAGCTGATCGGCGTCGATCCGATCTCCCACCGCTTGCTCTGTGAGGTGATCGAAGCGCGCCTGGAGGAAGTCTTCGAGCAAGTGATGCAGGCCATCGCTGAGACCGGCTTTGCCGAGCCGTTGCCCTCCGGCATCGTCCTCACCGGCGGCGGGGCGGCGTTGCCGGATGTCGACGCCCTGGCCCGGCGCATGTTCGCCCTACCGGCGCGCACCGCTGTGGTGCGCCTGCCTGGCGCCGGCGATGGGGCGTTGGCCCCATCATGGGCCTCCACCGTCGGCTTGCTCCACTGGTTGCAGCGGAGCCGGCCCGACCTGTTGCCCGAGGCCGACAACGCGCGGCGTGCCGGGTCTCCGGTGGGTCGATTGGTGCGGCAATTGCTACCACAAGGAGGAGAGTAACGGTGCAGCAGGCTTCCCGGCCCCAAGACGTGGAGAGCTTCGCGGAAATTAAGGTGATTGGCGCCGGAGGAGGCGGCAGCAACACCATCGACCGCATCGTGGACGCCCGCGTCCGCGGCATCGAGCTGGTGGTCGTCAATACCGACCGCCAGGCGCTGTTGCGCTCTACGGCACCCACGAAGATTGCCATCGGTGACCGCCTCACCAAGGGTCTCGGCGCCGGCGGCAACCCGGAGATCGGCGAGCGAGCGGCGGAAGAGAATCGCGACGAACTGATCGAGCAGTTGCGCGGCGCCGACATGGTCTTCATCACCGCCGGCATGGGCGGCGGCACCGGCACCGG
>DHIZ01000375.1:0-3542 GCA_002404055.1 Chloroflexi bacterium UBA4733
TACGCCATACGTTCCGTCTGGATCAAAGAGGAAGTACTCGCGCACCCCCAGTTCAGCATAGCGCTTCGGCTTGCCGACCTTGTCCGCTCCCTCGGAGGTCGGCGACAGGAACTCCCCCAGCACCTCCGGCGCTTTGCCTACCTCCCAGGGCAGATACTCGTTCACGTTCCACTGTTGCTCCAGCACATGCAAGGCGATGAGCAAGTCCGGTAGCAGCTTGTCGGTCTGCTTCGCCGGGTCCATGCGCAGCCAGCGGTCCTTGGAGACGTAGTGGCCGTCGGGATTGAGCAGGTAGCGCAGGGCCATGAAGCAATAGTCCTGCCCGTCGGAGTGGCGATCAGTGGCCAAGGGCTCGTCTTGCTCCTCCCAACCCTCCAGGTGCATCGGGTCGGGTAATAGGATACTGGCAGCGGTCAGCAGCATCACATGCTCCTCCTCAGTTCCACCTGCTCAAAAGGCTTATGCCAGGATAGCATTACCACGAGGCCGGGCATCGAACTGAAGTCCTCCTCCTCCTGGTACGCACGACATGCTCCCTCGCGGTCGGTCTTCTCTTGTCCCCGTTCAGTACACGTACCTGAGAGGCGCAGGTGCTCATAGCAGCACCAGATTGTTGCGGTGGACGGCCTCTGGACCAAAGGTGAAGCCAAGGAGGCCGGCAATCTCGTCGGAGCGGTGACCGGCGATCAGTGTGAGGTCGCGGGCGTCGTAGTTGCTCAGGCCACAGGCGATAGTCTGCCCGGCTTCCGTGCGGATGAGGAGGGCGTCGCCGCGGGCGAAGCGGCCCTGCACCTGGCGGATGCCTGCCGGCAGCAGGCTTCTGCCGGCGGTGAGCAAGGCGCGTTCGGCGCCGGAGTCGACAGTCAGTTCCCCGCGTCCGGCCACACCGGTGGCCAACCAGCGTTTGCGCCCGTCGATAGCGCCGTGCGCGGGAAACAGGGTGCCGACCGGCTGCCCGCGGGCTGCCTGCAACAGTCCGGTTGGGTCGGCGCCGGAGGTGATGACGACTGCCGTGCCGGCTCGCGTCGCCGTTCGGGCGGCCAGCAGCTTCGTGCGCATGCCGCCGGTGCCGACGACCGACCCACTACTGCCGGCCAGCCGCTCAATATCCGAGCCGATGTGCTCCACGAGCGGGATCAGGCGTGCCGAGGCGTCGTGGTGCGGGTCCGCCGTATACAGGCCGCCAGTGTCGGTCAGGAGAACCAGCAGGTCAGCGTCGACCAGGATGGCGACGAGCGCCGAGAGTTGATCGTTGTCGCCGATCTTGATCTCATCGACCGCCACCACGTCATTCTCGTTGATGATCGGCAGCACCTGATGTTCGAGCAGCGCGAGCAGGGTCGTCCGCGCGTTGAGGTAGCCCTGCCGCTGGCTGAGATCGTGCCGCGTCAGCAGGGCCTGGGCGACGACAACACCGTGCCGTTGGAAGATGTGATCCCAGCGCTGCATGAGCAGGGCCTGACCCACCGCCGCCAGCGCCTGCTTGGCCGGCAGGTCCTTGCTGTCGAAGGAAACGCCTAGCCGCTCCCGTCCGGCAGCGACAGCGCCGGACGTGACGAGCACTACAGGTACCCCGGCACCGCGAAGCTCGACGATCTGGCCGGCCAGTTGCTCCATGGCGGCGCTATTGAGGGTGTCACCACCGGCTGTGAGGCTGGTAGTGCCCACCTTGGCGACGACGCGGTGATAGCAAGGAATATCCATGCCATCTACTCTACCGCAATCGCCGCCTGACTCATCGTGAGCAGGTCGAAGCCGAGCATGGCGTCAGCAAGTGGACTGGCGGCGGCGGCGGCTTGTGCCGGGACGATTGGGATAGTGAGGCGCCGTTCGCCCTCGCGGCGCAGCCAGCCGGCAATGATCTGCAACTCATCCAGTTGATCGTTGCGAACGTGGCTCTCGTCGGGAGACACCGTTGCTGCGTACATGTCGCTGAGCCAGCGTTCCAGTTGCTCCAGCGACAGGTCGCCGGGGCGTAGGCGGCGTTGCGCGATGAGCAGGCCGCCCCGAATGGCAAAGAGTTCGACAGCGCCCGCTTCCAGCGAGGCTGCCAGGATGATAGCGTGGCAGTCGTGCAAGGCGGTGCTGAGGCGCCATTGGGCGCCAAAGAGCAGGCGCAACTCGTCGGCGGCATCGCGCAACTCGGCGGCCTCCTCAAAGCGCAACGCTTCCGCCATGCTGTCGCGTCGCTCTTCCAGGTGGCGTATCAAGGCGCCGTCGCCGGCGCTGAGGAAGGCGGCAACATCCGTGACGGCTTTGCCGTAGTGTGCTTCGTCGTTCGCCGCCGAACATGGCGCCAGGCAACGGCCCATCTGGCCATACATGCACACGGGTGTCTGACCGGGAACGATCGGACCTTCGCAGCGTGCCAGATGAAAGCGGTCCTGCAGTACGACGACGGCCGACTGCAAGGGGTTGGCCCGACGGAAGGGGCCGTAGTATGTAGCGCGGTCGTCGGTGATGGTGCGCGTGACGCTCAGGCGCGGGAAGGCTTCATCTGTACTGAGGCGGAGGTACGGGTACTGGTGATAGTCGCGCTGCGCCTGGTTGCCGGCCGGCAGGTACTGCTTGATCAGCCGTGACTCCAATAGCAACGCCTCCACTTCGGAGCCGGTTTCAATGTGGTCAATCGTTTCGACCGAACCGAGCACTCGCCGCAGCCGGTGGGGTTCCCGCACGCCGGGACGAAAGTGAGATTGCACTCGCCGCCGGAGGTTGGTGGCCTTGCCGACATAGACGACCTGTCCCTCCGCGTTGCGGAAGCAGTAGACGCCGGGCGCCGCCGGCAACTGGCGGACGCGAGCCGCCAGGTCCGCTGCCTTGGCGTCGCCGTTGCCGGACTGCAGGCGAACGAGCTGGGCCAGGGTCGCCGCCCCCTGGTGTACTGCCAGGTCCAGCAGCTTCAGAAAGGCAGCGGCGGTAGCTGTCGCGTCCTGTTCCGCCCGGTGGCCCACACGCGCCGGGACCTCCAGGGCCAGGAGTAACGCATCGAGGTTGGCCCGGCGAAGACCGGGGAGTAGCCGGCGGCCCAGCCGGGCCGTGCAGACTGCGGTGGCGGTAAAGCTGACGGAGGATCGCCGAAATTCCTCGCGCAGGAAGCCGTAGTCAAACGGCGCGTTGTGCGCGACGAGCGGATCCGTGCCTAGGAATTGGGCAAGCGCGGGAGCAACGTCTGCGAAGCCGGGACTGCCGTCCAGCATCGTGCGACTGATGCCGGTGAGCCGGACGATGTCGGGGGGGATGCTCGTGCCGGGATCGACCAGGGTCTGAAAGCGCTCGCCCACCACGCCGGCGCGCACGCGAACCGCACAGACTTCAATGACCCGGTTGTGGATGGGACTCAGGCCCGTGGTCTCGACATCGACGATGACGAACTGCATTTCGGCCAACAGTGAGGATTGTTTGATCGGCATCGGCACCCTTCTGCGGACGGCCATGCACCGTACCAGAAGTATTGCCTGACAGGCAATAGCGGCAGGACAGAAGAGTGCGCCGCCAATATCAGGGCCGCGACTGCGGGCTGCGGCCCAGCGACGGGGGGG
>DHIZ01000375.1:3680-22089 GCA_002404055.1 Chloroflexi bacterium UBA4733
GCCGCAGACCGCAGTCGCGGCCCCGTACACTTGGGTACTCACGTCAATCGCTTGCTGCGCCATGCTTTGCGGCGCACTCTGATCGGCTCCGCCCTCGGCGGCCGGCGTGAGGCAGGGGTATACTGGTGGCAGGGGAGACCATGGCGCTCAGTGCCTCACTCATCTCACGGCAGCAGTTTGTGCGCTTGCGCGACCGGCTGCTGGACTTGCGCCTCTTCCGCAAGATCCTGATAGCCAATACCGCCCTGGTGGCGCTCGGCACTGTGCTGGGCTACTGGCTGACGCGCCACCAGGCCGAACGGGCCGACGCCGGCTGGACGATCCTGGTCGGGGTGGGCAGCGTCGGCATATCCCTGTTGCTCAACTCCGTGATTCTGCGCGCGGCGCTCTCCGCGATCGAGCCGCTGCGGGAAACCGTCGAGCAGGTTCGCCACGGCAACCCGGCGGCGCGGGCCTGCAAGCCACTATTCGGCGATCCGGACTTGCGCCGGCTCGGGGACACGCTCAATGCCCTCCTCGATACCGTCCAGGCGCAGCAACAGGAACTGGAAACGCAACTGCATCGCGTCCAGGCGCTCTCCGGCGCTGTAATCAGGGCCCAGGAGCAGGAACGGCAACGGATCGCGCGGGAATTGCACGACGAAGCCAGTCAGGCGTTGACCGCCATCATCGTCGGCCATCGAGTGATAGAGCAGTTGGAAGATACCGACGCGATTAAGCGAAAGTCGCGCGAACTGCGCGACCTCACTGCTGATACCCTGGACGCCTTGCACCGGCTCATCGTTGAACTTCGTCCCAGCTTGCTGGAAGAGCGCGGGCTGTTGCCGGCGCTCCGCTGGTACATCGGCGAATATGGCGAACGCTTCGGCGTCAAACCGGAGCTCTTCACCGCCAGTTTTGACGCCCGCCTACCCCGCGAGGTGGAGACCGCCATCTTTCGCATTGTGCAGGAGGCGCTGACGAATGTCGTCCGCCATGCGCAGGCGCAGCACGTCTGGGTGCGCCTGTTGCGCCAGCCGGGCCGCATCGAGGTATCGATCGAAGATGACGGGTGTGGCTTTGTTGTGGAACGCCGATCGGCGCCGACGGCGCCGACCCGTGGCCTGGGCCTACTTGGCATGCAAGAGCGGGCAGCGCTGGTCGGCGGACACTGCGACGTGCGGTCGGCCCCTGGCTGTGGGACGCGCATCATGGTGAGCGTTCCCGACGAGACGGCGTCGTAGGGCGCCGGAGGAGATTCCTTGTGACCACGATTCGCTTGCTCATTGTCGACGACCATGCAGTGCTGCGGGCTGGCTTGCGTGCTCTGTTCAACCTGCAACCCGATATGGAGGTCGTCGGTGAGGCCGGTGAGGGTGAAACGGCGATTCGCCTGGCCCGTGAGATGGCGCCGACAGTCGTGCTGATGGACATCTCTATGCCGGGGGTTGGCGGTGTCGAGGCGACGCGGCGCATTATGCAGCACGCAGGCAGCGCGCGATCAGCGACCCGCGTGCTGGCGCTCACCATGTACGACAACCCGCACTACCTGTTCGAGGCCCTCCAGAGCGGCGCCGCCGGGTATGTGCCCAAGCGTGCTGCCGACACCGACCTGTTGACGGCGATTCGGGCCGTGGCCTCCGGCCAGTCGTTCCTGTACCCCAGCGCCGCGAAGACTTTGATCACGGCGTTTCTAGAGCACGGTCGGGAACGCCACGACAGCTATGACCTGTTGACGGCGCGTGAGAAAGAAGTGCTGCGCCTGATCGCCGAAGGCCACACCAACCGCCAGATTGCCGACCTCCTGGTCGTCAGTCCCAACACTGTCGAAGTACACCGCAGCCGCATTCGCGAAAAGTTGAATGTGCATGATCGCACCGAGATTCTCAAGTATGCCCTCAGCCGAGGGCTAGTCGAGTCGGTGCCGGCCGTGGGGCGGAGTGGCGAGTGAAAGCAGCCGCGCGGGTTGCCAGCATCCTCGCGGCACTCCTCCTGGTTGGCTGCGGCGGTGTACCGGCGACGGTAACGCCCACCGTCTCGCCGGTGGACGTACCTGCGTCCGTACCCGTTGTCGGCACGCCAACACCTTTGCCTACCGCTGAACCAACAGCGACGTCATTGGCCACGACGCCACCAACGGTGGCCCCGGCGACTGCCACGGCAACGCCAACCGTCGCACCTGCGACGGCAACTGCAACAGCCACGGCCAGGCCGGCAACGCCCACTGCCATCCCAACCGCAACCCCTCACCCGGCGGCTACAGCTACGGCGCGGCTAATAGCGCGTCCGGCAACCCCGGCGTTGGCAACTGATCCGGCTGCCGCGGCTCGTGGGAAGGCGATCTTTCTCTCGACGGTCGGTTGTGCCCTTTGCCACACGATTGACGGCCTTTCCACGGGTGATCAGGGACCCAACCTTACGCACATCGCCAGCCAGCCCTACGACTCCTTGCCGAACGACCCGCCCTTCCTACGTCGCTGGATCAGCAATCCCCAGGCGATCCGGCCAGGTACACTGATGCCTGATCTGGGGCTCACTTCCGCTCAGGTGAACGACCTCGTCGCCTACCTGGAGACAATGCGTTAGCCCGCCAGTCTTGTGCCCAGCGGGCGACGCGTTGGGGTACGCATGGGGCATGACCGGCCAGCGGTAGGTTGACAGCCGTCGATGCGTCCCGGAGCATGGAGCGTGCCGATGAAGCGGCGATGCCGCGCATGATGCCAGAAAGGTTCTTCGATGCGCCGATGCAACAACTGCCGGTTCGAGAACGCGAATGACGCAAGGATCTGCGCCCGCTGTGGGCAGCCGCTGGTGACTGCCGGCGATGCACCTGCTGAGGATGTGGCGCCGGTGCTGCCCGCTTGGATGCAGTCCATGCAGCGCGACGCAGAGCCGTCGGCCACCCCGGGCGCCACCGGCAGCGCTTCCAGCGCCGTGGCGGCTGCCGCGACGCTGCCGGTGCAAGTGCGCCGCAGCCGGGTCCCAGTGCTCTCCGTCTACGGGCGGGCCGGCGCCGCCGAGCCCGCCCTCACGCTCACTCCTGCCGCCGACACCAGTGTGCCCGTTCGCCGGAGCCACAGGTTACGGTCGGTGCTGCTGCTCGCCATCGTTGTTCTTGCCCTGGCGTATCTCGTTCTGCGCATGTACTCCTGAACAGCCGGCCGTCTTCAGCAAATCTTTAATTCCGTGCTGTATGATGCTGAGTACGGTTGCTTGAGGCGGACCCTGGCAGCGAACAGAATGGAGCGCGACACGTGATTATTCCCATCGCCCTGCTGGTGGCGGCGCTTGTGCTGTTGCTCGTGGCAGTCAAGGTAATCACCGGCCTGGTATTCCTTATCTTGCCCTGGATTATCCTCGGCCTGGTGGCCGGTTGGATAGCCAGCAAGATCGTGGGCAGCCCTTACGGCCTGCGCGGTGACATGCTGGTGGGTATCGCCGGATCGGTCATCGGCGGCTCGATCTTCTCACTTTTCCACGTCCACACAGGCGGAACGCTGTCGCTTTCGCACGTGCTCGTCAGCATCATTGGCGCTGTCATCCTGCTGGTCGCGATGCGCGCTTTCCAGCGTCCGGCTTTCCAGCTGTAGGCTTCAGTACCGCAGTCGTCGCCCTGCCGAAGCGCTACTTTGCCCAACTCGGGCGACTTGTGGCGTCAATGCCATTGGTGGTGAGGCGCACCGGCTTGCCGTTCGCCGCCAGGGCGGGCGCTGTAGTCACGCCAACCTGAAAGAGGTCGAACTGGTTGTCGGTTTCGGCGATATAGGCGATGGCGGCGCCGTCGGGCGACCAGGTGGGCTGGGCGTTGACCCCCGGCTCCAGCAGCGTCGCCTTGAGCGTGGTGTCGGCGGCAAGCGTGTCGGGAACGGTGGCCGCGTACAATTCGTCCGCCGTTGTCCCGCGTCGAATGAAGGCCAACACCTTGCCGTCGGGCGACCATGCTGGCTGAAAATTGGTTTCCTTGGCTGATGTGAGCGTGAAGGTCTCGTTGTTGACGATGTCCTCCAGGACCAGCGTGGCGTAGGTTGCCGTGGCCGTGGCGTCGTAAGCCCACCTGGTATAGACGATCTGCCCTGGGTGACCGGGGCGGTACTGGACGTCGGCATCACCGCCCGCTTGCACGTCCGGCGCGCTTACCTGCCGGAACGCTCGCGTGGCGAGGTTCAGAGACCACAGGCGTAAATCAATGTTCGGCTCTTGCTTCCCACGGTCCGAGCTGAAGATGAGCGACGCCCCATCGGGCGTCGACCAGGCGGGCATGGCCGCCCACAGGTTGTCTTGCACCACAGTGTTCTGGTCGTGCGTCAGTAGAGTCTGGTTGCTGCCGTCGGCGTTCATGACGCCGATGTCACTGTAGTCCTTCTGGCGAACTGCGTAGGCGATGCGCTTGCCGTCGGGTGACCAGACGGGTCCCGTAAAGTCGCCAACTGCCGGGTTTGCCTTTGCCAGGTCGCGGTTGCCGCTGGCTGAGAGCTCCTCAATAGCGCCGCCACGCACATAGAGCAGCCGGCCGCTGACACTCGCCGCCGCCGGGGCATTGATGTTGACCATGCCCGTGCTGGGAACAGCCCCTGCACACGCCGTACTGAGCAGCGCGGCAGAGGCCAGCGCCGCAGCGATCTTGCGCATGTTAGAAGCCCTCAAATGTGCCGTGGTCCTGACCCAACGTCACCACGATGTCGTCGGCGCCGTGGCTCGTCCCAGCCGGCGCTGTCTGCACCTGACCGCCGAAAAGCTCAGCAACCATGGTAGCAATATCCTGTTTCTCCGGGTTGTACACGGTGACCAGCGTGGCGGGGTAGGCCGTGTTGCCGGCGTTACCCGCTGGATCAACAGTGTAGCCAAGGCTCGTCAAGTAGGTCGCCGCCTGACTGGCTAATCCCCCGATGGTCGTACCGTTTTCGACGGCAATGTGCGCACTGCCCGTGGCGAGTACCGCCGGCGGCGCTGCCGCCGCCGGTGGCGCAAAGACGTGGGCGACCAGCGCGTGTACCGTCGGCCAGTTTGGTCGCACGATGTCTTGCACAAGGCCGTTGACGGTAATCGTATCGAGCGACGAGTAATCCGGCGGCATCAGCACGTATTGCGTGTACGGTTGGCGTCCGTATTGCCGGAGGAAGTTGCCCAGGGCGAAGAGGTCGGGCACACTGAAGTCGCTCTTGACATAGCCGGCCAGGTCGTTGAGATAGGCCGGGATCTGGAGCAACGTTCCTGGTTGCTCGACCTTCTTGCGAAGCTGCAGGAGCACCTGCTGCTGGCGCTGAGAGCGGCCAAAGTCCCCGATGGGGTCGGCGTGCCGTGAGCGCACGTACTGCAGCGCCGTGGCGCCATCCATGTGCTGCGGACCGGCGGGGATGTAGAGGCGGCGGCTGGCAAAGATATCGGTTGTGGTGACCTGACCGTTGGCGATGTCGTCGGGGTAATTGTCGTCCAGCACCGGGTGCAAGGCATCGATATCCAAACCACCGGCTGTGTCGATGACCTTGATGAAACCCTGCAAGCCGATCCAGGCGTAGTGGTCGATGTGAATACCGAAGTCGTCCTCGATCGTCTGCCGGGCCAGCGCGATGCCGCCGCCACCGGGATGGTCTTGTTCCCCGAACTGGAAGGCGACTTGAATCTTGCCCACACCATGCCCGGGGATCGGCACCCAGAAGTCGCGGGGGATCGAGAGCAGGCTGATCGTGTGGTGTACCGGATCGATGCTGGCCACGATCATAATCTGGGTGATGAAGCTGCCAGTAAATTTGGCGTCGGTGTCGCTACCCAGCAGCAGGATATTCATGCGTTGCGTGCCGCCGAGTGAGGGAAACGGCGTCGCGGTGGGCGGTGGCGGGGCTGGGGGCACTGCTGTCGCCGCGCCAGGGGCCGAGACCGCTTGCGTCGCGCTCGCCGTTGCGACGACTCGGGTCGGCACAGGAATGATGACGTTGGTGATGGTGCTCACCGGCGCGTAGATAGCGCGATCAAACCAAACTCCGCCGGCTACAACCACCAACAGGACGATGCCGGCAACGATCAGCCCGCGCGCGCCGCGTCGCCTGCGGTGAAGACGGGGTGGTGGCACGAGTCCCTCTTCCTCCACCTGGCCGCAGCGCTGCCGCCAGGCACAACCATATACCAGGTAGGACGCCCCAACCCCGTTGGTGTCACGCCCAGCACGGTCACTGGGGCCTGATATTGCAGTTTAGCACTGATCGGGACCGCCGGTTGTTGCTACAATGGCGGCAGTATGAGAAAGGACAGCATCCACATGCAAATGGGCAGCACATCACTGCGAGATCTGGCGCGGTTGCGCGACAGCCGGTCTCGGCGCGCTTCCAGTTACGACCAGAGCGGCGGCAACCGTGACCACCTCCTCATCGCACCGGGTGCGACGGCTGAGTTGGCGCGCATTGAGGGAGCGGGCTGTGTGACACACATCTGGACGACGATTTCCTGCCGTGATCCTTTCCACCTGCGCAAGCTGGTGCTGCGCATGTGGTGGGATGGCGAGGCGGAACCCAGCGTCGAAGCGCCGGTCGGCGATTTCTTTGGCTTGGGGCACGCCCAGCACACCTATTTCGTGTCGCTGCCTCTGCAGATGTTCGATCGCGGCTTCAACTGCTGGTTCCCCATGCCGTTTGCGCGCGGCGCGCGTATCACGATTCAGAACGAGTCGGATGAGCAAGCCGTCTACTATTACTACGTGGACTATGAGCAGTACGACAGCCTGGAGAGCGACGTTGCCCGCTTTCACTGCCAGTGGCGGCGCGAGAACCCGACGCTCGTGCAACCGCCAGATGCGCTCGATGAGCGGCAGCAACGCCTGAACACGACTGGTAAGGACAACTACGTGGTGCTGGAGGCGGAGGGTCGCGGTCACTATGTCGGCTGTCACCTCGACGTTGATCTGCCTGAGCCGGGCTGGTGGGGGGAAGGCGACGACATGTTCTTCATCGACGGTGAGACCTGGCCGCCCTCGCTGCACGGCACCGGCACCGAAGACTATTTCTGCGGCGCCTGGAACTACAATGCGCTCCAGCAGCCGTTCTCTGCGCCCTACTTCGGTTACCACTTCAAGACCAACTCGGACTACACCGGCAAGCACTCGCAGTACCGCTATCACATCGAAGACCCGGTCCGCTTCCAGCGCTCGTTGCGCTTCTCCATCGAACACGGCCATGCCAACGATCGCCAGGGCGATTGGAGCAGCACGGCCTACTGGTATCAAACAGAGCCGCATCGCCGCTTCCCGGTATTACTGCCGGTGGAGCAGCGCTTGCCCTCCCGCTGGGGCGGTATCGAGCGCTGGCGGTGACCGACGCGCCGCCCCTGATCCGGCACGTCCTGCCGGGCCTGGGCCTATTGCCGCGTGATCTTCGTCACGACAGCGTCAGCGGCCTGGTCGGCTCGGCCCTCGGCTTCGCGCAGGCGAGCGCCGACTCGGGCGGTGACGTCGAGTTATGGGGTCTTGCCAACCCGGCAAACGCCTTCGACCGTTACAGCCTCGGAGCTGTGTGTCTGCGCGGCATACGGCCCTGGCGGCTGGGGCGCGCCGGCCCGGTAGACGTGCGCTATCAAATGGCGGTCGGGTGGGCGGCAATCTCCGCCCGGCGCTGCAGCATCCTGCATGCTCACGCGCTGCCGACCTTACTACTGCTGCCGAAGGCACGGCGGCGCGTGTTGCATTTGCATATGGCCCTCGGCCATGCGACCCAGCTGGAGGTCCAATTGCTGCGGCGAGCTGACGCGGTCATCTGTGCCAGCGAGTATCTGGCGGTCAGCTTCCGTCGCCACCACCCGCACTATCGAGGCGTCGTGCGCATCATCCGCAACGGGGCTGACCCCGCGCTCACCGCAGACGCCACGTCAGGTATCGACTACCGTCGTCGACTTGGCCTGCAGCCGGCTGACTGCGTGGTGGTCTTCGCCGGCCAGGTGGCGCCGCAGAAGGGCATCGATCACCTGATCGCGGCACTTGCCCTGTTGCCGCCATCCCAGCGGCCCCACCTGCTGATTGCCGGCTCCAGCACCCTCTGGCGTTCGGTCGATACCGTGGGCCAGGAAGAAGTGTCGCCCTTCGAGCAAGCATTGCGCCAGCGCAGCGCCGACCTCCCCGTGCGTTGGCTCGGCAAGGTAGCCGTGACGGCGATGCCCGAACTGCTCCTGGCTGCCGACATCGTCTGCTGCCCGTCGGTGGTGCAAGAAGGACTGGCGACGATCAATCTGGAAGCGGCGGCAGCCGGCAAACCCGTCGTTTCCTCGCGGGTGGGGGGCATTCCGGAGATCGTCGAGGATGGAGTCACCGGCCTGCTCGTCCCCCCGGGTGACGAGGCAGCTCTGGCGCACGCCCTCAGCCGGCTGCAAAACGACGCCCCGCTCCGCCACCGCTTGGGCGCCACGGCACGCCGCGGTGTCCATACCTGGTCCCAGGCTGGGCAGGAGGTCAGGGCGTTATATGATGAGTTGTTGGGCGGACCCGAGCGGCGATGATCGGCGTGTTCAGGGGATGGGGTGGATCGCACGGATACGCCGATGGGCCCGGCGTGCGCGAGTCCGTGCCCAAACGGGGCGGCGCATGCGCACCGTAGTGCCT
Source organism: Chloroflexi bacterium UBA4733 (assembly GCA_002404055.1). Next base: position 12,238 of record DHIZ01000375.1, read on the forward strand.
CGTCGGGTGTTCCTCGGCGGCATCCTGGGCCTGAACGCGGGCGTCCTGAGCGCCTGTGGGCAGACGGTCGTTGCCGTGGTGAGCACCCCAGTGGCCACTGTCGGTGACGTTGCGCCGGCAACCGGCGCCTTCAACGTCACCCCGGCCTGGACCCAGCCAGGTGGCAGCGGCACAGTGGAAACGCTGGCGTGGCGTCCGGGGCAGCAACAGTTCGCCACCGGCTCCTCGGACGGCCAGGTCCGGCTCCGGTCGAGCGCTGGCATGGTGCAACAAACCATACCCTTTGCCGGTTTTGTCAGCGGGCTCTCCTGGTCGCCGGATGGCGCCATACTGGCAGTGGCAACGACGCACGGTTCGCTGCTGTTCTGGCCTGGTCATGGCGCCTGGCCGACGTCGATCGGCACCGTTGTCAATCGGTATGCCGGCGTAGCCTGGCGACCGGATGGTGGCGTGCTGGCCGTTGCCGGTGGTGAGGGCAGCGTGACGCTCTGGCAGCCTACCGGAACGCCTGGCCCAACGCTCGCCATTAGCGGTCAGACCACCGCCCTGGCCTGGTCGCCCGATGGCGCATTGCTCGCCGCCGGCAACCGTACCGGCGAGGTACATGTCTGGACGGCCGCCGGCGGGCAACACTGGCTGACAGCCGCCGCCAACCGACGCGACGTGAACAGCCTGGCCTGGTCTCCCGATGGTCGCCTGCTCGCTGCCGGTTACGAGGACGGTTCAGTGGCGCTACTGACAGCGGACGCCGGCCGGGAGCAAGGCAGCCTGCCGGTCGGTCGGCCCGTGAACACGGTGACCTGGTCGCCCAACGGGGCAATCCTGGCGGTGTCATCGCTGCGCCTGAGCGTGACCCTCTGGTCAGCGGTTCCACCGGCGCCGCTCACTGAGCTTCCGGTCGGCTACGACGTCAACGGCCTGCTCTGGTCGCCCGCCGGCGACTTGCTGCTCGCCGGCGCCGACGACCACGCCCTGCATGCCTGGTCGGTTCAGCCGGCGCAGGGGCCAGGGTCGCCAATGCTGTCGGCAACAGGCTTTATGGCACGCTGAGGCTCACCCACGGGCAGTAGAACGGGACGACGCCACACCGCGCTTGCCGTGCGTTAGCAGCGTAGACCGAAGTTGGCGCGCACGGCGGGGGAGTCGATGCTGTCGAGCAGATGGGCAGCGCTGGCAGCAGTGTCGTAAATCTCAGGCGCCGCTGTGCTGCTCATGCCGTGGCAACCTCCACCGGTAGCCCGCTTCGGGCGGAGGCGCAGGCGGCTTCCGCCCACTTTGCCTATGAAATGGAGAAATCTACGACCTGCCGCCGCCCTCGTCCAGGCGGTAGTGGACCGCTAGCTCGGGCGTCTCCAAGCGGACGCCGCCAAGTGATACCGACTCCATTACCCGGTCCAGGATGCCGGTCGTGAGGAGCGTGCGTTCGACCGGGTGCGGCTCGCGCCGGAAGCACACCAGGTCTTGTACCTCCTCCAGGAGGTAGGCAAAGTGACCGAACGGCTCCTGCTCATGGCTCCGAAAGCGCGTCGCTGTTACGGCAGCTCCCTGCTTGATGGCGTCGCCCAGCCTGGCTGCGAACAGCCAGTGCCGAACGACGCCATCAAGCAGGCACGCGGCGGCCCGCAGGCCGTCCCGGTATTCGATCAGGAAGATCACAGGGTGCTGCGCCCCGCGGCGCGGGTCGTCGGACGGCGGAGGCTCTTCCGTCGCCAGTGCTGCGGTCAGCAACTGTTCATCCCAGCGGCCGGCGGCGCCTGCCTCCCACATTGCCGCTCCCGTGAGCGCCTGCACGGCAGCCACCCCCGTCTCGCCGCCGGCTCGTCGCTCCACCATGCATTGGAGCACCTCCAGCGTGTGGAAGCCATAGGCTTCCAGGGGACCGTAGCCGACCGCCAACGCCCCTGCCAGGCGTACCCCCAACGGCAAGGCCAGCGCCGGTGCTCGCCAGGTCACTGGCGTGGTGGAGATGGATGAGCCGGCAGCCAGTGGCGCACCCAGGGAGCGGGCGGCGTCGTACATCCATTTGGCGTCGGCCCAGGCATAGCCAAGGTGCTTGTCGTTGAAGATAGGCACGGCGCGGCCACTTTCGCGAAGCACGGTGATGACTTCCTCAAAGAGACGGCGGCGAGGGTACTCCGTCTGTCCGCGCGCGTTGATCGGGTAGTCGCCATGCTCCCCGATGATGAGGACACCGTCCACAGCCAGTTCGGCGCCGCCAAGCGTCAGCGCTTCGCGGACGCTGGGGAAGATCGGCACGCCCGCCTGCGCCGCCCACTCTCGGCTAATGTCGTTGGCCGGCGTTTGGTCGATGTACATGGAGGCGACCTGCAGCCGCGGCGCGCGCAGGTTGCCTTGTGCATCGGTAGGCAGTGGCGCTTCCGTGAGGTCGCGCACCTGCTGATGGATGTCAAATCGGCTCAGGTCGCGCGGCGCTGGGTGCGTGAAGTCGGCCAGCAATTTGGTCACGATGACGTCGGCGTGGGAGCGGGGAAAGTAGCAGGTGATGATACAGGCGACGCGCGGTAGGGTTTCAGGTGGCATGGCAACCTCCACGTAACAGCGATTCGGAACTCCCTGCGCCCCACCCCGGTGCCTTGGGCACATATGCCGTCTCCGCCTCGAACGGGTAGAGTGGCCGTCGGCGCCAATGATAGCTGAAGCGGCTGAGGTCGGCGGTCGTGATGCCGGGCGTATCGACGAGGATCAGTTGGGAGGCGATCGGCGCGTAGGCGGGACGCGGCGACAGCACGCCCTTGGCCACTACCACCTTGTAGCGTTCCGGTCGGATGCCCAGGGTGTACATCTGTTGGATGCTGGTGTTGCCGACGACCCGGCTGGTCAGCACGAGCGTCTGCTCTTCGGTTGTCTCCAGAACCACCGTTGTCCCGCCGTCAAAGTAGCGCCAGCCGCCGTGCGTCGGCGTCGGGTCTTCAAATTTGCCATCGGCGATCAGACGAACGTTCCCAGTTACCTCGACCGGCGGGTGTGGGGTATCGGGATCCTTGCCGCCGACCAGCAGCGTCAGGTTGCCGCCCACGCCAGCGGCAACGCACGTGGCAACCGCGCCAGGATCGTACAACGTCTGCAAGTAGCGGCGCACGCCGAGACGTCGCGCCTCCGCCAGCAGGACTGTGGAGTCGCCGACGCTGCCACCGCCGATGTTATCCCCGACATCCAGCAGCACGACGGGGCCGCGCGACGCGCGCATCGCCTGCTGCAGCGCCTCGGTTGGACCAGGGATTCGCGCAACGAAGGCAGCCCGCCGTTGCCACGCCAGCACCGCCAGCTCCTGGGCCGCCGCGCGCGCCGCCGCCGGGTCGCCATCATGCACTGCCAGGAAGGCGGCGCCCATCTCCGGCACGTCGGCGTAGGGATAGCCCAGGGCGACACTCGCGGTGAGCACGCCGGGGCGAGCGATGACGGCGTCAGTTGCTGCCATCAGGCTGCGCAGCGGTTCCTCGTCCGTCCCCTGGGTGACGATGTTGATGACGAGCGGCGGCGTCTCCAGCGCCTGGACGGGGTGGATCTCGCCTCGGACCGTCCGCACAACGAACTCGCCACACTCGAAGGCGCGTGTCCGCGCATCAAGGTGGGGATTGGTGCGGTAGAGCACGGTCACTGTCGCATTGTCGACCATTCGGGCCGTGATATTCGCATGCAGATCAAGCGCCAGACCGATGGGGACGTGGGAGCCGACCGCTGCGCGGACGCGTGCTGCCACCTCCCCATCCGCGTCGGGGCACCCCTCGGCTACAGCCGCGCCATGCAGCGCAAGCAGGACGCCGTCCCAGGGACCATCTGCAGCGAGCGAGCGGAGGAGCTCACCGACGATCCGCTCGAAGGCATCCCGGCTGATCGTACCGGAGGGGTTCGCCGTGGCGTAGTACAGCGGGGCGACGGTCGCATCCAGGTGTCGCCCGGCCTCCAGAAAGCCGGCGACGGTGCTGTGGGCTTCGGCATGTCGCTGCACCAGCGCGTCGCCGCGCAGGATGCCGTGCTGGGCGAAGTCCTCGTAGCTGGTGGGACGCGTGGCAAAGGTGTTCGTCTCGTGGTGGAACCCTAACAGCGCCAGACGCATGGGCATGCTCCCTTATTTGCGCTGCGTCCAGAGGTGGACCAGGTTGTCGCGGGGTTGCCAGTTCAGCAAGCGGCACGCTTTGGCGTTGGAGTACTTGCCGTGGGGCAGGTCGGCCAGGATGTGGAAGACCTCGTACGCTGACGGCAAGGTCTGGGTTTCCAGGGCGCGTCGCATCGCTAGCCCGGCGTCCTCCCAGGAGATGGACATCGGGTGAACCCCGCCCATGCGCGGCGTCGCAGTCTGGGGGGCGATGAACTGCGAGAACAGCAACACCGGCACTTCTAGGTCGTAGGCTTCGGCAAAGAGGCGTAGTGTCTCCTGGCCCAGGAACTTGGTGAGGGCATAGAGCCAGGCGCCGGGTCGCGCCGGCGCGTCGTCCGGCACCGCGAAGTCCCAGTGATAGCCGGCCGGCGAGTCGTTCGACACCTGGAGGGGGCCAGTCTGGACGACGCGCCGGATGCCGTGGTCCACTGCGGCGCGCGCGATGTTGTGCGCCCCCAGGAAGTTGACCCGGAACGCCTGTACCGGGTCCGGTCGGACGACCGTGCAGTTGATGATAGCGTCCATACCGGAGCACGCTCGCCACACCTGCTCCGCATCGGTGACATCGACCTCTATTGATTCGTGCGGCGGCGGCAGTACAACGGGCAGCGGGGCGCCGGTGGACTGCGGCTTCCCGTCCGCGGCGATCTCGGCCAGCGGGCGTAGGTCAGTCAGGCGCAAGCGGTAGGCAGGCGCCAGCGCCTGCGCCGTGACCGCACCCAGCGGCCCGCCGGCGCCAAAGATGACGACGTTGCGGATGGGCCGCGACGGGACGTGCTGGCGTGGGCCGAGCAGCGCCAGGTCCCCCGCCTGTTCCGCCGCTGTTGCCGCTGCCAGAGGCGCACCGCTCCCCGGCCAATCGGCGAACGTGTGCATCGGTCGGTAGCCGAGCCGGTGCTCCTCCGCAGCTTCCGCGAGCGGCCAACGACCGTGCTGGCCGCCGCCTGGAATGTGGCACACCCACCAGCCCTGGCTGCGGCGCTCCCTGCCCATCTGCGTCCGCGATGCCAGCGGCGCCGTCAGGGCCTTCACCACTGCCTGCACCGCGTCATCGACGTGCAGCCAGCGAGTGTCGTACGGAAGCCCCGCGCTGGTCTGCGCGTCGACCAGGCTGCCAAAGCGCAGGCAGACGACCTGCAGTGGCTCAACGTGGGCGAACTGTTGGGCGCTGACCTCGGCCAGATAGGCGGCCAGTTGGGCAACGTCGGTCACGTCCGGCTGCGGCCGCCACGTTTCGCTCACCGCCCAGGAGGCAGGATAGCGCTCCATCAAGGCCAGCGTGCTGCCAAGAACGACCCGGCGAACGCCCGCGGCCACCGCGGCCTGCAACAGCACGTAGGTACCGCGCGTGGCGAGATCGAGCAACTCCTGATCGGCAGCACCGGCAGGTAGGTCCGGCGCGATCGGGGCGAGATGGATCAGCGCGTCGGCGCCGTCCACCACCTGCCGGGCTGCCGTCTCGTCGCGCAGGTCGCCGGCCAACGCCACCACAGCATGGCTGGCGCGTAACGCGGCGGCCAGTGCCGTACCCAGGAGACTTTCACTACCCGTGATCGCAATACGCATCCATACTCCTCATTCGTCCGTGCTGGCGCGGCGCTTGCCAACACTGTAGCAGCATTTTTCCATCACCAATGTGCGACTCAGCGGAAACTATACGCAAGCCGCCGTGAAACCAACGTGCTGGGTCGCGTCGTTGACACGGGACGAACGGCCTGCCTGGGAGTCGCAAGCCAGGCGCACGAACTACCCTTCCGGTGAGTCGGTCTAGGGAACGTTGGTGAACTATCGGTACTGCGGGTTGAACGGCAGCCCGGGACCGGCGCCTTGACAGTGTCCGAATCCAATCTACAATCCTGTCGTGTTGCACGATCTTGTCGGCCATTCAGGCAACGTGCCCTGCACTGCCGACAAGGGGCAGGCGTCACTGGTCTCGTAGAACGGGCAAGTGCTCTATGATCAAGCAGTACCCATCACGGTTGAGTCGGCGCTCATTGTTGACGTTTGCCACGAGCATCGTCGCGGTGACTGCCGGAACCTCGCTCCTGGCAGCCTGTGGCGCGACGGCGCCAAGCACGAGCGGCACGGGCGCGACTACGGCAGCCGTAGCGTCGAGCGCTCCGGCGACCACAGCGAGCGCCGCGACTTCCGCTCTGGCGACGAGCAGCGCCACAAGCAGCGCGACCGCCGTCGCAGCCAGGGCGGCCAGCAGTGCAACGACCAGCGCGACTGCCGCTGCAGCGAAGGCAACGAGCTCGACGCAGTCGAACGTCATGGTGGCGGCAGCCGCCGGCGGTACCACCGTCCAGTGGTGGAACGGGTACGCCAAGCCCGCATCGCTGGCGAGCGACCTGTTCGCCAAGCAGTGGACACCCACGCATCCGAAGATTGGCATCGAGCTCATTCAGCACGTTGGCAATAACATTCAGGCAGAGGAACAGCTCACCGTGCTGCTGGCCGGCGGAACGCCGCCCGATCTGTGTGACGTCCCCATGTCGGAGAACGACCTGGCGACGCACGGGTTGAGCCAGCCCATCGACGACCTGGTTGCTCGGGACAAGTACGACCTCAGCCAATATAACAAGGGATTCATGGAACTGGCCCACGCCAACGGGAAGTTGTACGCCATCCCCTTTTCCACCGGCGGCAACGGCTACGTCATGGTCTACAACCGCAATATGCTGGCGCAGGCGGGCATCGCGGAACCGCCGACGAGCTGGGATCAGGCCTGGACGTGGAGTGACTTTCGGGACAATGTACACAAGCTGACGAAGGGGAGCGGCTCCCAGATGACCCAGGCAGGCCTGGGCGGTTACGGCTACTACGTCCTCACCATCCCGATCCCCTGGAAAACGGACTGGATCACGCCCGACCTGAAGACGATTACGGCGGACGCGCCGGCGATGATTACCGCCTACGGTGACTACCTCGATCTGGTGCTGAAGGATGGCACGACGGGGGACTCGCCGGGCGTCAAGTTGGATGCGAGCGGGTCACTCGGCGCGTTTGGGGCGGGCCAGGCAGCCATCTCGATGCTTGGCTCCTGGCAAATGGCGGACCTCAGCAAGCTCACGAAAGTGGATTGGGGCTTCATGCCCACGCCCAAGGGGGCGCTGAGCAGTCCAGAGTTCGGGCCCGTCTTTCTGGCGATCGCCAAAGGCGCCAAGCATCGGGACGAGGCCTGGGACGTGCTGAAGTGGCTGGTGAACGGTGGGCGCTATGCCCACTTCAAGGGGAACCCTGGCGCGACGAAGGCGGATGCGGGCCCAATTCTCACGGACCTGTTCAAGGGCGTACCGAATGCGCGCCCGCAAGTGCTGGTTGACGAGTACGACATCGCCCAGCCGTTGCCGTACATCCGACGCCATCCGGCCTGGGGGCAGATGTCCACGGAAACCGATAAGGCCTGGGCCCAGATGAGCAAAGGGCAGGTAGACGTACCGACCGCCATGGGCAGCTTGAAGACCGCACTACAGGGCATCGTGGATCAGTACGCCAGGAGTCACCCCGATGGCTGAAGGATTCATCCGACAGATCAAGTGCTGATTCTCGCCACGTCGGGCTGGCGACTTCAGTCGCCGGCCCCCCTCCTCAGCCGCGCAACCTCGCCAAAAGGTCCAACGCCTCCGCGACCAGTTGCTCGCCGCTGCCCGGCTCAAAGCGGCTGGCGGTCGGCTCGTAGCCGCCCTCGTCGTAGGCCCGGCGCGTGGGGACGTAGCCGATGGCGTCGTTGGCCAGCCCCAGCACCAGCGTGTGAGGGAATGGGGAGCGCGCCCGTAGGTCCAGGCCCAGTTCGGCAAAGATCTCGCCGGGCAGACCGACGACCGCCAGCTCGTTGCCGACAGCGAGCGCCTGCACTTCCGTTTGGCGGGTCGCGCCCTGCCAGCCTTCGGCCAGCGCCAGCACCCGCTGCGCTTCCACCACCTCAAGGCCGGCGCCCGCTTTCATCGTCATCTGCCCACGGGCGGCCTGACGCGCCCACTCCACCTGCTCCGGCGTGGGACGGCGCAACGGTAGGTCGACGAGGCGTCGCGCCGCGCGAATGCCGTGCTGCATTGACCTTGACTGCCAGTCGGCTACTAGCCGGCAGGCTCCCTTAACCACCTCCCCGGCCAGGATCGTGCCGACACGCGCCGCTTCGGCCAGCCCGGCCTGACGGGGAGCGTGCCAAAAGTCAATATGGTTCACGTCGGCGCAGGGAGAGTTGGCGAAGAGCACCACTGGCGTTGCCGGGTCGCTCGGCACCCCAATTGGCGGCGCGCTGCCGTTGCCGTGGAGACCAATCAGGCGCTGCACGCCCGTCTCCAGGAAGTGGGGGAAATCTCCGCAGATTGTCGTCCCCGCCACGATGGCCGGGTGTAGGCCGAAGTTGACCAGCACGCCGAGTGGCAATACGGCCGGCGGCACGGCCTGGGATCCCTCGTCGGCAATCTCTTCAGCGACCGGCAGCGCCGTCAGCGTCCAGACACGCTGATCGACGGGACCGGCGGCACGCAGGATAGCCGGGTTCAGCTTGCCCGGATTGGTCTGAACCGGCCCTTCGCGCATCCAGAAGCGGCGGTTGAAGGCGATGCCGCCTTCCTCCCCGAGGGAAAGGCGCAGTTGCGCGGGGACGCGCCGGGTATAGGCGAGTTGGACCGCGGAGGCGATCTGCCGCTCCAGATAGGCCAGGTACGGCTCGTCAGTCTCCCCTGCCAGCCCTCCGGCGTTGGCTTCGCGAGTGAGTGGCCCGGAATGGTTATGGGTAGCCGCGATTAACACGTTGTCGCCGGGGATGCCGCAGCGTTGCTCAATCAGGTGGCGTGCGGCGGCAGTGGTGGCGCTGCGCACGCCGATCACGTCCACGCTGACGATCGCTGCCTGCGTCGCCCCATCGTCGATCACCAACGCCCGCGCATAGAGGTCGTCGTGCAACGCATCGGCGCGACGGTCATGGTACGACCCGGCGAGCGACACCCCCAGGGGAGGCGTCACCACCAGCCGCGCCGCTCCCGCGTGCAAGCTTGCTGTGGTCATGCGACCTTCCTCTCCCCACGACCCAGCCGCACATGCCGCACGGCATGCTCGATGCCCGATTTTATCGAGCGGATCACGACCCGTTCAAGGCGTCGATGCCAAGGTTGGGCACCTAATTGGGCTCGCCCTGGCAACTTCCACTCGCCGTAGCTGATGTACTCCAGATGCTCGGTGAGGGCATAGAAATCTAAGGCTGCCACGTCCCTGGCCCAGCGCCAGTGGTCGAGCGGCGCGCCGTCGTTGGCCGCCAGACATTTTGAGTACAGGCTGTGCCGATGCAGGTCGCCGAATTGGCACTGGGGTACCCTATCTGCCGCCCTTCCGCGACCGAAGCCTCCACCGTCTCGGGTGACCAGGTCACGATGGGGGAGGCTTCACCCCAGCCGCTCGTGCCATCGTCGGCAGTGAGTTTCGCCAGCACGACCGTGCGACCACTCCGCTCATCCCCCATGACGCCCCGCGAGGTGCGGAAGGTGGTGCGCATGCCCAGGCGGAAGGCGAAGACCTCCCCGCCGGCAATGTGGGTCTCAGGTCGGATCATCTGCTGCCTCTGCCAGCCAGGCGCGGTAGGCGTCATCCGGTGAGATGGCGGCGGCGTCACCATCGTGGATAAGGATACGCCAACGCTGGCGCAAGCGCTCGCCGGAAGGAATCGACCAGGGTGCATGCAGGGTGAGGTTGCTGAGCATGGCGCCGTAGTTGCGGCAGAAGAACGG
>DHIZ01000241.1:0-33684 GCA_002404055.1 Chloroflexi bacterium UBA4733
GATTTCTGAAAGCCCTCTAAGTGGCAAGACCTTTATGCGAATAGTCCCTCTTATCTTTTTGCGCCACAGAACATGACTATGCGCGCGGAATTTGAATGCGGCTGGAGGTTACCAGACATCATGCCATTGAACTCAGTGGGGATAGTCACTAGCCGAGACGGTTTTGTCTATAGCTTTGACGAGGCGACACTGAGTGCGCGCATCACTGACTTCCTGAATCCTTTGAAGAGCGATGACATAGTTAGGGATAAGTATCTAGACTCGAGGGACAAGCTACCTGTGGACACAGTTCGAGGATTGCTACGCCATGAGCCGCGTGCTGATTCAAAATTCGTGCGCTGTCTGTATCGTCCATTTGATACGAGAACATTATTCTACCATGACGCCATGATTGAGCGTAGTCGCCGTGAAGTAATGCTCAACATGCTTACCGGTGAAAACCTAGGACTACTAGCGACACGCCAAACCCGTGATCAGTGGGATGTCTTTGTCACGATGGTTGTTACTGGGCACAAGTCCTTATCTGCCTACGATATTACCAGTCTCTTTCCCCTGTACGTGTACCCCAATCGTGTCCTCGCGATGAGTCACCAAACGAGCTTGTTTCCAACTGAGCAGAATCAGAAAGGCGAGAGAGAAGCCAACCTTGCCCCGGCATTCATCGCGGATGCAACAGCACATCTAGGACTCACTTTCATCCCGGATGGCACTGGTGATTTACAACATACCTTTGGGCCGGAGGATGTCTTCCACTACATCTATGCCGTCCTGCACTCTCCCAGCTACCGAAGTCGGTACGCTGAGTTTCTGAAGATAGACTTTCCACGTATTCCGATCACGACAGACCTCGATCTCTTCCGTGCGCTATGCTCCCGTGGTGCGGCGTTAGTGCGTATACACCTCCTAACCTCCCCCGCTCTGTCCCACCGAACCGTTGGCTTCCCCATCCCCGCGGCGAACGGCGAGAACCTGGTTGAAGCCGGGCACCCGCGGTATGTTGCGCCCGGCGAAAACGATCCCGAGTCGGGGGAGCCTGTAGAGACCGGTCGTGTGTACATCAGCAAAGGCAACCCGAAGACCGGCATGCGCGGCCAGTATTTCGAGGGCGTCCCTGCCGACATTTGGGAGTTCCACGTCGGCGGCTATCAGGTGTGCGAGAAGTGGCTCAAGGACCGGCGTGGGCGGACGCTGAACTTCGATGACATTACGCACTACCAGAAGATTATCGGCGCCTTAGGCGAGACGCTCCGGCTCATGGGTGAGATTGATGCCGCTATAGACGAGCGAGGGGGCTGGCCGCTGGCGGGCAGCGAAGGCGAGACCGCTGTTAGCACTGAAGTGAACTGATCGTCCCTTGCTTCTCGGAGAGCCTTAGGCCGCATACAACGTTCGCCCTTCTCGGAGCACGGTAGCCGGCAAGGACGCCAGGGCGCGACTACGCCACGCAAACTCCTCCTTCCACATGACGAGAATGTCCAGCGCCAATGAGTGCCATCCTATGGCTCGGTGCGCTGCCTGCGCAAGCTGATGAGCCGGGCGATCGGCAGTGTTCACGACGACAAGCAAATCAACATCGCTGTCCGGCGTCGCATCACCCCGAGCCTGCGACCCGAAGACATAAATCTTGTCTGGTTCGAGCGCTGCCACCAAACTCGCAATGATCCGGGCAAGCTCTGCCTGATGCTCCTCGCCAAGTGCCGGAAGCTGGCGACGAATGGGCTCAAGGAACAGTGTATCGTTCATGGCATCCATTGTATCGCCGGTTGCACGGAGAGCATCCCAGAGGTACAGACAGTACGTATACTTCAAAGCAGAAAGACAACCATGGGGCCGGAGGTCGCACAATGCGCCACCTGGGAAGTGAAGAGCAAGCCGCCGCCACACGCGCCATCGCCGCTATTACCGAACGTATTGTCCAGAACTTTCAACCGGAGCAGATCATTCTTTTCGGCTCTCACGCCCGAGGTGAGGCCGACTCGGGCAGCGACATCGACTTGCTGGTGGTGCTATCCAATGCTAAGGACAAACGCACAGCCGCCGCGGACGTTCGACGGATATTGATCGATGTCGTGGAACCTACCGATATTCTCGTCGCAACGCCGGAAGAGATCGAACGCCGGGGCCGGATGATAGGCAGCGCTCTGCGACCGGCGCTGCGTGAGGGCAAGGTGCTCTATGAGCGGCCCTTTCTTCCACTCTGCTCAGCTTCCTCGTCGGGCATTACCAGCACGCCGGGGTACACTGCACAGTAAAGGCGGCCGAGGTGGGGAGACGAATTGAGCGGCGTGCAACTGCAGCTTGCTGACGCTTCGGCGACCTTCGCCTGGCTCAAGCGCGGCGTGACCATGGCCTCGATCGCCAACGCCACACTGCCGTCACCGCTCGCCCGCATGGCGGTCATGGCGCGCGCTGCCGATGGCAACGCCGCCCTGGCGGCGCTCCTCTTTGCACCCCTCCCGTCACCAGGGAGCGTGCTGGGGATGCTGACTGGCAACAGTTCCACCTTGCGCCCACCCTATGCCGACCTGCAAGCCGCCTTCCGCACCGGCCGGGAAGACAGCGCCATCTACGTGCTGCGGGACGATGGCAGCCGCGCCTTCGGCGTGGTGCCGGGTCCGTTGCCCAACCAGGTGACCGTCTTCTGTGGCGACCTGCCCCTCCTGCAGTGGGTCACGCCGCCCCTGAAACTGAGCAACGCGGACACGCTGCAGCATGACGTGGAACTGTTTAGCGCCGTGGTCAGCGCGACGGCCGCCGCCTTTTACCATGCGGCGGGAGCGACCGCACCGGACATCACGGTGCAACTGCGCCCGAGCGGCAGCGGCGATGGCGTGGCCCGCGACGCTGCCAACCGCTTTGGTCAGGTCGTTGACCGCGTCACACGCGGCGGCGCAGCGCCGGTCGGCAATTCCGCCGTCACGTCCGACACGCCCGCTGAACGCTTCAGCGATGTCGGTGGCCAGGATGCCGCCGTGGTCGAACTGCAGGCCGTCCTGCTGGCGCTCTCCTCGCCGGAACGCTACCGGGAGTGGGGAGCTCGCGCGCCGAAAGGGGTGCTGCTCTACGGCCCGCCCGGCACCGGCAAGACGCTGCTGGCGCGCTGCCTGGCCGGCGAGGCCGGGGCGCACTTCTTCCACGTCCGCGCCGCCGATGTCGTCTCCAAGTGGTACGGCGAGGCGGAGCAGCGCATGCAAGCGGTCTTTGAAAAGGCCCGCAACTCCACGCCGGCCATCGTCTTTTTCGACGAGATCGACGCGCTGGCTCCGCACCGGGACGGCGCTCACGAAGTGACGCACCGCGTCGTCAGCACGATGCTGGAATACATGGACGGTCTGGAGGCGATCGAAGGCGTCGTCGTCGTGGCCGCCACCAACCGCCCGGAAGCGCTGGACCCGGCCATCGTCCGCGCCGGCCGCTTCGACCGCCTGGTGGAGATCGGCCTGCCGGGACCAGTCGGCCGACGGCAGATTCTCGAAATCCACCAGCGCCGAGCGGAACGGCGCGCCGGTCGCCCGCTCTTCGCGGAAGCGGACTGGCCGGCCCTGGAAGAAGCAAGCGACGGCATGAGTGGAGCCGACCTCTCCGAGGCAGTGCGCCGTACCCTGGAGGGCCGGGTGCGCAGCCGGGCCGAGGGTCTGATTACCAGCAAGGAACTGGAACTGGAACTGGAAGGCATGACCAGCCGGGCATTCTGAGCCTGGCGGGAATGCGCCGCAGGCTATACCCTGACGGTGACAGAGGGAAGAAAAGCAGGAAGGGGTACGCCGTGGCCTCCAATAACCTGGACGGAACCCGCGAGCACCTGGAGTTGCTTCGCCCGACCTTGAAGGCGCGCCAACGCCGCGAACGAGAGGTGATCCGGCGACTGGCGCGTGACGGCTACCACGATTGCGCCTTTTACACCACTGCCTGCCCCGTGCAACTGGAAGGGCGCCTGCCCACCGGCGAGGCGTTCTACCTGCGTGCCCGAGGCACGACAGCCCGGCTGGACATCGGCCCTAAGGGCGGCACGCCGGAAGACGCCTGCCGCTATCCCAGTTGGACCCGCCGGGTACACCGTTGGGAATGGCCGCAGGCCGGCTGGCTGGAGCCGGTGGCTTCGGAGGCGCTGTTGCGGGAACTGGCGGCTGCCTACCGCGGCGGGACGCCGACGGACACCGTGGTTCGCTCCCTCGAGCCCGAAGTCGCCGCCATCGTGGCCGAAGCCAAGGCCAAGGACGCGATTATGGTGACGCTAGACCGCGACCTGCTGGTGCGCGGCGAGGGCATGACGCCTGAGGAGGCAATGAAGCGCTTCGCCGCGGAAGAGGCGGCGAAGGGGCGCGAAGGGTTGCTGGATTCGTAGGTTCCGGCCCCTCAGAAGGAAAGCGTGTAGACCCCCTCCGCAACTGCCTCGAACTGCACCACGCCGTCCGGCAACCGCTGGTAGGGCACGTCACGGCCAGCCATCGTTACCGCCTGCACCTGTTGCCCACGAGGTGCGCGCAGCCGCAGCGATAGCTGACGCCCGGTGCGCAACTGCGCTACGAACGCCCGCCCGTCGCGCCATTCAAGGTCCACTTCCACGCATCCGCGGGCGCGCAGGCCGACGAAGCTCCCCTGCGGCCAGGCCACCGGCAGGGCGGGCAGCAGATGCAGTTCGCCGGCGTGGCTTTGCAGCAGCATCTCAGCGATGCCGGCCACGCCGCCAAAGTTGCCGTCGATCTGGAAAGGCGGGTGGGTGTCGAAGAGGTTGGGCAGCGTCGACTTCACCAGCAACGCCTCCACATTGGCGTAGGCTTGCTCTGCATCCAGCAACCGTGCCCAGAAGTTGATGATCCAGGCCCGGCTCCAGCCGGTGTGCCCGCCACCGTGGGCCAGCCGACGCTCCAGCGTCACGCGCGCAGCCTGCGCCAGGTCCGGCGTGCGCTGGGGATCGATCTGCGTACCGGGGTGCAAGGCGAAGAGGTGGGAGATGTGCCGGTGGCCCGGCTGCACCTCCTCGTAGTCCTCCAGCCATTCCATCAACTGCCCGTGCCGGCCGACCTGGGCCAGTGGCAGCCGCTCCAACGTGGCAGCGAGCTCCTGGCGAAAATCAGCATCGCAGTCCAGGATCTCGCCGGCCGTTTGAAGCGCGCCAATGAGTTCGCGGATGATCTGCGTATCCATCGACGGCCCCATGCACATGGCGGAGGTCTCGCCATTGGGCAGGCGGTAGACATTCTCCGGCGAGCCGGAGGGGCCGCTCACCAGCCGCTCCTGGTCATCCTCCGTCAGGTAGTTCAGGAGGAATTCGGCGGCTTCCTTCATCAGTGGGTAGGCGCGTTCTGCCAGGAACCGGCGGTCGCCGCCAAACTGATAGTGCTCCCAGAGGTGCAAGCAGAGCCAGGCGCCGCCCATGGGCCAGACGCTGATGGCGGGGGAGGCATCCACCGGCGCACTATCGGCCCAGATATCAGTGTTGTGGTGGGCGACGAAGCCCCGGCAGCCGTACATGCGGCGCGCCGTCTCCCGCCCGCTGACTCGTACACGCTCCAACAGATCGAACAGGGGCAGGTGACACTCCGCCAGGTTGCCGACCTCGGCCGGCCAGTAGTTCATTTCGGTGTTGATATTGATCGTGTATTTGCTCTCCCAGGAAGGCGTCATGCTCTCATTCCAGATGCCTTGCAGGTTGGCCGGCAATGACCCAGGGCGGCTGCTGGCGATGAGCAGGTAGCGGCCGTACTGGAAGTAGAGCGCCGCCAGCGCCGGGTCGTCCGCTCCCGCCTGCAGCCGGGCGAGACGCTGGTCGGTCGGCAGTTCTGCGGCCTCGTTGCGCCCCAGGTCCAACCGCACACGCCGGAACAAACGCTGATGGTCGGCAACGTGCTCAGCGCGCAGCGTCGCATAGGGCTTGGCTGCCGCACGTCCCAACTGTTGCAGGGAGAAAGAGAGTGGCTCTGCCGTCCGAAAAGTGGTGTTGGCGGCCAGCAGGAACGTCACGGCATCGGCACGCTCCACGACCATGCTGTCGCCCAGGGTACGCACACTGCCACCCTCGGCGACCGCCTTGAGCAGGGCAGCATAGAACACGCCGTTCGGCCCCACCTGGCCTTCAATACGGATGGTGTCCGTGCCGGTCTTGCCGGAACGATCCTCCATCGGCCGCCGGGTCAGGTTGGCGCTGCACGTCAGTTGTCCCGGTTGATCCGCACTGAGCCGCAGCACGATCACATTGTCGACGGCGCTGGCGAACATCTCGCGCTGGACGGTGACACCATTCCGGCGATAGGACACGCGGGCGATGGCATCATCGAGGTGCAGTTCGCGGCGATAGTCGCTAACCTCGCCCGGCTCAGGGTAGAAGAGCAACTCCAGATCGGCCAGCGTCTGGTACGGGTTCTGGCGCCGAGGAGTGCTGAGCAAAGCGCCGCGGGCCAGCAACTCGGCGGCACGTAGTTGCCCGGCCAGCAGCAGCCGGCGCACCTCGTTGATGTTGGCCGCTGCATCCGGGTTGAGCCGGTCACGTGGCCCACCGTACCAGACCGAATCCTCGTTGAGCTGGATGCGCTCGTTGGCCACCCGCCCGAAGACCATGGCGCCCAGCCGGCCATTGCCGATCGGCAGGGCCTCCACCCATTGCCGCGCCGGCTGTTGGTACCACAGGCGAAGGCGCTGCTCCGCTATTGCTTCCTGACCTGCCACATCCTTTTCCCATCACCACGGCCAAGCGCCCACCAGGCGAGGAATAGCGTGGCCGATTGGACACACGACCATCCTATTCGGTTGCCGGCCGTTTTGCCCCTACCGCGCTACGACGCTCAGACGCCCGTGCTCTTTAGTCTTCGGTTCGACGACGATGGAAACGTCGTTGTCGAGGACGATGAGCAACCGGAACAGTCGCTCTAGACTGAAACCGCTGAAATCACCCCGCAGGAGAGCTGATACTTTAGGCTGTGGCAAGCCCAGAATTTCAGCGGCGCGCATCTGTGAGACCCCGCGCTCCGCTATCGCATCCGCAATGCGGCCCACCAACTGGGCTTTCGCCAGATGCTCCTCGGGTTCGGCCACTGCGAGATCAGCGAAGACATTGCCGCTGCTGAGCGTGTACAACATCTCATCACCCACATCATCGGTGATGCGACGCGCCTCGCGCGTTGTTTCGGTCATTGCCCTTCTCCCTTATGCTGCAGGTCCGATTCCTGGCGCTTCTGCTCGGCGATACGCGCGGCATCAATCCGCTGCGCCCATGCCAGACGGCTTCGCACGAGGTCCATCTCATGCTGGGGAGTACGGATACCGCGTACACTCTTCTTTTGGAAGGCGTGCAGCACGTAGACGGCCGCGGTCAGGCGCACCGTATACACCGTGCGGTAGGTGTTGCCGTCATTGTCGGCAATAACTTCCAAAACCCCTGCACCGCCGAACCCCTGGAGCGGCTTCGCGTTTGGGTGTGTTTCTCCCTCTTGCGCACGGTACAACGCGAATCCAACCAGCTTACGCACCGCATCAGGAAATGCACGAACGTCGTGCTGGGACGTTCCTACGAACACCACATCGCGAATCGTCCAGCACCTCCGCCGCGAGCGCTACTATACCACATCTGGAATAGAATATAGGCCGCGGCATAGTCAAGTAGCGGAGGGCGAGCTAACGCGTCGCGCGGGCGTCTTCAAGCGCAGCCAGGAGTGTTTCCAGGTCGTAGGAGGCGTCGTGGCGGCGACCGTTGATGAAGAAGGTCGGCGTGCCGTTGACGCCGTCATCGGACCTCGCGCATGGTCGCGCTCGGTGCGGCGCACCCGTTGCGATCACCATGCGTGCAGAGGTTGGGCTGGCGCGGTATCGTTAGGTGAATACGAAAGAGAGGATCCCTACAGTACATGAGTGTCGTTTCCACCCCTGCTCCCGCCGCCGCTACAGCGCCAGCGAACACCGTCTACGATGTCGTCGTGATCGGCAGTGGACCGGGGGGCTACGTCGCGGCGATTCGCGCGTCGCAACTGGGCCTGAAGGCCGCTATCGTGGAGCGGGAGGAGTTGGGTGGCGTTTGCTTGAACTGGGGCTGCATCCCCAGCAAGGCGCTGCTGCGCAATGCCGAGGTATTGAGCCTGATCAACCGCGCTGATACGTTCGGCATCAGCGTCGGCAACGTCAGCGCCGACTACGGCGCCGGTATGGCCCGTTGTCGCAAGGTGATCACCACTCAGGTGCGCGGCGTCAACTTCCTCATGCGCAAGAACGCGATCGATGTGGTGCGGGGCAACGCCAAACTGAGCGCGAAGGATCGGGTGAGCGTGAGCGGCGGCGCCGATGGCGACCGCGAACTGCAGACGAAGAACGTCATCATCGCCACCGGAACGCGGGTGCGCCCGCTGAAGGGCGTCGAGATCGATGGCACCCACGTCATTTCGGCCAAAGAGGTCTGGGGAGTCGATACCCTCCCGAAATCCGTGCTGATTATCGGCAGCGGGGCGATCGGCGTCGAATTCGCCACAGTCTTCCAGGCCTACGGCACGGAGGTGACGTTAGTCGAATACCTGCCGCGCGTGCTGCCCCTGGAGGATGAAGAGATCAGCACCGAACTGGCCCGCAGCTTTTCCCGACGCGGCATCAAAATCATGACCTCTACCAGCGTCGATAGTGCCGAAGTGTCCGGCGATACGGTGAAGGTGACACTCTCCCCTGCACCCGGCGGTCGCAAGGTGGAGGTTGAGCAACCGGAGGCGAAGGGTCAGCAGGAGCGCACGACGCAGCAAGGGCAGAGCGAGCCGCAAACGCTGGAGGTGGAGCGGGTGCTCCTCGCGGCCGGTGTCCTGCCCAACAGCAGCGACCTGGGTCTGGAGGCGCTGGGCGTCACGATCAACCAGCGTGGCTTCATCGAGATCGACGAGCGCATGCAGACGAACGTCCCCGGCATCTATGCCATCGGTGATGTCACCGGCAAGGTGTTGCTGGCGCACGTGGCCTCGGCGCAGGGCGAAGTGGCGGCCGAAGCCATCGCCGGCCACCCGGAGCTCAAGCTCGACTACAATTCGATGCCCCGCTGTACCTACAGCAACCCGCAGGTCGCCTCCATCGGACTGACGGAAGCGCAGGCGCGCGAAGGCGGCCGCGAGGTGCGCGTCGGCAAGTTCCCCTTCCGTCCCAACGGCAAAGCCCAGGCGCTCAACGATCTCGATGGCCAGATCAAGATCATCGCCGACGCCGCCAGCGGCGAAATCCTGGGCGCCAACATGATCGGCCCGGACGTCACCGAACTGATCGGCGAGTTCTCGCTGGCGCGCTCCCTGGAATCGACGCCCTTCGAACTCGCCCGCTCCGTCCACCCCCACCCGACACTCTCCGAAGTCATCGCCGAAGCGGCGCTCAACGTCGAGGGCAAGGCGATTCATATGTGAGCTGGGGCGACGGGCAGTGTCTACCGCTTGAACAACTGCTCCGCGTTTGCCCCGAGCATCCTATCGAGATCGTGTGAGGCAATGAACGGACAATGATCCCGCAGGTACCGTAGCGACTGCTCATAGGTGCAGTGGCGTGCTACGTTGGGCATGTCGGAGCCCCAGAGCAGGCGCTCCCCTCCCACAAGCGCGTACATGCGCTGAATGGCATGCTGTGTCTCTAGGAACGGGTACTCGTAGAGCCGTCCCTGGCCGATTGGATACAAGAGCTCGATCAGGAACTGCTCGCGTGCCAGAAGTTCTTGGAGGGGACTGGGAAGATCGGCGCGCAGGAACTCGGGATCGACGCCGTGCGTGAGGACACAGCGAATATCTGGAAAGCGTTCTGCCCAGCGGTTGAGCCGCGCGATCTGCTGAAGGTACGCTGCCGGCGTCGGCAGCGGCACACCGAGAATCTCCCAGAAGACCGGAATCCGAAGGCGGCGAACCTCCTCCCAATAGGGAAAGAAGGCAGGGTCGTCCAGGTGGCGGCGATACCGCTCGGTAAAGTGGCCGCGCGTCGCGTAGTAGACCCCCCGCATCCCGAGATCGCGTACCGCCGCCGTCAGCCTGACTATTTCCTCCGCCGAGTCTGCCTGGGCCTCGTTAACGTCCGCTAAAGGCAGGAACCTGCCTGGGTGGCGCCGCGCTGCCTCCGCGAAGTAGGTGTTGAGCCGGCCATAGAGCCGCGCATTCTGGAGCACGACGGCATCTACCCCGGCGTAGGCCATCTCTTGCAGCAGGAACTCCGCCGGAGCTGCCATTTCCTGTAGGGACGGCGGGAGAAACTGCCGGTAGAACGTCTCGCCCGTTACAGTCCATTCAAAGCGCCCAAAGGATCCCACCCGAAAGTCAGCGGTCGCAAACGCTTCGGGGCCTTCGTAACGCCCGTCCCCCAGGATGTCGTCGCCAAAGCTCCGAGCGTGGTCGCGCAAGCGCCTGGTGGGCTGCGCGTGGGTGGCGATGTAGAGCTGAAGGAAGAGCGCGTGCTCCGCGCGGCCGGCAAATCCTGAGGCGCCGGACAGCGGGGGGAAGATATGGGCATGGATATCAATGATCATTTCAGCATCCTTGACAGCGTTTACCGATTCTACGATGATTCGTACCATTGCATCAATCTGCGGGCGACTGATGCAATGGAGTGGACATCCAGATCGCAGCAGACGAGGTCGACAACGATGACCGTTATGCCAAAGAGCACGACGAGGATCTGACATCGGGGTGCTTTGCGGCAATCCAGACCTGTGCCCGAACGGAGGGACTCTTGCTCGACCCGGTATACACCGGACGGGCCATGGAGGGACTCTTCGTTCACTGTCGCACGGGGCGGGTGGCGCCTGGTTCGACGGTGGTATTTGTGCATACGGGAGGGGCGCCGACGCTCTTTGCTTTCGAGGAGGTGCTCCGCCCATACTTACGGCAACAACACGCCTAGGGTCGGGAAACGTTACATCAGGAGTTCTTGTTTCCGCAGCCGCGCTCCTTCGGGCCGCATCAGCGCCACGCCCTTTTCGTAGCCGGCCACCGCTCCACGGATGGTGCCCAGCGCCTCATAGTACTTGTAGTACGGAAACGACGAGATGCCGCCGCGCACGAGCTCATAGCTCGTGATCGCCTCCAGGTACTGCGGAAAAACATCCGTCACGTCCAGCGATACTTCCGGCTGAAAGCCATAGGGGTCTTCCCAGTTCTCGGCATAGTACACGGCTCTAGGGTGCCAGGCAGGTAAGTCGCGCTGGAAGGCCGGCAAGCCGGCGAAGTAGAGCGCCTCCGTGACGTTGATGCTGGTATTACGATGATCGCGGTGGATGCTGCCTTGCCAGTGGGTGATCACCACGTCGGGGCGATACTGCCGCATGGCATCGGCGATCTTCCACTGGGTTTCTTCATTCACCGCGAGCTCACCATCCGGGTAGGGCATGCACACCACTTCCGCCGACAGCGCTTTGGCCGCGGCCTCCGCCTCGCGCCGCTTCTGCTCGGTGTACTCCGCAACCGGCATGCTGCGATGCCCCTTCTCGCCCAGCGTCATATGCACCAGAACGGCGCGGTAGCCGGCTTTCACGTGCTTCAGCACGGTTGCTCCCGCCATGACCTCCGCATCGGCAGCGTGCCCGCCCACCACCATGATGGTTCGGTTGTCGACTGTCATGTGTGCTCCCTCTCGTGCATGTGTTCTCTCTAGCTCCTCGCTCGCTAGACGAGTGATTTCCGCATAACCGCGAAACGTCGCACCTCCCGGAAGCCGCAACGCTGGTAGAGTCGCGCCGCATCGTCACTGGTCCAGAGAAACCAGGCGCAGTGGTAGCCGTGTTTGCGCATTTCAATCAGCGTCTGCGCCAGCAGTACCCGGCCTATGCCCCGGCTCCGCAAGGCCGGGTCTACGCCGAACGGGCCGAAGCGTTCGGCTCGGAACTGGGCATAGCCGATCACTGCTGCGTCTTGTTTGGCAACCAACATGCCGGCGGTCCAGGGGTTGCCCGCGAACAGGTCTTGCATGACTTCGCCGGCGAAGCGCAGCCAATCCCAACTGAAGCAACGGCGCAGAAATTGCCGTATCGGTACAATGTCCTCCGCTGTGGCCAGCCCGACCTGGATACTTTCCGCCTGCAGCCGCACCCGGGCCGCGGCGATCTCCTCCGGCACCTGAAAGGTGGCGATGTCGGCTCGCATGCTGAGCGGGCGGGACTGCACGCCAAAGGCGTGGCGCTCCAGAAAGCGGACCGCGTCGGCATAGATGGCGACGTCGACGCCGGGGATGAAGTAGTTCGGCACATAGGGGGCGACGGCAACCTCCTGAGCGCCTCCCGCCTGTAGCGCCTGGCAGACGTGCTCCAGCAGCGCCGAGCCGACGCCGGCGTGTCGATGCTCCGGCAGCACCCCGAAGGCGGTGATCCAGCTTTTCTCCCGCTCGTACCCCTGGGCGAAGTAGGGCACCTGGCGCGCCAGGCCCAACATGAAACCGATTGGGATGCCCTGGGAGCCTTCCGCCACGGCGCAACACTCGGGCACAAAGTTCGGGTCAAGCAAGACACGCGAGCGCCAGGTCGCGGCATCAATGCGGTCGCCCCACATGGTCTCGTTCCACACGTGGAGCAGTGACGTTTCGTCGCCTCCGGAATAAGGACGCACCCGGATGATGGCAGCCATGGCAGACTCCTACCGGCGCGCTCGGGCCTAACCGTAGTCCTTTTTCAGCAGCGCGTTGATCTCTGTTTCGGCGTTGGTGAGCGCCACTTTAGGATCGGCTCCCGTCTTCACGACGCCCTCGACCTGCTTCTGCATGTCGGTGGTGATCTGGCTGCCGTCCAGCACGATGGGGAACGGCCGCGCCGTCTGCAAGGCGTCGACGTAGGTCTTCAGGAACGGCGTCCCCAGCTTGTCCGTATGCGCCTGCTGATCGCTGGTCCGGCTAGGCAGGATGCCCTGCGCGAGCAACCAGTCGCCCATGCGGGAGGATTTGCCGGCAGCGGCCGGGCCGTTGACCCATTGCAGGAACTGCCAGGCGTCAGGCTGCAGTTTGCTGGTCCTGTCCACGGCAAAGAGCCAGGAATAGGAGGCTGCGATCGACGTCTTGCCGGCGGGGCCGATGGGGATAGGAGCCGTGGCAACGTCGGCGTAGTTCTCCTTCATCTTCGACTGGAGCGAGCTCTGCCACCAGTTGGCCATGACGATCATGGCGGTCTTCTCGTTGATGAAGTTGGTGGAGTAGGCGGCGGAAAGCTTGGGATCGCTGAGCTTCTCGTTGATCAAGCGTTGATACAGGCCCAGCGCATCCAGCCCGGCTGTGCTGTTGAATGTTGCCTGTTTGAAGTCCGGCGCCAGGAAGTCGCCGCCATCCGACCAGAGCATCGAGAGCCAGGGGTGGACGACCCCGGAGTCCCAGCCGGTGATGAGCCCAAAACCCTGCTGGGAGATGGCGCCGGTACCGTCGGTCTTGGTCAGCTTGCGGGCGGCTGCTTCCAGGTCGGCCCACGTCTTGGGCGCCTCCGCCACGCCGGCCTCCTGGAAGAGCCGCTTGTTGTAGTTCAAAGCGTAGGTGTCGATCTCCGTGGGGAAGCCGTAGACGTGACCCTGACTGCTCGCGCCGTCGACGGCGCCGGCGGGATAGGCGCCCTTGATCGCCGTGGCGACATCGGCCGGCGCCGCCGCCAATGATGTGTTGCGGATGAGCTGCGCGAGCCACAGATCGTAGATGTGATAGATATCGTAAATGGAGCCGGATGTCTGCGCAACCGTGATCTTCTGCAAGAGTTGGTCAAACGACACGGTGCTCACCTCGACGGTCACACCTGGGTGCGTCTGGGCGTACTCGGCGACGTAGGGCAGGAAGGTCTTCAACGTGGTGGCCGGGTCCCAGTGCGTCAGCACGGTTACCTTCGTTCCGCCGACCGCGACACGCGCTGTCGTCGCCGGTGCGGCACTGCTGGTCGCCGCTGCAGTGCTAGTTGCCGAAGCGCTACTGGTTGGCGCAGCGGTGCTGGTGCTCGCGGCCACACTGGATGCCGCAGTCGAGACCGCGCTGCTGACAGCCGACGAGGCCGTGCTGGACGTCGCTGTTTGCACGTTGGACGGTGTGGACGTCGCGGTTGTGGAAATGGCAGTGGCGGCCGACCCTCCGCAGGCGGCGAGCAGGGCCGTTCCGGCGAACGCCGCTGAGGTCTGCGCCGTAAGACGCAGCAGGGTGCGGCGGGTCAGATCTCTAGGCATCATCAGCGAATACGTCCTCCCTACTACTGAAATCTCGATCCTTTCCGACCGGGCATCATTGGTACTATAGTACGCAGTATAGGATAAGTCGCCCACGGAGTCAATAGATTTGCGCGCCGTGCCTTTCCCACTTAAAGTGCAACAGTCGCGAACAAGGAGATACGTGCTGCATGGACCGCTCGGTGCCCTTACCCCTCTATTACCGCGTCGAACAGGACCTGCGCCGCGCGCTTGACCAGGGCACCTACCGGGCCGGGGACCGGCTTCCCAACGAAGACAACCTTGCCCGTACCCTGGGCGTCAGCCGGGCGACGGTACGGACGGCGCTCAAGCGGCTGGAAGAGGATGGCGTCATCGTGCGCCTGCGCGCGCGCGGTACCTTCGTGCGGCCTCGACCACAAGAAGCGCACATTGTGGAGCGCCATCTCGGCGACCTGCTGAGCTTTGAAGAGGACATCTTGCGGGCGGGCCTCATTCCCGAGGTGGAAGTGCTGAGTAGCGAATGGGTCCCACCTGCCGCCTGGGCTTCCCAGGCACTTCGGAGTTCAGCGACAGAACAGCTCTTCCATGTCCGCCGGGTGGGCCGAGCCGGCGGAGAGCCGCTCTGGGTAGAGAGTCGGTATTTCGCGAGCCATGTTGGTCCGCTCCTGGCCCGGCGCCTCCTCAACACCGCATCCTTGACGCGCCTGGTACAGCGCGTCTGCGGCGTTCGTGTCGCCTCGTCGCACGTCTCCGTCCACGCCGAGGCGGCGTCGGAGCATATCGCCCGGTTACTCCACCGACCGACCGGATCGCCGGTGTTGGTGTGTTCCTTCGCCTTCTACGACCAGCAGCAGTTGCCGCTGGAAGCGGCCCGGGCGGTGTACCCGGCGGACCGCTACGCCCTCTCGGTGGACCTTTCGACAACCCCCAGCACATCCTGGCCGGCACTCGGCGATCGAACGCCTGAGGGGAAGCCCATCCCCGGCGACTGATGAAGTTTTGTGAAGATAGGGCAACAGCGCATGTCGCCCTCCTCGTTACTCTGTAGCCTACCCCCGGTCCTCCAGGAGCCGCCGCAATCGTTCCAGCTCCTCCGCCTGGCGCGCCAGTTCGGCGCCCACCACGCTCTCCTCGGTGTCGTCCGGCGGCCACGGCTGCCGCGCACGCTGGGCCCGCTGCAAGGTCTGAATCATGCCAGCCAATCTCGTACCTCCTCGCTGCTCCATTGTAGGCGATTCCTGCGCCGCTGCGCTTACCGTCGGCGAAGCTGTCTCGCTGGCGATCCTGACGGCATCGTGGAGCGCGGCATACGGTACACTGCGGTCGAGCGAACAGCGACGAAGGACGAGAAATGAGCACGGTTGCCGAGCGCCGCTTCACCTCGGCCGATCTCGAGCTGCTGCAACACGACAACAAACGCTACGAGATCATTGATGGGGAACTGTATGTGAGCACGCAGCCGTCATGGGATCATCAGGAGCTCGGTCTGCGCATCGGCGCCGCGCTCCAGGGCTGGAGCGACCACGCCCGAGCCGGTCGAGTCAGTCCTGCCCCCGGCATCATCTTCTCGGAAGACAACGATGTCGCGCCCGACGTGGTCTGGGTCAGCAACGAGCGACTTGCGGGCACCCTGGATTCGGCCGGCCATTTGCACACGGCGCCTGAGTTGGTAGTTGAGATCTTGTCCCCTGGCCCGAAGAACGAGCGCCGCGACCGCAACGCCAAGCTTGACCTGTACTCTCGTCGCGGGGTGAACGAGTACTGGATCGCTGATCCACGGCACAGCACGATCGAGGTTTACCGTCGCCAGGATGCGGCGCTGCACCTGATCGCCACGCTGCAGATCGGCGACACCCTGGAAACGCCGCTGCTCCCCGGCTTCAGCGCCCCCCTGGATCAACTCTTCCTGGGCTCATAGCGCCTGTAGGCAGCGGTGCAGGCAGCCCTGTCGCCCCTGTCGCCCCTGTCGCCCCTGTCGCCCGGCGGCCACGGCTGCCGCGCAAGCTGGGCCCGCTGCAAGGCCTGAATCGTGCCGGCCATCCTCGTACCTCCTCGCTGCTCCATTGTAGGCGATTCCTGCGCCGCTGCGCTTACCGTCGGCGAAGCTGTCTCGCTGGCAATCCTGACGGCATCGTGGAGCGCGACATACGGTACACTGCGGTCGAGCGAACAGCGACGAAGGACGAGAAATGAGCACGGTTGCCGAGCGCCGCTTCACCTCGGCCGATCTCGAGCTGCTGCAACACGACAACAAACGCTACGAGATCATCGATGGGGAGCTGTATGTGTCAACACAGCCGTCATGGCATCACCAGCATGTGAGCCTGCGCATCGGCGCGGCACTTCAAGCCTGGAGTGATGTAACGGGGGCGGGTCAGGCCAACCCGGCGCCCGGCGTGATTTTCTCAGATGATAACGATGTCGCGCCCGACGTGGTCTGGGTCAGCAACGAGCGTCTCGCCGGGGCGCTGGATTCGGCTGGCCACTTGCACAGGGCGCCAGAGTTGATGGTCGAGATACTTTCTCCTGGCCCGAAGAACGAGCAGCGCGACCGCAACGCCAAGCTCGACTTGTACTCCCGTCGTGGGGTACACGAGTACTGGATCGCTGATCCACAGCAACGCACTATTGAGGTCTACCGTCGCCAGGAAGCGGCACTGCATCTTGTCGGCACGCTCCAGAGCGGCGATACCCTGCAGTCGCCGTTACTGCCCGGCTTCAGTGTCGCGCTGGCTCAGATCTTCGGTCAGTCATAGCGCCTGCAGGCAGCGGCGCCGGTAACCACGGGACCTCAACCAAACCGCACCGGATTGCTGAACGCCTGCCGGCCGTCGGCCGCCACGCACTCCAGGCGGTAGTACCGCACGCCGGTCGCCGGCGCCTCGAGCTCCTGGCGGAGTGAGCGCTGCCCTTCGGCACTGCCCTCCTGCCAGGTCCGGCCGTCGGCTACCAGCCGCCAGCGAGACAGCCCTGCGCTGTCCGCTACTTCGAAACTCAGGTGAACGGTGGCAGCAGGAGGGCGCGGCGTGAGGGCGGTCGGTTCACCGTCGGCCCAGAGCAAGGCGGCTGGACCGTTGCTGACGAAGCCGCGACCCTCGGTGATAGCGCGGTAGATGACCTCCGGGGCCGTGCTCTCTTCCACCACGCCGTTCCAGACCAACCCGACATTCGCCGCGCGGTGGGCGTCGGAATCGCCGACAGCGACGACTGCCTTGCCGGCCAGCAGCAACTCGTCCCAGAGCACGACCGCGGCGTCGTCGGTGCTGTCGCGATAGTCGAACCAGTTGGCAGCGCCGTTGGCGATTTCCAGCAGGAAGACGCCGTCCAGATCACGCACCGACTGGATGCGCTCCTCGTCGTAGATGTGGGTCATCCAGCCCGTGGGGTGCGCGACCAGCGGCAGGCGACCCGCCGCGCGGATGTTGGCGACCTCACGATGCAGGTGGTGTTCCGGCTCAAGCAGGGCAGGTGGCTGGTGGATCAGCACGTGGTGATGGCGCCCGGTGACCTCTTCGCCCAGGAAGATCTGCGAATAGGGGCGGCAATCGGCGAAGTGGCTGAGCGTGTTGTGGTCGGTGATGCCGAGCACGTCCATGCCGGAGCGCAGGCGCCAGCGTTCCATTTCCGTCACGCCGTGCGCGCCGTCACTATGCGTCGTGTGGCTGTGCAGGTCGGCTCGGCGTACCGTCACTGAAAGCTCTTGCTGGGTGCGCAGCCAGCGTTGCCGCATAGCATCGACCGAGCGGCCCATCATGTGGGCGTAGATCTCCTCGATGGCCACGCCGGCCCGCTCCATCGCCCCTTCCAGCCGGCTCACGCGCTCTTCCAGTTGCCGTGCATCAACGCTCATCGCACCTACGCTTCTCTCTCCACGCTTTTCACGTACACCAACAGGGCGGGCCCCCGTGCCTGCCCAACGAGACCCGACTTCACACTCCCAGTTGGCTACGCAACCAGTCGCGGCTGCGTTGCAGATTCTCCTGTACCGAACGCGACCACTCCATCCCGGCTTCCTGCGCCAGTTCCACGTTGACCCAGCCGTCGAAACCGAGGTCACGCAGTCGCTGAAAAATCGGTGCGTAGTCGTAGTCACCTTCGCCGAGCGCCTGGGCCCACTTCCCGCCACGGGCGTCGCGCACATGGAGGGAAATGAGGCGGTCGCCGTAGCGCTCCAGGATCTGCAGCGGGTCGACGCCGCCTCGCCATGCCCAGTCGACATCGAGACAGAGGCCGACATTGGCGCGGCTGCTGCCGTCGAGGTCCGCCCACAGTTCGCGACCGTCGTCGCGCAGTTCCGGTGCGTGGAAGTGTAGCGCCAGCGTGAGGCCGCGACTCTGCACCTGCTGGCCAAGCTGATCCAGACGGCGCGCCTGGGCCCGCAGTTCCGGATCGGTCTTGCTGCGGTCCCGCACCGGCGTGGGATTAAAGGTGAGCGAGTGCATGCCCAGGTGCTTCGCCTCGGCCGCCTGCTCCAGCACTGCCCAGGTGGTCTCGCTGGCGCTGTCGTCGTGCAACACGCCGCCGGCATAGACGCTCGGCAACTGCAACCCGTGGCGGTTCAAGAGTTCGCCGATCCGTTGCACCCCTTCCGGCGTGCCGCAAAGGGCCAGCGGCATCTCGATGCCGGCGTAACCGGCAGCGCTGACCTGCTCGAAGATAGCGTCCAGCGCCTCTTCAAAGGGCTGGCCGAACTCCAGATTGCTGCGTTGCTGGTAGATGTACAGTTGGGCGCCGATTTGCACGAGTTACTCCTTATGCCACCGGCAAGGATAGCACGGCAGGCTACGTGCCGGTACCGAAGCGCTGCACCAGGCGGGCGATATGGCGCACCGCTCGCTCGAAGTCCTGCAGGCGCACGTGCTCATTGGGTCCGTGCGCGCCGTTGGCCTCATAGCCAACTCCCGGGTTGACGATCGGGATGCCGCGGTCGGCAAGCAGGTAGCAGGGTGTAGTTCCGCCCATGAGCGGGATCAGCCGGGCGGGTTTGCCATAGACCTCCTGCGCCGTGGCTGCCGCCAGTTGGACGAGCGGCTCGTCCGGGTCAACCGTGGAGGGGCGTTCCGCGCCGAGCACGTTTATCTGGACATCGGAAAAGCCTTCGGCGTCCAGGTGGGAACGGAGCTTGTGCAGGATGTCGTGGGGATCCTGATTGGGCACCAGCCGGAAGTCGATCTTACACCTGGCGCGGGCCGGCACGATCGTCTTGGCGCCCTCCCCCTGGTAGCCGCCGCCCATGCCGGCAACGTTACAGGTCGGCTCGAAGGTAGCGCGCGCCACCTCCGGCCCCGTGCGTCCCAGCAGGAGATCAGTCAGACCATACTGCGCCTTGATGTTCGCCTCCTGACCCGGCAGCAACGCCAGCAGTTGCTCCTGACGAGGCGAGGGCGCCAGCGCCGCGTCGTAGAAGCCGGGGATGCGCACACGCTCGTCCGGTCCTTTCAGGCCGGCCAGGGCGCAGACCAGCCGCCAGTTCGCGTTTGGCAGCAAGTTGGCGCCGCCGGAGTGGGCGTCGCGGCTCAGCGTGGTGACGGAAAGCTCCACGTACAGCAAACCGCGCACGCCCAGGGACAGGTTTGGGTAGCCTTCGGCGTCGATGCCGCCTTCTTCCCAGATGCTGCCGTCCGCCTGCAAGCGGTCGGCGTGGACGGCAACCCACTCCGGCAGGTGGGGGCTGCCGATCTCCTCCTCACCTTCCACCATAAAGGTGACGGCACAGGGATACCCGCCGTACACCGCCTGCAGGGCGTCCAGCGCTGCCAGACGCGCGACAAACTCGCCTTTGTCATCTTTGGCGCCACGCGCGTAGAGCGCGCCATCGCGAATTACGGGTGCGAAGGGCGGGGTGGTCCACAACTCCAGCGGCTCCGGCGGTTGCACGTCGTAGTGGTTGTAGCAGAGCAACGTGCGGCTGGCCCCCGGCAGGCCGCCGTGGTGCGCCAGCACTACCGGATGGCCTCCGGCCTCCGGTGTAACTTCCGCTGCGAAGCCTCGCGCCCGCAGCGACGCCGCCACCAGTTCAGCGCACTGTTCGACGCCTTCGTGGCGCGCCGAGACGCTCGGCTGGCGGCAGAGGCGGCTCACCTCCTCCATCCATTGCGGCATGTGTTCAGTGATATAGGCGTCAACACGTGCTTGTTCGTCGTCCACGATAGTCCTTTCGTTGTACGTAGAGTGGCGGCCGCTGCAGAGCCATCGCGGCAGGGGACGATTATGGCACGCGGGTCGGGGAACTGCGAGATCACCAGGCGGAGAGGGTGCTCCGCAGCACTGGAATCCCCCCACCAATATGCGGTACACTTTACCAACCCCACCCCAGGTGGGGTAGCAGTAGCGCAGCCCTGGGGGCTGCATAGGATGGCAAGCGATGAATGCTCCGGCGAAGCGGGAGATCGAAATAGGGCTCAAAGTGGCGGCGGGCCAGCTTGAGGGCGTGCGCCGCATGGTGCGTGAAGATGTCTACTGCGTGGACCTGATGAAGCAACTTTCGGCCGTGCAGGCGCAACTGGAGCGCGTCAACCGTACCATCCTCAAGAACCACCTGTCGAGTTGTGTGACCGAAGCGATTCGCAGCGGCCAGGGCGAGCAGAAGATCGAAGAATTGATGCAGGCGCTGAAGTACAGTGGCGGCCTGACCGGCCAGGCGCCCGACCTCGTCGGGGTCGTGGCACTCGGTGAGGCGGATGACTGTTGCGTCGCGGTGGATGCCGAGCGGAACTAGAGAGGTAGCGAGATGGCCCTCACCACTACAGAATCACCTTCGGCGGAACGGCAGCCTACTGACCAGCCTGCGCAGACGGTAACACGACAGTTTGCGGTAGAAGGTATGACCTGCGCCTCCTGTGTTCGGCGCATTGAGAAGCGGCTGGCGCGCATACCCGGTGTGACCAGCGCCGACGTGAACCTGGCCACCGAGCAGGCCCACGTCGTATACGACCCGGCGCTGGTGGACCTTCCTATCCTGACCGACGCTGTCGAACAGGCCGGCTACCACGTGCGCGAACTGCCGGCGACACCAGAGGTTGCAACAGCGCTGGTGGGAGCAGAGGCGGGCGGTGCGCCGGACGAGCCCGTGGACGCGCTTGCGCTGGCCCGGCAGCGGGGGGTCGCGGAACTCCGCCGCAAGTCGCTGGTCAGCCTCGGCGTGGGCGTGGTGATGATGGCGCTCATGTACCTGCCGCTCGGCATCGACATGGCGCTGTTGGCGCCGCTGCTGCTGATCGCCGCCACTATCGTGCAGTTCTGGGCCGGTCGCACCTTCTACGTTACCGCCTGGGCGGCCGGCAAGCACGGCAGTACCAACATGAACACGCTGGTAGCGGTCGGCACCAGCGTCGCCTACGGCTACAGCGCCTTCGTCACGCTTTGGCCGACGCTGGCGGCACGCTGGGGCTTCCCGCCCAATCTCTACTTTGAAACGTCGGTCATCATCGTCGCCCTGATCCTGATGGGCCGTTGGCTGGAGGCGCGGGCGCGCGGCCAGACCAGCGCCGCCATCAAAGCGCTGATGGGCCTGCAGGCGCGCACCGCCCGCGTTGTTCGTAACGGCGTGGAGCAGGATGTGCCGATTGCGGCGGTCCAGGTAGGCGACCTCATCCGCGTGCGGCCAGGAGAGAAGGTACCCGTCGACGGCACGCTGATGGAAGGTCAGTCGGCGCTGGACGAGAGCATGCTCACCGGCGAAAGCCTCCCCGTGGAGAAAGGGCAAGGCGACAGCGTCATTGGCTCCACGCTCAACACCAGCGGCAGCTTCGTCTTCCGCGCCGACAAGGTCGGCAGAGATACTGCGCTGGCGCAGATCGTGCGCCTGGTGGAGGAGGCACAAGGGTCCAAAGCGCCGATCCAGCGCCTGGCCGACACGATCGCCTCAGTCTTCGTGCCGGCCATCCTGATCCTGGCCGCGCTGACCTTTGCCGGCTGGCTGGTCTTTGGTCCCGAGCCGAAGCTGACGTCTGCACTCCAGGCGGCTATCGCCGTGCTGATCATCGCCTGCCCCTGTGCCCTCGGGCTGGCTACGCCGACCGCAATTATGGTCGGCACGGGCAAGGCTGCGGAGCTGGGCGTGCTGATCCGGGGCGGCGAAGCGCTGGAGCAGGCGCGCAAGGTCACGACGGTGGTGCTGGACAAGACCGGCACCCTGACCCGCGGCAAGCCGGCGGTGACGCAGGTACTGCCGGCCAACGGCCTGGCAGAAGATGCGCTGTTGCGGCTGGCGGCGGCCGCTGAGGTCGGCTCCGAGCATCCGCTGGGGCAAGCCATCGTGGCGCGGGCGCGCGAGCTCGGCCTGACCCTGCCGACTGCCGAAGGCTTCCAGGCGGTGGCCGGTCGCGGCATCCGGGCACGGGTGGAAGGCCAGGACCTCCTCCTGGGCAACCGAGCGATGCTGGCGGAAGCCGGTATCGCCCTGAACGGCCTGGCCGAAAGCACGCAGGCGCTGGCTGCCGGCGGCGCGACGCCCATGTTTCTGGCCCTCGATGGCCACGTGGCCGGGGCAGTGGCCGTGGCGGACACCCTGAAGCCGGAATCGGCGGAGGCGGTAGCCGAGCTGCAAGCGCTGGGCCTGGACGTCTGGATACTCACCGGCGACAACCAGGCCACGGCCGAGGCCATCGCCAGGCAGGTCGGCATCACGCACGTGCTGGCGGAAGTGTTGCCGGGGCAGAAGGCGGCGCAGATTGCGGCGTTGCAGTCGCAAGGGCGAACCGTTGCCATGGTCGGCGACGGCATCAACGATGCCCCGGCGCTGGCGCGATCCGATCTTGGCATCGCCATCGGCACCGGCACCGACGTGGCGATGGCCGCCTCCGATATCACCTTGATCGGCGGCGACTTGCGCAGCATCGTCACCGCCATCGCGCTCTCCCGCCAGACGGTCGGCGTCATCAAGCAGGGCCTCTTCTGGGCCTTCGCCTACAACATCGTCCTGATTCCCGTCGCGATGGGCCTCCTCTATCCCTTCTTCCACGTGCTCCTCAGCCCGATGCTGGCGGCAGCGGCGATGGCCATGAGCAGTGTCAGCGTCGTCACCAACGCGCTGCGCCTGCGCGGCTTCCGCCGCCCGAGCAGCCCGCAAGCCATCCTGCACCCTCCGCTGGGACAGCGCCTGCGCGCCTACGCCTACCTGGGCAGCATCGCCCTGTTGGCGCTGGTGATCGGCGCGGCGGCGCTCTTCTTCGCGCAGGGCCGGGGCCTGACGGCCGGCACGATGGCTGGAATGACGGCGGCCGAGAGGGCCCCGCCGGTGACGCCAGCGCAAGCGGGCGTGCAGGACACGCTGCAAGCGCCGCAGACCATGCTGCCCGGCGTACCGGTGCAGTTGGTGTATACGCTGCGCCACGCGGGGGGCAACGGGCTTTTCACCGATGTCGCCATCAGCCACGAGGAACCGATGCACCTGATCGTGGTGAGCCGCGATCTGCAGCAGTTCCAGCACATCCATCCCCAACCCACGAACCGGCCCGGCCAGTATGCCGTGACGCTGACCTTCCCGATGGCGGGCACGTATTACCTCTACAACCAGTTCGCTCGCCTGAGTGGCGCGGACGTGCTGCTATCCAACGTCCTCACGGTGGGTGCGCCGAGCGGCCCCGCCCAACTCTCGGTGGATCGCACACCAAAGGTCAGCGGCGCCGTGCGCGTGGCGCTAGAGGGTGCAGACGCCCTTCAGTCAGGCCGGCCTCAAACGCTGACCTTCCGGCTGGAAGACGCGCAGACCGGTGAGCCGCTCGCCAACCTGCAGCCCTACCTCGGCGCGGCGGCGCACGTGGCCATCCTCAGTCAGGATGCGCAGACCTTCGTCCACACCCACGGGCAACAGGCAGCGGCGATGGCCGGAGCGCCGGCAGCGAACCCGGTCGGTCGCTACGGACCGACGATCAGTTTCGTCAACCGGTTCCCCCAGCCGGGGCTGTACAAGATCTGGGGCCAGTTTGCGACCAATGGCGGCCGCGTCGTTACCGCCAGTTTCGTGGTGGCAGTTCGGTAGAAAGGAATAGACCAATGGCAACTGCAGTTCTCACGGTGCCCGATATCTCCTGCGAGCATTGCGAGCGAGCGATCAAGGGCGCGCTGACTCCCGTGGAGGGCGTGCAGCGGGTGTCGGTCGACATCCCCGGCAAGCAAGTACAGGTGGAGTTCGACCAGAGCCGGGTCAGCGTTGACCAGATGAAGGAGATCCTCCAGGAGGAGGACTACCCGGTCGCGTCGGTCAGATAACGCATTCGCACGGTAGCGCTGATCCAGCCCGATTGCGGCGCGCGTCCCGCTTGTCTTCAGCTCACACAATAGATACCCAACGCTGCTCGTGATGACTCCGTAGGATGGCCTCGCAGAGGAGCGCCTCGCGGTGACCGTCGGCGAAGGTGGGGTAGGTGGGCGTTGGCGATGGCCGGCCGGCGCGGATGTCGGCGTAGACGGCACGGTAGAGCTGCTTGAAGGTGTCCGGGAATCCTTCGTTGTGGCCGCCCGGGTAGCTGGCCGCGGCTCGGGACGGCTCGCTCAGCAGCGCCGGGTCGCGCAGCAGCAGCTCGTTGGGGCGATCGCGGTGGCCGATCCAGAGCTCATTTGGGTTCTCGCCGTCCCAGGCCAATGCCCCGTTCGCCCCGGCGATCTCGTAGCGCAGGCAGTTCTTGCGCCCCGCCGTCACCTGCGACACCGTCAGGGCGCCGTGTGTACCGCCCGCGAAGCGCAGCAGGATACTGGCATAGTCTTCCGTGTCGATCCGCACCGTCGTCGTCGCGGCAGGCGGTGCGCCGCCGGTGAACGTTTGGACCGAGCCGACGGGCCGTTGACGGGTCGGCAGGAAGGTGGCGAGGTCGGCGCAGACCGCTTCAACGGCACGTCCGCTGATGTAGCTGAGCAGGTCCAACCAGTGCGTGCCGACGTCGCCGACGGCACGTGTCTCGCCGGCCTGGTCGGTCAGCACCCGCCAGTTGAAGTCGGTGGCGTGCAGCAGCCAGTCCTGAACATAGGCGCCGGTCACGTGGTAGATGGCGCCCAGGTCGCCGCGCCTGATGCGCTCGCGCGCTTCGATCACCAGGGGATAGAAGCGCACATTGTAGTTGACAGCCGCCACCTTGCCGCTATGCGCGGCTACCTGCACCAGTGTTGCGGTCTCCGCTGATGTGAGAGCGAGCGGCTTCTCGCAGACGACGTGGCGACCGGCCTCCAGGCTGCGCCTGGCCTGCTCGTAGTGGGCGGCATTGGGCGAGGTGATGTGGACGACCTGCACCGTGTCGTCTGCCAGCAACTCGTCGAGCGAGGCGTAGGCGCGTGAGATGCCGAGTGCTGCCGCGCCCTGGCGCGAGCGCTCGGGCGAGGAGCCGAGGACGCCCACCACCGGTATGCCAATCCGCCGCAGCGCTTCCAGGTGAACCGGGCCGATGAAGCCGGTTCCAATGAGCGCCGCTGCCGGTTCCGCCATCGTCTCCCCCTTTACCCGCCCGACACCAACGTCTCCGACGTTGACTCATTCTAGGCGAATGTGGTCATCATGCGCTATACCTGACCGATTGAAGCCAGAGGGTAGGCAGGTTGGATGATAGCAAGGAAAGAGGGAGACCGGCGTGGAGAAGGTACGTGTGGCAGTCCTGGGCGCAGGTCTGTTTGCATCGCAGGCGCATTTGCCTGGGATTCAGGCGCATCCGCAGGCGGAACTCGTCGCGCTGTATAGCAGGAGCCGGGAGCAGGCCGAGCGCGTCGCGGCGACGGTCGGGGGCGTGCCGGAAATCACGACCGATCTGGCGGGTCTGCTGGCTCGCGACGACCTGGACGCCGTCACGGTCGCCTCCAGCGACGATAACCACTATCACTACACGATGGCGGCATTACGCGCGGGCAAGCACGTCTTCTGCGAAAAGCCCCTGGCGGTCAACGCGCAGTTGGCGGCGGAGATGGCGCGGGAAGCACAGGCACGCCAGCGGATTAATCAAGTCGGCTTCATCTTTCGCTACACCTATTGCCTGCAGGAGTTGCGTCGACTCGTCAAGGCAGGAGACATCGGAACGCCATTTTACGCCCATGTGGAGTGGCAGGGGCTGGCGGCAGTTCGCGCGCAGCAACGCTTGACCTGGCGAAACCGAGCGGAGAGCTACGGCGCCGGCTTCATCGCGGAACTCGGTAGCCACTTCATCGACGGCGTCAACTGGATCGTCGCGCCGGTCAGCGAAGTCTGCGCCATCGCCTACGCCCTACCGCGCGACGTCGTCGACGAGCAAGGCGCCAGGCATCGCAATGAGGCGCTCGACATGGCAACGATTCTGCTGCGCACAACGGACCAACAGCAGGGACAGATCACGGTCAGCAGGATCACCCCGGCGCATGGGGTGGCAGAGTTCATTCAGATCGTTGGCGAGGATGGCGCGCTGTGGGCCAGTTTGACGCGGGGTCAGGGCGAGTTACTGCGCCGAATGCGCCCCGGCGGCCACTGGGAAGAACTGGACCTGCCGGCTGCGGCGAACGACGGCAAACCGCACGCCACGACGCGCATGCTGGCCAGCTTCATCGATGCCTGCTTGCGCGGCGGCATTGATCCAGAGCAGGATGCCGATTTCCTGGAGGGCTACCGCGTGCAGTCTGCCCTCGACCAGGCGGTCGCCTCAACAAAGTCTGGCCGTTTCGAGCCGGTGGCGCAGGAGATCCCTTGATATACAGAAAAGGGTACTGCGGGGTCTTGTTACAGTGCCGGAAGCGGCGCGCCATCCGCGCCACCTCTCCCGACGATTCAGAAGGTCGTCCGTAGCTCCTGGGTCTGGCCGGTCTTGCTGGCCGCATAGCCTTTCTCGATCAGTTCAACGACGTGCCGGGCATGCGTGCCTGACGCAACGGGATCGCGATTCTCGACAATGCAATCCACCAGATGCATGATGTCGGCATAGACATGCCGTTCCGGTATCTCCAGGTGCGCACCGCTCACGTGCGGGAGTTCTCCCGGCACCCGGCCGCGGATGAGACCAGGGCGCGGGGTGCGGCCCGGAGCTGCGTCGTCCAGCAGCGTCAGCCCGGCCAGGAGATCTGCCGGCAGTGGGGACCGCGAAGTGATTTCGAGCGCGCCCTCACCGGCGTCGATACCTCCGTCGCTGCCGCTGAACCAGAGGCGTCCAAAGCCCATACCCGGCGGAGCAACGCTGTTGTGCCCACCCAGCATGGCAAAGACATTTTCGCCAAAGTCGAGCAGCAATACGGTGTTGTCATCCATCTCGACCTTGATGCGCTCGTCTTTCCACTGACGGTACGGCAGGCCGATGCCGGACATCCCCGTCACCCGCTTGACCGGACCAAGGATGCCCGTGATGGCGTGCAGCGGATAGACTGCCATGTCGTAGATGGGTCCGCCGCCCGGCCGGTAGTACCAGGTCGGGTTCACGTTCGACAGCACGTCGTCGCCCGTACGGAAGCGCTCGTGCTCGTGCCCTCCGCCGGACGTGTCACTGAACGCCCAATAGAGCTTGCCGATGACGTTGGCCCGGAGCAGCCGTTGCAGATACTGGTAGGTCGGGCGCAGCATCTGGCCCGGTGAGGCCACGAGCTTGCGTCCGTAGCGGTCGGCGGCTTCGACGACGGCATCGGCCTCGGCAAGCGTGGTCGTCATGGCTTTTTGCACATACACGTGCTTCCCAGCAGCGAGCGCCGCCATCGTCTGGGGAAAATGGGCGGGAATGGGTGTGGCGAGAAGCACCGCCTCCACGTCGGCCTTCCGCAACAGCTCATCAAAGTCCTGATACGCTTCTCGCCAGCCGAACTTGCGTGCTGTTGCTTCCGCTCGACCCGGAACCACATCGCAACAGGCGACGGTCTCGATTCGCTCCTGAGCGTCGGCGCAGGCCAGGTGTGGCAAGATTCCTCGCTGCGACACGCTCCCCAGCCCGGAGAGCGCCACTCGTACTCGTCGAGCCATCTTTTCCTCCTGGTGAACTTCGCTCACGCTACTCGGCGGTCTGATCTCGTCTGGGCTATTGATGGCGCTAGCCGATGCACACCGGCAGGACGCGCAGGGGCACTACCAAAACTTCGCCAACAACTCCTCGAGTGCCTTCTTACTGCGCGGCAACTCTTCGGCGCTACACTCGAAAACCCAGGCGTAATCGTAGCCCACCGACTTCAAGGCAGTGAACATCGCCGGATAGTCGGTGTCCGGCTCAATAAAGGAATGATGCAGGCACGACAGGTGCTTGCCTACCTTGACGATCTCCTCGGCGTTCGTTCGTGCCGGGCCGCGAGGGTGAGCATAAATGCCAAACCCCGGACTGTCCACTTCCGCAACCATGCGGAGAAGTTCATCCATCCCGCCCAGACCGCAGAGATGCCACAGGCTGCCCTCGAAGGCAGCAACAACCCCACGCTTGGCGGCGACCTCCGCAGTCTCGGCGCAGTAACGCTTCGCCTGTTCCCATGTCGCTTGCGCTCGCGCGAAATGGACGAGACAGGCTTTCGCGCCGAGATCGGCAGTCAAGTCCAGATCTTTCTTCAAAATCTCGGCCCCGCGCTCCCAACTGTCCAAGGTCGGATGATACTCTGAAAAGCCCCAGACCCAGTCGGACGACAGCGAGGTGATCGTGACCCCAGCCTGCTCGGCGTCACGGCGCAATTGTTCCCGCTGCTGCCCGTTCAGGGCTTCGGCCCAGATTCCACGTCGCTTCGCTCGCGGCGCCGCCGGTGGCAAGGTCGAGAACTCGATCCCGTCGAGTCCAAGCGACTTGATTTGGGCGATTGCCCACTGCGGCGTGTATGGCTCGTCGGAGGGCGGGATACCGCCTTCACGGGTCGCGATCAGCATCGATTGCCTCCTTGTATTGGCGCCAGGAACCGAGGGGCGCCCGCTGCAGTCCGGACAGACCCCGTGTTGCGCGTGGCAAGTATAGGAGCTAACAGCACAAATGCAAGGGGCCAGGCGAAACAGGTAGAAAAAGGTTACGGCGCCTTGACACGATGCTCTGGACTGTGTACAGTAGCCGCATGCCACTGTATCCCTACTCGGGGCGAGGCGAGACGCTCGCCGCGTGGGCGCTAGGGCGGGAAGGAGGCGCTCGCCTATACCGAGGATGTAGAAACCTATCGCTGTTCTACCGGAACGTTCACCGACGAGCGGATGCCTATGCTCTTTGAGAGCAGTCGCTCGTCACCTCAGCATAGTGTGACAGAAAGGCTAGCGATGACTCAGCTATCAAACGACACAGTCACTTCCCTCGATCGGCGTAGCAGACGAAGGCTCCTACGGATTGCAGCGCTTGGCGCTGCGGGGCTAGGCGCCACCGCACTCCTCGCGGCATGCGGCGCATCCAGCGCCGGTTCGGCAACGACCGGCACCACGAGCAGTGCCGCCGGGTCGGTTGCCCCGACAACGGCCGCAGCGAGCAAAGCAGCGGCGAGC
The DNA here is from genome assembly GCA_002404055.1 of Chloroflexi bacterium UBA4733. The sequence continues at coordinate 29,455 of DHIZ01000241.1, forward strand.
ACTGCCGCCAAAGCGGTCGTGCCCGCGACGCCAACGTTGCCGCCTGCGGCCGTTGTCGGCAGCGGAACGGAGATTCGGTGGCAATTCCGCGGCGCACCAGCGGACCTGAAGGGGGCGCAACTGACCCTCACCAAGAGCTTTGTCCCGGCGAATCCGAAGATCAAGGTCACGATTGAGCCGGCGCCGAACAACCGCGATGAAAAGCTCATCGCCCAGATGGTGGCGGGCGATCCGCCCGATGTCTTCGAGACCTGGGGCGACAACGTGCAGCAGTTCGCTGAGAAGGGCCAGGTTGTTGATGTCAATTCTCTGGTAGATAAGAGCAAGATGGACATCAGCGACTTCTACCAGTGGCAGTGGCGCGACTTCAATATTCCACTCAAGGGCGGTCCCAAGCTCGGTGGCACCCTGATCCGCTTCGGCCTACCCAAATACGTCAACGTCATGGTCTTGTGGGTCAATAAGGACATGTTCCAGCAAAAGGGCCAGGCGCTGCCGACCCTGGACTGGACGCACAACGAGTACGCCGACGCGATGCGCAAGCTCACCGTCATGGAAGGCAACAAGGTCAAGGTCGGCGGCGCGCATATCCCTATGGATTCCTGGGATCGCTACTGGTACCGCGTCTACATGTGGGGTGGTTTTGACGCCGATCCGAACGACCCGACAAAATCCGACCTGGGCCAGAAGGAGGCGCAAGATGCCTTCGAGTGGGCACGAAAACTGGCCTGGGACGAGAAAGTTCTGCTGATTCCCCTTTCCGGCATGCCGCAGGTTTCGGGGGACCGTTTCTTTTCCGGTCAGTACGCCATCAACGAGGATGGCTTTTATCCTTTCTCGATGGCGAAGAACAATTCCAGCACGAAGATCAACTGGCAGTATGCGCACGTCCCGAAAGGCCCCGTCAAGCGGGAAGTGCTCGGCACGACGGACGGCTTTTCCATGTCGAAGCAGGCACAGCATCCCGACGAAGCCTGGACGCTGCTGCAATACCTCTCTGGTGTCGACTACCAGACGGCGCAGGTCGAAACGACCGGACTATTGCCCGTACGCACCTCGGTCCTGGCGAACTGGAAGACGATCTGCATCAAGCAGTACCCGGAACTGGAACAGGTCAACCTGGACGTTGGTGCTCAGGCCATGCAGATGGGCTACCCAGGCAACCGTAACTTCTTTAAGAACACGACGGCGGCGCAGGAGTTGATCAATCCTGCCTTGCAGAAGGTCTTCGACGTCGGTCAGACGCCGGTGACCTACTTCCAGCAGGTGTCGGACCAGGTAACGCAAAACGAGAAGAGCAGCTAACAGACCGCCTCGGCTCGTTGGCGAGTCGCCGGGGGCAGGGCCGGCCACCGGCATCGTGATGGTGTATGATTCGTTTGGGCGCACCTTCACGATACCGTGGCCGGTCACTGCCCTGTCGCTCGTCCTCAGCAGGGCGAAGGAGGGCTCGGCTGTTGCGCCTCACTTGTCGCGAACGCTAGGAGGGATCACACAGCATGGCAGGGCAGACGACGATTGCGCAGACGGCGCCCCGCGTGCGTGGTCGAACCCGCCTGTCGCAACGCGCGCAAGAGCAACTCTGGGCCTATCTCTTCATTTCCCCCTGGGTGATTGGCTTTCTCATTTTCACCTTCGGAGCCATGGCCTTTTCGCTGGGCTTGAGTTTCTTGAACACGGATCTCCTGGAAACTACCAAGTTCATTGGCGTCAATAACTATGTGAACCTCGCCCACGATCCACTGTTTTGGAACGCGCTCCGCGTCACAGTCATCTACACCGTGCTCTCCGTGCCGTTCGGTACCGCCATCGCGCTCATCATCGCCGTATTGCTGAACCAGAAAATTCGACCGTTGGGCTTCTGGCGCACCGTCTACTACCTGCCGGCGCTCGTGAGCGGCGTCGCTGTCGCGGTGCTCTGGGGCTGGGTGCTCGACCCGGACTACGGTCTGCTGAACTCGGCGCTGGGCTTCTTTGGGCTACCCCAACCGCGCTGGCTGCTGAGCGAGTTCTGGGTGATTCCCGGCATTGCCATGATCGCCCTCTGGGGCGCCGGCGCGAACATGCTGCTCTACCTGGCGGGCTTACAAGGCATCCCTACCCAACTGAACGAGGCAGCCCGGATTGACGGCGCCAGCGGCTGGCGCGTCTTCACGCGGATCACCCTCCCGCTCCTGACCCCCACCATTTTCTTCAACTTCCTGTTGAACATGATCGGCTCGTTTCAGGTCTTCACGACGAACTACGTGCTAACCCAGGGTGGTCCCAACAACGCGAGCACGACACTTGTCCTTTTCCTGTACACCAAGGCTTTCGCCCAGTTCCACTTTGGCTATGCCTCGGCAGTTGCCTGGATCCTGTTCGCCATCATCCTCTGCTTTACGCTGGTCGTCTTCCGCAGTTCCAACCGCTGGGTCTACTATGAAGGGGGGCTCCGTCAATAATGGCCTCAACCACTGCTCCATTCGCGGCGACCCATCGTCGACCGCGCACGATTCGCTGGGAGAGCCTGCTCACGCGGGGAGTCATTTACGCCCTGGTCGTGCTCGGTGCGATCATCTTTTCCTTACCGTTTATCTGGATGCTCTCGGCGTCGGTGAAGTCGGCCGGCGAGGTGCTCATTTACCCGCCGAAGTGGATCCCAAGCCAGTGGATCTTTAGTAACTACACCAAGCCATGGGGCGAAGTGCCCTTCACCACCTTCTATCGCAACACCTTCCTGGTGGCGGGGATTGACATCGTCGCCACGGTCTTTTCCAGTTCGATCGTGGCCTTCGCGTTCGCCCGCATGCGCTTCCGCGGCCGTGGCTTCCTCTTCCTGCTCATTGTGAGTACGCTGATGTTGCCATCGCAGGTGACGCTGATTCCGCAGTACGTGCTCTTCAGCAGGCTACACTGGGTGAACACGCTGCGACCGCTAATCGTGCCGGTATTCTTCGGCAGCGCCTTCAACATCTTTCTGCTGCGGCAGTTCATGATGACAATCCCCCATGAAATGGATGACGCGGCACGTATCGACGGGGCGAGTTGGTTCAGCATTTACTGGCGTATTCTGTTGCCGCTCACGGCTCCAGCGCTCGGTGTGGTCGCCATCTTTGAATTCACCTTCCGCTGGAACGACTTCCTCGGTCCGTTGATCTATCTCAATACGCCGGACAAGTTCACCATCCAGCTTGGCTTGCGTATGCTTACCACCCAATACACGTCGGATATTCCGGGCACAATGGCCATGACGGTCGTCTCCCTCATCCCGGTCCTCGTCATCTTCTTTGTGGCCCAGCGCTACTTCATCCAAGGTATTGTGGTCAGCGGCATCAAGGGATAACAGATCCAGGAGACTACGCCTTGGACCGCTACCTCCAATCCAACCTCACCCTCTGGAACACCTGGGCCGACATGCACGTTCCGTCCGCCTACTACGATGTCAAGGGATTCAAAGCAGGCAGGTCCAGTCTCCGGGCGATCGAAGTCGAAGAGCTGGGCGACGTCACCAGGAAATCGTTGCTGCACCTGCAGTGCCATTTCGGGATGGACACGCTTTCCTGGGCCCGGCGCGGTGCGGCGGTTACCGGCGCTGACTTTTCCGATCATGCCATCGCGGCGGCAAGAGCGCTGGCTGCGGAGGTGAACCTGCCGGCGCGGTTCATCCAGTCCGAGGTCTACCGCCTGCCCGACGTGTTGGAAGGGCAGTTCGACATCGTTTATACCTCTTACGGCGTGCTGTTCTGGCTGCCTGACCTGCGTCGCTGGGCAGAGGTCATCGCGCACTCCCTCAAGCCGGGCGGCATCTTTTACATCGTGGAGTACCATCCGTTTGCCGCCGTCTTCGAGAACGAGAACGCCGGCGACCTGGAGGTCGCCTACCCGTACTTCCACGGACCCGAACCGCTGGAGTTCGAGACCAACGGCTCTTACGCCGACCGCATGGCGGACTTCCATTTCCCGGAGTACGGCTGGGACCACCCCTTGAGCGAGATAATCAACGCGCTGCTGAGCGTTGGCCTGCGCCTGGAGTTTGTCCACGAGTTCCCCTACTGCGGCGAGCAACGCTTCCCTTTCATGGTGCGCGGCGAAGATGGCTGGTGGCGGTTGGCAGGCAAGAACGACAACATGATCCCGGTGCTGTTTTCGTTGAAGGCGACGAAGGCGAGCTAGGCGACCACGTAAACTGCGTCCGGCAGGTTCATCACACATCGGCGCCAGGGGTCCCGGCGACTGAAGTCGCGGGCT
>DHIZ01000241.1:33808-62773 GCA_002404055.1 Chloroflexi bacterium UBA4733
GCGACTGAAGTCGCGGCTACACCATGCGAAGTCCGCCTGCGCGGACTGGTTCAGCCGCCGAAGGGCGGCTTTGCAGAGGTAGCCCGCGACTTCAGTCGCCGGGCGAGCGTCGCGGACGGGCACCGCCACGCGCTCGGTCTGTTAGCATGCGCCGAAACACAGAGCAGGAGGAGCAGTGCGATGGCGACGATGCGGGCGGTGGTGTGCTATGGGCCGCGGGACTACCGGGTGGAGGAGCGGCCGGTACCACAGCCGCGTCCGGGTGAGCTACTGGTAAAGGTGGGCGCGGCTGGGATTTGCGCCAGCGATATGAAGTGCTTCGCCGGCGGCCCCCTGTTCTGGGGGGTCGATGGCAAGAGCGGCTATTGCGAAGCGCCGGTGACAGCCGGCCACGAGTTTGCCGGGCAAGTCGTGGTGTTGGGCGAAGGCGCAGCCGAACGGCACGGTGTGGCGATGGGCGACCATGTAGTGGCCGAGCAGATTATCCCCTGCGGCGTCTGCCGCTACTGCAAGAGCGGCCACTACTGGATGTGCGAGCCGCACGTCATCTTCGGCTTCAAGCGGCAGCGGGCCGAGGGCGGCATGGCCGACTACATGCTGTACCCGGCCAATAGCCGCGTCCACAAGGTCGATGCGCGCGTCTCGGTGCGGGAGGCCGCCTACATTGAGCCGCTGGCCTGCGCCATCCATGCAGTGCAGCGCGGCAACATCCAGCCGGGCGACACCGTGGTGATGGCCGGCGTCGGCAACATCGGCCTCTGCATGCTGCAAGCCGCCAAACGCTATAACCCCGGCCAGCTGATCGCCGTCGATACCAAGCAGTACCGGCTGGATCTGGCGATGCGCCTGGGGGCTGACGTGGTCCTCAACCCCGAGACCGAGGACGCTGTAGCGGCGGTGAAACGTCTGACCGGCAACTACGGCGCCGATGTCTACATCGAAGCCGCCGGCCACCCCTCGGCGGCGCAGCAGGGCCTGGATATGCTGCGCCGACTCGGCACCTTCGTCGCGTTCAGCGTCCTCAACGAGCCGGCGACCATAAATTGGACCACGGTGAGTGACCAGAAGGAACTGACCATTCACGGCAGCCACCTTGGCCCCTACTGCTACCCGGCTGCCATCGACGCCATCGCCAGCGGCGCCATCGACGTGAAGAGCCTTATCAGCGCCGAGTATCCGTTGGACCAGTTTGATGAAGCAATGGCGGCAGCGCGCGGCGGCGCCAACCTGAAAACGCTGCTCATTCCCTGAGCGCGTCCCATTCGGACATCTACTTCTGCAGAGGTGGCACACGGGTGCGCGGCGGAGGTGTGGCGCCGGCAGCCTGTCCGTGTTGGGAGCGGACGTGCTGGTTCGCTGCATGATCGGCTGGACCACTGAAGATGGACCGGTAGTGGACATCGTGGAACAGTTTGGCGGTCTTGACCTCGAAAGGCAACGCCAGCCGGTGAACCGCAGCCGCTAACGTTCCACCGAGGAGCGGACCGACAGCATACAGCCAATACGGGGTCCAAAGCTGTGCGATGACGGCTGGACCGAGGCTGCGGGCCGGGTTCATCCCGGCGCCGGAGATGTTGCCGTCGCCCCACACGAGCACCATCACAACAAAGGCAACGATCAGCGGTGTCCAGCGCATCGTGGCGTGGTGGCTGACGAACACGAGGATGGCTTCAACCAGCAGGAAGGTTGCCACGACTTCGCCCAGCAGAGCGACTGGGATCGATATGCCGGCTCCTGGCAGGTTGACGGCATCGTGAACCGTGCTGGCCATTCGATGCCAGATGACACTGCCGACCCAGGCGCCAAGGATGGCCCCGCTGCACTGCGCCAGCACATAACCGACGAGGTCAGGTGGCCGCATCTTGCCGAGGATCGTGAAGCTCAAAGACAGCGCCGGGTTCAGATGCGCCCCGGAGAGACGCCCGAGTGGCGTGATCGCCACCAGGCCTCCGGCACAGCCGAGCAGCAAGCCGGTGATCAACAAGCGAAGGCCGATGGATGGCAGCAGACGCGGCAATGGCGATGTGGCGCCGAACATCCAGGAAACGGCCGTCAGCACGCAGAGCAGCAGGAAGGCCGTGCCAACGAACTCGGCGGCGAATTCGGGCCAGTGATGTCCCACTTCTCGCTGCCAACGCTGGAAGCGCAGCCGCACGGCGCCCTCCTCGTCGGGCGTCTCGGATTGAGCGCTCTGCGCCACGGATCTATCAGCCCCTTATGCCAGGTGAACCGGGACGGGGCTGCGCCGCCGGATTGCTCGGATAGCGAACTGCTGACGTTGGCGCTGCGCGGTTCCCCACCATTCGGGTAACGACGCGAGTGATTTCATCAAAGCCGCGCCCGCGCAATGCAGTCCGCCAACGCGGCCACGCCATCGGGAATGTCGGCGCGGTCGATAAAGCCGAAGGCGAGGCGCAGGTAGGGGATGTCCTGATCGGCAGCATCGAAAGATCGCCCCGCGCCATACTGGATGCCGGCTTCCGTGGCCAAAGCGCGCACGCGGGCGACATTGATCGCTTCCGGCAGGCGCAGCCAGGTGAACAGGCCACCCTCCGGCCGGGTCCACTCCACACCGGAGGGACCAAGATGCTCTTCCAGCGCCGCCAACAGGGCATCGCGCTTCGCCTTCAATGCCTGGTTGCACTCGGCAATGTGACTCCAGATGTGATCCCGGAAATATTCGGCGACGATCATTGCCGACAGCGCGCTGATGCCGCCGTCAATCTTGAAGCGCAGCAGTTCCGACATGCGCGGCTCCGGCGCGATGACGTACCCCAGGCGGATACCGGGACCAAGAATTTTGGAGAACGAGCCGATGTAGATGACCCGCCCCGGCTCCGCCAGCGCATAGAGGGCCGGCGGCGGCGCTCCATCGGTAAAGCGCACGTCGGCATAGCAGTCGTCCTCAATGATCAGGATGTCGCGCGCCGCAGCAATTTCGAGCAACTGCCGGCGGCGCTCCAGTGGCAGCGTCGTTCCTGTTGGATTCTGGTAGCTGGGGATCGTGTAGATGAACGCCGGCTTGCGTCCCTCGGCAATCAGGCGATCCAACGTTTCCGCCAGCGCGTCCACGCGCATGCCCTGGTCGTCCAGCGGCACGCCGACGAGGTCGGCGCCCACGCGCCGGAAGGCGTTGAGGGTGCCGACGTAGGTGAAGGACTCCACGACGATCGTCGCACCGGCGCCGGCCAAGCCGAGCCCCGCCAGGCCGATCGCCTGCATACTGCCGTTCGTCAGGACGACCTGATCCAACGGGATTGACACGCCGTGATTGTTGCGCATGCGCTCAACGGCAATCTCGCGCAGCGCCGGCCAGCCCTTCGGGTCGGGATACTTCACCAGCACCTCGCCCACCTGGGACACAATCCGCATCGCCGCCTCAGCTAGTTCCCGGGAAGGAAAAGTCGCCGGGTCGGGCATTCCACTGCCAAAGTTGAACGACCGCGCCACCGCCGTGTCGACGTGTCGTGCCACGGGCGCCGTTGCTGCCATTGGACCGCCTCTCTGCCTTTTCGTCGGGCGCCAACCACACCACCGCCAGTCACCAGGCGCTGTTGGTACCAGTCAAAGGCTAGCACACGAACGCATGGCGCGATAAGGCGGCGAAATTCCCGGGTGCAACGCAACGTGTTGCACAGCAAGCGAACGACGTGAGTACCCGAGAGTACAGGGCCGCGACTGCGGTCTGCGGCCCTGTTAGACTTCCCGCCACGGTTCCCCTGCCTAAACGAAACCGCCTTGGGCCTAATAGCTCCAGACACGCGGCAGTTGCCGCTCCATCGCCAGCAGCCGTCGTAGCAGCGTGTGACGGTGCTCGGCAAGCACCTCGCGATATGCGACATCCCCGGCGACATCGTGATACTCGCCCGGATCAGTCCCCAGGTCGAAGAGTAGCTCGCGGCCGTCGGCGTGGGTGACATAACGGTGGAACGCCGTGCGCAGCACCTTCCAGCCGGCGCCTTCGGTCAGGGCGCTCGGCTCCTCGGTGGTCGACTGAGCACTCAGCAACGCGTCAAGAGGCAGGGGCCGACCCTGGAGGAAGGACGGACGCTGGATGCCGGCAAGTTCGAGCAGCGTCGGCACGACATCGACAGCTTCGACGATCTGCTGGACGGTGCGCCCCCGCTGCGCATCGCCAGCGGGACAACGGATGAGCAGCGGCACCCGGCTGATGCAGTCCGGCGCTGGATAGCCCTTGCCATACTTCAAGTGCTCGCCCAGCCACTCCCCGTGATCGGACGTGAAGACGATGATCGTGTCGTCGCGAAGGCCCCGCTCCTCCAGGTGGGCCAGGATACGCCCGACGTGGTGGTCAACCTCGCTGATCATGGCGTAATAGCCGTGCCGGGCTGCCCGCAGTTCCTCGTCGGAGCAGCGGCCGGAGGCGCGTCGCGCCTCCACTTCCGGAGGGAACTGGGGCAACGTGAAGCCGGCAGGATCATACAGGTCCAGGAACTCCTGGGGCGCCACCCAGGGCGAGTGGGGCGAGTAGAAACCGGCAATGCAGAAGAAGGGGTGATCGCCCTGTCGATCCATGAACTCCATCGTTTGCTCGGCCACAAAGGCGGTGAAGGTCAGGTCGCTGCGACTGCGGAACGGCTGGGGCGCTAGCGGGAAGCGTTCGGCGGGATGGCGGATGCCGTCGCGGACGCCAAGCGTTCGCTGCCAAACTTCTGTCGCCGGCGGCAGGCCGGGGCTGATCAGGTCGAGCTGATCGGGCGCTTTGCGCCGCACCCAGGCGCGATAGGCGTCGTCGTAACAGCCGGGCTCGTCGGCGACCTCCAGATGATCGAAGCCGTAACTGGGGTGCGGCTCCCGGTGGTCGCGGTTGGCGTGGGGCAAAAAGTGCAGCTTCCCGATGTTGGCGCTGGTGTAGCCGTAGGGTCGCAACAGCGTCGGCAGCGTAACCGTCGCTGCCGGCACCGGCACGCCCATGTGCGTAATGCCCAGCGTGGACGGATACTGGCCGGTCAGGAAGCTGACCCGACTCGGCATGCAGACGGGATTCTGCACGAAGTAGTGATCAAAGTTCGTCCCTTCGTCGGCCAGGCGGTCCAGGTTGGGGGTCTGCACATTCGGGTTGCCGTTGGCGCCGAGGGCATCCCAACGCCATTGGTCGGTGGACAGCAGTAGTATATTCGGTCGGCGCATCTGGCTGACTCCTTCTCGCTACACTGGCGGCAGTATATACTGTCCGCCGGTGGGACCGGAACAGCGGAAGGAACGTACAACAATGCCAGCAGCGACGCTGCCCTACAACATCGTCTGCCTCTGCCTCGACAGTCTGCGCCGCGATCATCTGGGCGCCAACGGCAACACCTGGATCAGCACGCCCAACCTGGATCGTTTTGCGGCGCAGGCGACCGTCTTTGACAGGGCCTACATCGGCTCCTGTCCCACAATTCCCTGCCGCACCGACCTTTTCACCGGTGTCACGACCTGGCCGCAGCGCGGCTGGACGCCGCTGCCGCAGGATGCACCGGTGCTCGCGACGCTGTTCGGCAGGCGCGGCTACATCACCGCGCTGATTGCCGACACCTATCACCTCTTCCGCGACGGCCACTACTTCGACCGGGGCTTCCGCACCTGGCAGTGGATACGCGGGCAGGAGGGAGACCGCTGCATCCCCGACCTCTCCCGGGCGATTACCCTGCCGGCGGCGCCGGAAAAGCTGCGCAATGCCGAACGGTTGCGCACCGTCTATCTCCCCAAGACGGCCGAGCGGCGCAGCGAGGCGGACTATTTTGCGCCGCAGACGATGACCACCGCCCTGCGCTGGCTGGAACGCAATCGCACTGTGCAACCCTTCTTGCTCTGGATCGACGAGTTCGACCCGCACGAGCCCTGGGACCCGCCCCAGCACTACGTCGACATGTACGATGCCGGTTACTCCGGCGAGGAGGTCATCGCCCCGCGCTACGGGCCTGCCGATTACCTGTCCCCGGCGGAACTGCGTCACGTGCGGGCGCTCTATGCCGGTGAGGTAACGATGGTCGACCGTTGGGTGGGGCGAGTACTCGACGCCGTCGACGACCTCGGTCTGCGCGAGCGCACGATCGTCGTCGTGCTGTCTGACCACGGGCATTACCTGGATTACCCCGGCGACCAGGGCCTCATCGGCAAACCGGCCCCGCTGTTCGAAGGCGTGGCCCACCAGAATCTGATGCTCCGTCACCCGGCAGGGCTGGCCGCCGGGCAGCGCCTCCAGGCGCTGGTGCAGCCGGTCGACCTGCTGCCGACCTTGCTCGACCTGACCGGCGGCGACCTGCCGCCCCAGGGCGACGGCCGCTCTATTGCCCCGTTGCTCCAGGGGCGACCCGCACCGGGCCGCGATATCGCCATCTCCGTCCAGCACCGCAGTTCCCCCACCATCACCAGCGCCGACTGGAGCTTTGTCTTTGTGCCGGACAGCACGGCTGGTCGGCCATCAGGGGACGAAACCAATCAGCTTGTCAAACCAGGCGGCGGGCGTTGGACGTCCATGCTCTTCGACCTGCGTGAGGACCCCTTGCAGCAGCACGACGTTCTGGCTGAGCATCGGCAGGAGGCGCGCGACCTCTACGCCGCCTTCGCAGCCTTCCTGCGCCAAAGAAATCCGGCGGCGCTCGATCTGTACCCGCCGCCGGAGTGGTGAGCGCCAAGCCGCGCCCGGCGACTGAAGTCGCGGGCTGGTACGAGCGAAGCCCGCCTTCGCGGGCTGGACCCGAGTCCGCGCAGGCGGACTTTGCCTGGTGTAGCCCGCGACTTCAGTCGCCGGGAGTAACCAAGCATCCTGCGCAAAAACATGGGGGTTCACCCGGCATCCATCCCGTACTTGCCGTCCACCCAATCCTGCCTTACAATCGGAACAACCGAGAGCACAGTGTTGCCACACTCTGACCGTTGCTGTGTGCAGGCCGCGCCGGTCCTCTCTCGTCTCCAAGCCAATGAAAGGAGCGAACCATGCCGACGTCATCGAACCGAATCTCCAGGAAGACCCTGCTCCGGCAGGCGGCGACGCTGGGTAGCGTCACGCTCGGCGCCTCGTTGCTCGCTGCCTGTGGCGCCACCACGGGAGCAACGGTCGCCGCCACGTCTGCCAACACGGCCGCGTCCGCGGTCGCCAAGACGCAGGCAGCTTCCACGGTGATCGCCAATTCTCAAGCGGCTTCCACCGTCGCCAGCAAAGCCGCAACAACGGGCGCCGCGAAGGCGAGTGGGTCCGCCACAGTGCCGAGCGACGTCTTCGCCGGCAGCAAGGCCAGTGTGACGCTGGAGTACTGGGACTGGGCGTCCGGTTGGGAGGCCCTGCTCAAGCAACTCACGCAAGCCTATGTCACCGCGCAGCCAACCTACCGCCTGAACCTGCAGATTCCGGGGGACTACTACAACAAGCTGGAAGCGTCCTTCGCCGGTGGCAGTGGACCGGACGCCTACCGCTCGAATAGCCCGAACGCCTATGGTCTGGCCTATCACAGCCTCCTGCTCGACCTCAGCAGCGCCATTGCCCAGGATAAGCGGACGAGCGCTGACTTTGCCGGAATGGCGCAGCCGTCGCAACAGGCAGCGACCTATACCAACAAGAAGATCGGCATGCCCTTCGGGGAGACCCTCACCCTCACCATCTATAACGAGGACATCGTCAAGGCGGCCGGTCTGACCTCGCCGGCCGACCTCGACCTGAAATGGGATTGGAATACCGCCGCCGAGTACGGCCAGAAGCTCACGAAGACCAGTGGCGGCACGACGTCCGTCTGGGGCTTCTGGGCCAACCAGAGTTGGGAAGAAGGCTGGCTGAACTACATCCTCGCCAATGGCGGCCAGTTCCTGGATCCGAGCAAGGGGTACCGCGACTGCGTCATCGCCTCGCAGCAGGCAACAGACGCCCTTCAGTGGATGGTCGATCGCACGATCAAAGATAAGGTCTCGCCAACCACGCAGGATATGAGCAAGACGAGCGGACTGCAGTTGTTCCAAAGTGGACAAATCGCCGTCTCCACGATGGGGAGCTGGCAGATCCCGCAGATTCGGGCCACGAAGGTCAACTTCAACCTGGCCTACGTGCCGGTCTCGCCCACCACCGGCCACTCCGGCAGCACATCGAACTTCAGCATGGTCGGCGTCAACCCCGGCAGCAAGGTCAAGGACGACGCCATCAAGCTTGCGCTCTGGCATGGCAGCGCTGCGGCGCAGAACATCATCGGGCAGGCGGAGTTTATGCCGGCCAGCCTCGCCGCCGTGCAGTCTGTGTACCTCGACCCCAAGATCGGCCCGTCCAACCGTGCCGTCCTCGGCAAAGTGCTGGCCCTCAGCCAACCCGAGCCATCCCCGGATATCGTCACGTTCAGTCAAGCGATGGCTCCGGTGGGACCCGAAATCAGCGCCATGTTCCAGGGCAAGGAGACCGTGACCGACGGGCTACGCAAGGCGCAGCAGCAAGTCGCCGCGCTGCTGCTGCAGGCCGGCAAAGGCTAAAGCACGATGCTGGACCGGGCGGACTTTTCAACGGTCGCCGAGGCGCTGGCGCACCTCTTGATAGAGAAGGGTTTAATGGCATGACTAGCTACCGTCCCAAGGACGAGGTAGACCTCGACCCGGCTGCGGTGCAGTTGTTGATGGATCAACTTGGAGTGGATGAGCAGACGGCCCGGCAGATCGAGGCGGTGCATCTGGGATATGGCGATATTGTGACCGTGCGCAACGGCAAGATGGCGCCGGCCGTGGCGCCCCCACCGCGAGTCGTGGCGGCAGCGACGACTGGGCGGCGGGCGATGGCGCGACAGCGCTAGCGCAGCTTCGCTCAGGCGTGAGGGCACGGGCGACAGCCGGCCGTGCCGTTCACCGCCAGCCGGACCCTTCAGGTGGCGAGGATCTCGTGCGGCAGTTCGGCTGGGTCGCGTTCATAGTCCTGTTCGTGGCGCTCCGGTGCCACTTGCTCCCTTTCTCCAGTCGCGGAGACAGGCGTCACGGTCACGCCTAGGTCCGCGTGACCGGTGCCGGCCGGAGGGCACGGACGGGTCGGATCTCAGCATCGGGGAGGGCAGCAGGGGTGACGCGAACCGAAAGGAGACGACCGTTGCTCGCCGTGATCTTCGATCTCTTCGGGACGCTCGTGCCCGCTGTCGTTGACCAGGAATACCGGCGGAACCACGCACAGATGGCTTGCGCACTCGGCATCCCCGAAGACGCGTTCCGCCAGTGCTGGCGTGGCCTCAGCGATGAACGAGGGCAAGGCGCCTTCTCGAGCACCGAGGCGACGCTTGCGCATGTCTGCCGGACGTTGGGCGTGACAGTCACCGCGCCGCAGCTCACGCTGGCTACTGAACTCAAGGTCGCCCTGACGCGACGAACGCTCGTCCCGCGTGGTGGGGCACTTGAAACGTTGGAGGCCTTACGGCAGAAGGGTGTCCTCATCGGCTTGATCAGCGATTGTTGACCCGATGTGCCGAGCATCTGGACGGAAACACCATTTGCACCGTTCATTGCTGCCCCGGTGTTCTCGTGTCAGGCCGGCTGCAAAAAGCCGGCACCGGCCATCTACGCCCGGTGCTGCCACTTGCTGGGCGTGCATCCACAGGAGTACCTGTACGTCGGTGATGGCGGCAGCCAGGAATTATCGGGGGCGACGTGCCACTGCAATGGGTGGTCGGGAAGACCCTCCAGCACACCTACGACCATGGGAATACCTTGCTCCGCATGACGCTCTTTCCGCGCTCCCAGCCTCACCCGGCCACCGGGTAGTCAGCGTGCCCTGGCGATGCCGCTCCCTTGGGGAAGAGCCGTGGGCGGCGTGGCTCGGGTTCTGAAGCACCGGCTATGGAAGCGGCTGCCGGACAGCGGCGGCAGGCACGGCAGGCGCTTGGCCGGCGACGTCCGTCAGCCCTGCGTGGACGAGGTCGCGGATCAAAGTGATGCAGCGGACTTCGCGACGATCACCTGGCCGCCGCGCCGTGCCGCACGTGGCGACACACGAACAATCAGGCCGTCTGGTCGCCCCGGACGTTTATGATGACGCCGCGCGGTTGCGTTTCTACCCGGGCCTCCCGGAACGTCGCCGTGACGCCAGCGGCGGTCACCTCGATCGCGTCATCACCAATTCGAACCACCGGTTGCTCCGGCAGCCCGGCGACGGTCACCGCCCGGACGCCAGTGTATAGCGGATGCTCGCCCGCCGCCTCCGTCAGCGCCGGATGCCCGAGCGCCTCGACGGTGCCGGCGGCGTTGCCGAGCCGGAGGTAGCGCGTGTGCAGCACCTCGCCGGATCCAAGGTGCTGGACGTTGGAGGGATCGAACCCCTTCGGCCACATCGGCTCGCCGCGCTCAACGCTGATGACAACCTGCCAGCCGGGCAGCGCAAAGAAGGCCTGCCGTTGCCCGGAGCGCTCCCGCTGCAAGGTCGCCACGTCCGCCTGCGCCCGGGCCATCGCCCGCGCCCGCTCCTCCGGGCTGAACGCGGCGGGCACGGCGCCGATGCGGTCCAGCGCTGTTCCTAGCAACCGGTCCAGCGGCTGCGTCTCCCCTACCTCCAGATACTCTTGCCAGCCAGGGGCGAGCCGGTCGAGGAGCAGGGCCAGGGCGCGCCCGACATCGTAGGTGCGTGTACGCACCCCGTCCGCCGGGAAGTCCTGGTCGAGCGCCGTCAGGCGGTCGGCGTCGCTGCGCGCCTTCCCGTCGACGTAGCGCGCCAATCCCTCCTGCAACTCGTTGCCCCGCTCGTAAGCGACGGCTTCGCTCGGCAGCCGCTGGAAACGTTCACGACGATAACCAATCGCCGTCGCTGCCCAGGCCGTCTGCTCGGCCGTGTCAAGCGCGTGCAACGCCTGACGCAGCGCTGCCGTCTCCAATCGACGCAATCCGAGCAGGGCGGCGTCAGCCATGGGATAGACGAACAGGTCCGCTTCATTGGCAGTCCAATCTGGATGGCGCTGGCGCTGGAAGACGTGGAAGATCTCGTGGATGACGAGAGCCGCCAGGTCCGTCAGGCTGCGCCGACCGGAGTTGCCCAGCAGCGCGGTCGCCGTCCCTTGGCCGTTCAGGGTGACGGAGCTGTTGGCCCGGACGGCCGGATGCAGGCCAGGGTAAACCAGGGAGGGGCGGTGCGTCCCGCTGGGCGTGAACTCCGGCGGCGGGTCGGGATGGCGGAAGAGCCAGGTCTGCCGGCCGTCGTAGATGGCGACCGGCAGGACACGCGGATCGTAGTTCGGCCACAACGGGCGGGCGGCCAGCCGGTCCACTTCGGCGAGCAGGGCGAGGGGAAACGGTGTTCCGTTCGTCACCGCGCCCTCGTCAGGCGACTGTGGAAGGATGCCAGCAGCCATGCAAGTGATCCTCTCCCGCTGTCGAGACCGACTCGGATGCTACAGCCTGCAACCGGCAGGCGTCAAGCAGTGAGGAAGGACGGCGGCCCGCTACGGAAGTGAGGCGGCCGGCGCTGTGCTACCCTCTGCGCGCCCCATGTACCACTGGCCTGGGGATGGACAGATTCGTCCAGAGGCTGCACCGGTTCGCGGTATCGTTTCTGGCAAAGCGACCAGCATGTTAAGGAGGACGATATGGCGCCTGCGCGCTTCCGAGTGCTGGCCACCGTGCATCTCTTTCTCTTCCACGACAGTCGCGTGCTCCTCTTACGCCGCTGCCATACCGGTTACGAAGACGGCAACTACAGCGGGATTGCCGGTCACCTGGATGGCGATGAGACGGTACACGCAGCGATGGTTCGGGAGGCCCGGGAGGAAGCGGGAATCGAGATATCTCCGCAAGATCTCACCGTGGTCGGCGTCATGCACGGGGCGGGCGAGGCCTCACCGAAGGCGCGCAACGAGCGGGTCGACATCATCGCCGGCGATGCGCTCAAGGATGCCGCCGACTATTGGCACGCCGCCATGCTCCTCCAGCACGGCGACAGCCTCGACGACTCCTGGCGCGCCCACGAGCTCGCCAAGCATGGGGCGGCACTTGGTCACGCCGGCTGCCGCTGGTTGGCCGCCGCCGCCTACGACCGTTGGCTCGTGACCCAAGGCAAGCCCCAGAAGTACGGCACACAGTCCCGAATGATCGACGGCCGCCTGGAACTGTGCGAGGTCGACCCGGCGACGACCGATGCCGAGCGGACGGAGTGGCTCGTGAAGCCGCTTGCCGAACTGCGCCCGGACGAACCGAGCAATCTCCGAGTGCGCCGCGTCCGTGACGAGCGCTACAATCTGAAGGTAGGATGACCATAGGCAGCATGGAGAAGCAGAGGTTGTGTGATACCCTCTCGGCCAGTGACGGTTGGCCTGCCGGGCGAGGTCTATGAGCGTTTGCAGCAGCACGCTGATCAGGCTCGGCGGCCGCTCGAAGCAGAACTCCTCGACGTGATTCTCGCAGCGCTCCAGCGGCAGGATGATGTACCGGACGACCTGGCCTCGCCGTTGGACCAACTCCGGCTGCTCGATAGTCAGACACTACTGCAAATGGCACGTAGCCATCTGAGCACGGAAGAATCAGCGCAACTGGAGGGCCTCAACCTCAAGCAACAGCGCGAGGGCCTTGATTCGAACGAACGACAATGGCGCGACGATTTGTTGCGTCAGTACGAGCGTACGCTACTCATCCGTGCGGAGGCAACCGGCTTGCTCAAGGAGCGCGGAGTCGAGGTGGCGACGCTCGTGCAGCGGTGACCGGAGTCTACATCTCCGCATCCCTTCGGCAGCGAGTGGCGGCGCTCGGTGTCATTGCAGCGTGCGCTGCACCAGCGGCGATTTGGTCATATCATGGAGCGCCTTGGTGAGCAGAACGCTGATCAGCGATATCCCTGCGCTTGCAGCCGATGGAGCTCGGCATAGAGGCCGCCGCGCCGCAGAAGCTGCTCGTGACTGCCGACCTCCAGCAGCCGACCTTGATCCAGAACGACAATCAGGTCGGCCATCCGCACCGTTGAGAAGCGGTAGGAGATGACCAGCGTGATCGCACCCTGTCGCTCCCCGCGCCGTGCCGCCTCGGCAAAACGGGCAAAGAGAGAATATTCCGTGGGGGCGTCGATCGCCGCCGTCGGCTCGTCCAGAATCAGTAGCAAGGGCGCGGTTCGCATGGATGCGCGCGCCAAGCGGGTACCCACGCGAAGCGTGGGTGCTTCTGCCACTGGCCGCCGGACACCTCGACGCCACCATCCTAGGTCTTGCCGAGTTGCGTCTCCAACCCCTTCGACTGCGTCGCCACGATATCGTCCGCCCCGGCTCTGACGGCCGCTTGCTGGACCGCCGCGCTGTTCTCGATGCGCTGCACGTTACCGACGCCGACCGTCTCGCGAGCAAGGAACTCAAACTTGCTGAAGTCCTGAAAGCCGACACTCAGGCGTGTCCGCCACTCGGCAACGTCGAAGCGGATGCCCTCACGCGGTCCATCAAGTCGCACGACGGTCGGCGCATGCTGGGCTATGGGGAAAATGCCTTCTGCTGTGGAGCCGCTACTCCCGTTTGAGGCGCGATTGACGACAGCGCCAGATCCCGGACGTACTCCGACCGCCGGTGTACCTGGTGCTGGGTGCTGTAGAGCCGCTCGGTCCGCACGAACTCCCGCCGATCAACCTGGGAGACGACGACCTGAAAGAGGAAGAGGGCCAGCGCCAACCACCAGGAGAAGCTGACCAGGACGATGGTATAGGCGATGCTTTGGAGCCACTGCGCCGCTACGGTCGCCAACCCGGGGACCACGCCGCCCGGCGTCCAGGCGCCAAAGTTGATCAATTGCAACAGAGCAACCCGATCCAGGATCGCGGGATCTTCCAGGTGACTGATCGTGGTAGGCGTGTTCACAGCGCGGATCGCCCGTTCCTCCACATGGAGGTTGATCTTGGCGGCGAGCATCTGGAGGGCGAACTGCCCCGCGCCGGAGCTGAAGCCCCCCGGACGGCTCCGGGTATCACGCCGACCAGCGCTCCGGCCGCCAGGCTGAAGCCGACCGGCAGGAGGGCGCTCAGCACCACAAAGGTGGCAAGCGTAATGGTGAGCAGCGTGCTCGCGGTAGGCAGGGGGCAAACGATCCGCCACCACCCGACGACGTTTGGCGGAAGTGATAGTCTGGGCCGACGTCGCCACCGTCGTACTGTGCTCACGGCGCGCAACCGTCAGCGTTGGCGGCGCTGATCGACACCGCATCGCTGGACGTTTGACGCGGCATGCCGCTCCTTGAAATGCGTCCTTGGGACGCTCTGCTTCGTCAACACGGAGAGTGTAACTGCCGGCAGGCGCCGTTGGCCCGCGGCGGCCGCCTTGAGCGGCTGTTCAGCGCGAGGCAAGCTGTTGCACCCGCGCACCAATCACCATGGGACCGTCATGGTCGTGGTAGCATAGCTGGAAAGGGGGAGCGAACCATGGGTCATGCCGTCGCACCCGTTGTATCCGACGGACGCGGTGAGCTTCCCTTACCCGACGTCACCCGGGCATTACAGACGATCCTCGGCCCGCAGTTGGTGGCGCTGGTTGCTGGCGTGCGCGATCCGCGCGCTGTGCGGGCGTGGGGGCGCGGGAGCCGCCAGCCCTCGGCCCAGGCCGTCGCTCGGCTGCGTGGCGCCTGGGCCGTTACGCAAGTGCTGCTGGAGCGGGAGGCTCCGGATACGATCCAGGCCTGGTTCATCGGCATGGACCCGTTCCTGGACGACGAGCCGCCCGTGCTCGTGCTACGCCGTGATCCAGAACGCGTGGTGCGTGCCGCGCGCAGCTTCCTCGCCTACGGGTGATACCCGTCGAGGCCCCGCCGCCAGTAGGCGCGCTCTGGCGCATCGGGCACTGGCCTGATCCCTTGGCCTGGCCGCCGCGCGATGCCAGTGTCCGCGAACCCAGTCGCTTCGACGATCCCCAGCAGGCCCTATCGGGTGCTCTATCTCGCGGAACAGCGGTTGGGCTGCTTCATCGAAGCGGTCGCTCGCTTCCGGGTTCCCCTTGCCGTCCTCAAGGATGTCGGCGCCGTCGCCGTGCCATCGGGGGGCGTCCCGGCGAGCTGGCGAACTTCCCGTTGCCTCGGTCAGGTGCGCCTTGCCCCCGGACAGCGATTTCTGGATCTGCGGCGGCTCGAGACCACGGAGTTGCTGTGGGTCGAGCCGGCGCCTTTGCTGCACCATCTGGCCTTCGCTGACATCGACGTCAGCGGGGTACGCGGACCCGGTCGGACCCTCACCCGGGTCATCAGTCGCTGGGCCCACGAGCGCGAATTTCAGGGGATCGCCTGCCGGAGTCGTTTCGATGATGCCTTCGACTGCTGGGCCATTTTCGAAGGCGCCGCCTTTCAACGCGTCGGGATATCCGAGCCGATCCTACGCGATGATCCCGACCTCCTTGCAGCAGCCGGGCAGTTTGGTCTCGCCGTCTGAGTCTGGATTCCGCAAAGCGATCGTCGGCCGGAAATTCTGTCGTGCCGGAGTCCTTCACCGTCAAATGGAGTGCCGCCCCATTCCTGGCAGTGAATTCCACGACGCAATCGTGCGCGGCTTGCATCGGTCGCGCCCCTGGCGTTAGATGATGGCGCCGGTGAGTGCTGGATCAAGGAGCGGATCAAGAGCGCCGTCTGCCCGTCGCTACTCGCCACCCCCGAGCGGCACCGAAGCGAACGAATGGCCAGTCCGCTGGTCCGGCCGGGGCGAGAGTGCGACGATCGGTGAGTGGCGCCGGTATGGCGGCAGCGGGCAGGTACACTGCCCACAACTGAACAACCGGCGCGTGGATGCCGGCGAGCAGCGGACACTGCTCACGCCCCAACAGGCAAGGAAGCGAGGGAAGCGCATGGAACTCGCCAGCCTGGCGCCAACGACGCTGGAGACGATCCGATCCTATCGCTGGGACCGCATCATTGAGAAACATGAGGGTCCCGAGGGCTGGGATTCGGTGCTCGAGTACGACGACCCCGCGTTCCTCATCCTGGACGGGCACACCGTCCTCCTCCCGGTCGGCAAGGAGCAGCACCCCAACATCACCCTCCTCCGCAGCATCGTCAGCGATGACGGCGCCAGCCTGACCCTCTTCCTCAAGGACACGACCTACTGCCCGGACCCCAACGATGCCTGGATCTGCGCCGGCTTTGTGGCCGTTTGCGACCGCGTACCCGGTGAAGACTTCTTCATCGCCATTCTCTATCACGAGTGGTTCATCATCGATCCCATTCCGTCACGGGCGTGAACACCGATACGGCGGGCGCGACTTCGACCCTGGCGCCTGCCCTAGCGTGACCCCTCAGCGCGGTTTGCGCCGCGCGTACGACTGCAGGCTGCGCTGATAGCCCAACGTCTCGAAGAACCCCTCTGTTCCGGGCTGTGCCCCGAAGAAGTAGCCATCGGTGAGCACGCGAACGCAGCCGACGAGCTGCGCCCCCTACCAGGCCGTGATATTCGTCGTTCGCCGGAGCGCCTGCTGCGCCAGCGCCAGATGATAGGTACCCGGCCAGACTCGCTGGACCAAATCAAGGAACTGCTCCACAGCTAACGCTATGTCGTCGACGACATAGCGAATGGCTGCCGGTACCTCGTGCTCGTTGCTCACCAGTGCCTCCTGTTGTCCCTCCGATCAGCGCCACGCTCCCGGCTCAGGCAGTGGCGCTGCCGTTCGTATCGCCGCTGCTCTCGCTGAAGAGGTTACGTAGCAGGCGCGCCTGGTGGCGCCGGTTGCGCCCCGCCGTTTGCCACGATAGTATCGCTGCCAGTCGGCAGACTGGAGGAAACGCGTCATGGACGCCTGGCGGGAGAAGCGAACCGGCGTCGCCCACCGCGAGAAGTGGGCCTCCTTCGATCCGCACGACACGAATTGCGCACTCCGCTGGGACGTGATTGAACCGATCCGGGATCGCGTGGTTGCGCCGACGCCCGCAGGGCGGCCGTCCCGCTTCGCTGCCGGCCAACGCGCCGCGCGACCCGACCGGCCGCGTCGTCGCGCTCGACCTCTCGCTCGGCGCTTTGCGCACCTGCCGGCAGCGGGCCCTGGCTGATCCCATCGGCGCTGCTGTCCTCCCCGTGGAAGGCGATGCCCTCGCCCTCCCCTTGCGGGACGAGGCATTCGACGTGCTCGTCGCCCGCTCCATCTTCATCTATCTGGCCGACCGCACTTCAGCGGCTCACGAGTGCTTCCGCGTGCTGCGTCCCGGCGGTCGGGCCGCCATCCTCGAGCCGATCAATAGGCACGGCATCTGACGCCGCTGGTACGACAGCTTCGATGCCCCGGAGTTCCAGCCGGCACACGGCCAGGTCGTCGCCCTGCTCCGTCAGCAGGAGCGGAATGCCGACTGGAAGGTCATGCGCAACTTCGACGAGCGCGACCTGGTGTGCTGCTTTGAGGAAGCCGGCTTCGCCGAGGTCGTCCTCAAGTACCGCTACCAGACGAGCAATCATCACGAGCCCGAGATCTTGCCGGGCGCAGACTTCCTGGCACGGACACCGAGTTATGCCGAGGCTGCCCACCACATCCTGGGTGATGCAGCCGACGCTTACTTATCCCGACTCAGCCAGTTGCCAATAGGTCACCGGCAGGGCGGCACGAGCGCCGAGGCCTACCTGACGGCCACGCGCTGATGCACGTGTTATAAACCGCCGAACGCCTTACGCACGCGCTCGTCGTTCCTGCCCGGACCCCGCCAGCACCGGCGCTGGCTCTTTTGCATCAGTACGTCCTGTTTGGTCTGCCGGCACGACCTGAAGATCGCCATGGCGCTCGCCGCGCTCAATAGCTGCCACAAAGCGAGCGGTTATCTCATCGACGTTCATTTCCAGCATGATCTCGCGGACCATTGTTGCCAACCCGACATGCTCAGTCACGCGCGCCATCCTTTGTCCCGGAACAGCCGGTCCAACGCCTGGGCTACTCCCAGAAAATCCGACGATTCCCACCACCGAGTATACGGTACCGGGGCGGCCTGGATTCGCGCTAACTCCTGCTCAAGCTGACCTGCCAGAGTTCGGTCTGCGCCCGTCGTGACCACCCACTGCGTGTACGAGCGTGCCAGCAACTCCCGGCGGTCGAGAAGATAGTCAATGTATTGCTCGCGCACGCCTGGCTGACTATGCAACCGTTGTAGCGCTTGAACTGCCTGACTCGCGTCAATCACTGACCGCCACTCAAGCAACAACGGGCTCGACACGGAGGCGAATGTCCCCCGTATGTCGAGCGCCTGATGGTCAAGAAAGTGCCCGATTTCGTGGAGCATCGTCAACTCTGGATGGTCCCCGTGTCGGCTGATCCCAATCGCCACCGGCACACCGGCACCGGTGTACTCGTATCCGCCGGCCAGATCCGTCAGGCGGCTCATTTTCACAGGGATTGTTGGCAAGCTTCCATCCCCATGCACGTTGTTCAGTGCCGCCAGCGCAGCCTTCATCGTGCGTGTCGCGTCACTCATGTCCAGCGCCGTGCTCACCGGCGTTCCTCGCGGCACCCCGCCGCCGCTCGTCCGCCTTGCTTCGTCGTGTTCTGGACTCCTCGAACCCGACCCCTGTGCTGTCATCGCTGGCGATACACTTCCCAGAGCCGCTGGCCCCTGCTCATCGTCTCGGCCCGTCCGCCTGCGTGATGCGCATACCAAGCCTTCGTCCCAATCCCGTGTAAGCGTAATTCTTGTCGACGTCTTGGAGTTGGCACGTGGCGAAGTTCAGACGACGGTAATAGTAGCGATTCCTGCCGACAGTCGCCACGGCGTTTCGCGCTGACATCTGGTGATCCTACCGGAGGCGGGGATCGAGGCCGTCCGCATGGTGCGACGCACGCCGGCCTACGACCCGGCCACAGACAGCTTCGCCAGCTTCATCGATCGGGTCCGAGCGCTCGCCTGATGTCGGCGGTGCGCGGAGCCATGGCCTCTTGCGAACCGAGCGGGAGGCAGATCGCCATGGCAACAACTTGGGTGCAGCCGCTCGGGTTTGTGTTCCGGCATCGTTCGCCCCAAGTGGGGCTCATGCACTACGGGAACCTGTCGAGAATCTCGAGCAGTTCGGTCAGCGACGTGATCTCGAAGTCCGGCTGCACGGCGCTGTCGTTCTGCCTGTCGTCACGGTTGAGCCAGACGGAACGCACTCCCGCTTCCTTCGCTCCGGCAACATCGTTGGTGAGCGAGTCTCCCACGTGCAGCAGTTCCTGTGGTCTGCATCCGGCATGCGTGAGGGCGATCTCAAACAGCCGCCGATCAGGCTTCTCGATCCCGTGATCCTGCGAGAAGACGACGAAGTGAAAGCGATTCGGCAAGCCGCAGCGTTCGGGATAGCTATTGCCGTTGGAGAGCAGGCCCAGTCGATAGCGACCGCGGAGGGCGTCCAGCGTGGGCAGCACGTCATCGAAGGGCCGGGTGTCCGCAAAGCGATGCTGCAAGTACACGGCGTTCAACCGGGCCGCCAACCCTGCATCGACCACACCGATGTGCCGGAGGGTCCGTTCGAAGGCGGCCAGCCGCACCGCCTCGAGGTTGGTCACCTGCCCTTTGAGTTCCCGGGCGACACCATCGCGAATGGCGATCAGCGCGTCGATGGTCAGCCCCTCGCTGGGGCCAGGCGCCGCCGCCCGAAGTTCCGTGAGGGCGTAGCGCAGCGCATGCCGCATGACCTGATTGAAATCCCACAGCGTGCCATCGCCATCGAAGGAGATCGCCCGGATCGGTGGCGTATCCGTCACTCGCCTGTGCTCCCGAAGATGAGCCTCGACCCGACTATGATACCTGCGGCCGGCGCCAAGGAGCAGGCGGTTGTCGTTGACATGCTGAGGGCGTATGATTCGACAACGCCGTCGGGAACATGCACCGCCCCGGCCAGAGAGGCGAATGACCATCAAGCCACTTACCAGAGTCATCTTCTGGGACTTCGATGGCACGCTCGCCACGCGCGCAGGAATGTGGAGTGGCGCGCTGGTCGATGCACTCGCTGCCTACGATCCAGCATGCGGCGTCACGCGAGCGCAGCTTGCGCCGTTCTTGCGGGCCGGATTCCCCTGGCACACTCCAGAACGCGGCCCGAAGGCAAGCTGCGGACTTGCGGGGCGTCGTTCCGCTCTTGACCGACGACGGTTCCGGATATCCCGGTTGGCCGTAGTGACCCGGCGTGCGAGAGGTGGTCACGATACTAAACCATGACCATCTCCGAGACGCGCTGGGGAAAGCGTTCGGCCTATGCTAGACTCAACGTCGAACCCCACGAGCCGCCGAAGACCAGCCAGCGCTCGATCCCCAGATGCTTCCTCAGCCGCTCGATGTCCTTGATGAGTTGGTCATCGTGTTGTTTTCGCGGCAGGGCCGGCGGCGCCTGCCTGTTACACTGCTGTGGGCGCCGCCGGCCACGTCGTTCGTCAGCGCGGATGGTTGCGAGCGATATATATCTCCCGAGCCTGTCGCGCTCGGGCTGGAGTGGACGGCCCGAATGCTGGTGTCTATCCACAACCACACGCGCTGGAGTGACGGCTCCGCCAGCGTCGCCGCCTCCGTGGAGGTCGCTGGTCAGATGGGGATCAATGAGCTCGGCATCTCAGACCACTACACCGTTGCGCCAGACGGCGCTGCCCTTGCCTGGAGCATGCCGCTGGATCGCCTACCGGCCTATGTTCGCGAGGTCCAGACCGTCGCTGCTACGTCCCGCAGCTTGACACTCCGCCTGGGTCTCGAAGCGGACTTCTTCCCCGAGACGGTGGAAGAGCTGCGCCGGCGGCTCGCCGCCCATCCCTTCGATTACATCATCGGCTCGGTTCACTTCGTCGGTCGCTTTCCCCTCGATACCAAGGCGCGCCTCTGGCAAGGACTCTCTGCCGACGAGCGCGACGAGGTCTGGCGCACCTACTGGCGCCTAGTCCGCCAGCTCGCTGAGAGCGGCGCCTTCGACATAGTGGGGCACCTCGATCTGCCGAAGAAGTACGGCTACCGGCCGACCGTCGATCTGGCAACGGAAGCCGAAGCGGCGCTGGACGCTATCGCCAAGGCCGATATGGCGATCGAGCTCAACACCAGCGGCTGGGACCGGCCCGCCAGGGAAGCCTACCCGTCGCCGGCTCTCCTGCGGAGCGCGCGACGGCGGGGTATTCCAATGCTCATCAGCGCCGACGCCCACGCGCCGCACGAGCTCACCCGGCACTTCGCTGCCGCCGAGGTCCTCGCTCGGCAGGCCGGCTACGCCGATCTGGTCCGCTACGCCGGCCGTGAACGCGTCATCGTCCCATTGTCACTGGCCGTCCGACCGGAGGATGACCGGTGACGCTCCTGTTCCTTTCGGCGTTCGGCCTGGGCCTCGCCTACTGCGCCCCGCCAGGCGCGGTGACCGCCGAGGCCTCGCGTCGGGGCCTCGAGCGCGGTTTCCGGTCGGTGCTGCTGCTCGAGCTTGGCTCGCTCATCGGTGATGCCACTTGGGCGGCCCTCGCGCTCGCCGGCGCCGCCGTGCTGGTGCAGTACCAGCCGGTGCGGCTGGTCCTCGGTCTGGCCGGCGCCTGCTTCCTGCTGCATCTCGCCTGGATCGCGCTCCAAGAGGCGCGCGTCGGCGCGCTGCCGAAGGCGGTGACTGATGCACCCAAGAGCGCCTTCGGCACTGGCGTCCTCCTCTCCCTCGCCAACCCGTATGCCATCGCCTTCTGGCTCGGTGTGGGGGGCGCAATGGTGACGTTGGGCGTCCCCAATCCGCAGCCTATGCACTTCGCCATCTTCTTCGGCGGCTTCATGCTGGCGGCCTTGTGCTGGTGCTTCCTCCTTGCTTCCCTGATCGCCGGCGCCCGGCAGTTCGTCCGACCAGCCCTGTTCCGCTGGGTCAACCTGCTCTGCGGCATTGTCCTGCTTTGTTTCGGCCTACGCCTCTTCGCGGAGACGCTGTCGCTGCTGGTCTAGCGGCTGCCGCACCCATCGGGCCCCTGCACCCCAAGGTGTGGACAGTGCCCATCTGGCGGACGTGGCCGATGGAGACGTGGCGATCGGGGACATGCTGAGGCTCCGCTCCACGCGAGCCCCGGTCTGGAGCGCGGTCAGAAGCGGATCTCGAATGCTTGGGCCTCCGGCGTGACGAGCGTGCCGGCCTCAGCCAGCTCGACGAAGTGCGCCAGCGTGCGCCGGGCATGGGATGCCTGCTCCGGCGTGATCCACCCGTGCGCTTCGGCCTCCCAGAACTCCGGCTCGTCCAAGACCTGCCAGCGACCGTCGGGGGCGATCCAGAGGTCGAGAAACAGGTCGGTCAGTGGCTCGATGGTGGCGATGTCGTCGTCCTGCCAGCGCACGGGTTCGAGGACGTCGACGTAGTAGCCGGTGTGCCGGCCGTTGGCGTTGTAGACCTTTCCCAGATCGTGGCTCGCGCCGTTGCCGACAAACCAGACGCCCCGGTAGCCCCGGTCGAGCACGACCTCGCCGTCGAACCGGAACGACTCCTTGGGGGCACACTCGTTCAGGAAGCGAACCGAGCGACGATCGATGCGCAGAACCTGTATCGGGATGTGGGAGACCCGGTTGGGTGGCCGGCGGTAGACCATGGTGAAAACGGGAAGCTCGTCCTTCTCGGCCAACGTGAAGACCTGAGAGGCGATGGAGCCGTCTGCCGCAGCGGAGTGCTTCATGCGTGCCCTCCCAGGAAAGGAACGTCTGATACGTTCGGATCCATGCTACCTGGAGAACGGGCGCCCTGTGGCGTATGATCCGGGTCGCGGGTAGCACAGGGAGAACCGGCATGGCGGGAGCAACAGCATCGCTGGGCGAGACCGCCTCGCCCTACCTCCCGCCCACCGCTGCCCGTGGGTGTCCCTACTGCTTCGATCCCGATAGCCCGCCCCTCCGGGCGGCACTCTTGCCGCATCCGCGGCTTGACCCGCTCCCTACCGAGCCCTTCCTCGCTGATCTCACCTTCCTGCACCAGCTCCTCCGCCGGCAATACGCCGGCTATCCAGACTGGCTCCAGCAGCGGGGGTTCGACCCCGACGCGTTCTTCACGCGCTGGATGGAGACCGTCCGGGCCGCCGGCGACGCCATCGACTTCCGTGCGGGCGTCATCGAGCCACTTGTGGCGCTGCGCCAGGTCGTCCCTGATCACCACCTGCTCATTCGCGGCGCCGGACCGGACCTGGATGCAGACCCCCGGTTGGTCTGCCGCGAGTACCAGGCGGTCGTCCCCGCCGACGCTCCATCGCCTGATGCCGACGCCGTCGCCGGTATCCCGGGCGTCCGGCCGGCGACGCTGCGCACGGCGCCGCTCCTGCGCAGCGATGGCCGGATCGCGACGGTGCTCACCCTCTCCGCGTCTGGTGGTGCGCCCGCGCTGACGCTGCGTTATGGCGGACTGGAGATCGAATTGCGACCGAGACCTCGGACGCCGACCCCGCCCCTCGCGCCGCTGGACATCCCGGCGTACGACTATGGCGCCATCGGCGATACCACGGTGATCACCCTGCGCAGCTTCGCAACATCCACGGCGGTGCGCCAGCAACTCCGCCGCCTTGCCGACGACTACCCGATGCACGCGCGCCAGCCGACGTTGCTGATCGACCTGCGCGACAATCAGGGTGGCAGCCTCGAATACATCCGGGCCTGGATCGCCCAGGCTCGCCAGGGGGAGTGGCGAAGCCACCCGCATCTGGCGGTCGTCGGAGCGCTCTGGCCGTGCGACCCCTGGAACCTGGCGGTGGAGCGACAGATCGGCGAGGGGACCGTCGACACGACCGAGGCGCGGGCGGAGCGGGAGCTCCTCCGCGCCGCTTGGGCGGGCCCGCCGCCCGCGCACCCGTCGCAGCTCAGTCTGGGCCTCCAACAGGGCCGGGCAACTCACCCCTACAGCGGGCGCGTCTTCGTCCTGCTCAATCGGAACGCCGGCTCCTCGGGTGAGCTCGCCGCGCTCGACCTCCAACGAGCTTTGGGAGGAGTGCTCGTCGGCGAGCGCTCGGCGGGGACGATGCAGTACGGTGAGGTACGCCGCTTCGTTCTCCCTCACACCGGCCTGGTCTGCCAGGTACCGACCAGGCGCTTCTTCTTCGACGCTGCGGTCGAAGGGGTCGGTGTCCCCGTCGATGTTTACTTGGAGCGCAGCGAGCAGGAGGTGACCGACCTGCTCCCATCCCTGGATCGGCTGTGGACGGTGGGGCGGGGCGATGCTACGGGCCACTTTGTTTGAACCTCTGCGTGGCCACCAGTACATCTTTGGGTTGCGTCGGCTTGGTTGGTGTCAAGCTACGGGAAGCATGAGCAGTGAGGCAACTTTCCGGCGCGGCGAGCGAGTACCATCGGGCAGGCAAGCTCGAAGGCCATCGGGGCGCCGAACAGGTAGCCGCACGACTCGATGCAGACCAGCACGTCCGGCGGCGCCGCACGATGGGGACGGCACAATT
The DNA here is from genome assembly GCA_002404055.1 of Chloroflexi bacterium UBA4733. Next base: position 58,060 of record DHIZ01000241.1, read on the forward strand.
CCAGCACCATCGCCCGGAACGCCTCGGCGTGCTGCTCCATCACCAGCGTGATGTCGGTGAGGCTCCGTGTCGGCGTTGGAAAGGCCGGATTGATCAGGCGTCGAATCATAAGGTCCAAGTCTGTCGACAGGTAACCAGGCATGACGCTCTGCTCTCCCCTATTCCAGGACCAAGCGCTCCAGCCAGGGATGCTCTGGCTGAAGCGTGATAAGCGCCTGCGTCAGCCATCGCCTGCTGGGCGCATCCAGGAGGGGTAGGGCCACCGCGAAGTCCTCTTCGTCCTTCGGGAGCGGGGCTTGCTTTGCTTTGTACAGGAGCTGCACCTCCGGAGCAACGTAGGTGATGCCTTCGGCACTGCGGCGGCCCAGGCTGGACAGGGAACCGGTGACACGCGAGTCGCGGCGAAAGACCCAGCGGGTTCCCGTCGCGTCGACATCCGCGAGCATCAACTGGACTGCCCAGGGAGCAGCGGCAGCGGGACGGCACCAGATATCGTGGATACTTGCGCCGAGTGTCTCGCCCGGCGCCCAGGGACGCAGTGTGCCTGGTGGATCGGCGGCGTGCAGATCCCACCCGCGCAAAGCCTGGTGGACGGCAAGCTGGTCCCGACGCAGCACGAGCACATCGAGGTCGTCGTGCAGTCTGGTCTGGTGTCCCACGAAGAGATCGATCGCCCAACCGCCGGCGACCCACCACGGGAAGGCCATGCCGGCGAGTAGTGGCGCGAGGTCGCGCACCGCCAGCGGCTGCCAGGGACCCAAATCTGGTACGGCCATGACAGGAGTATCCGCGATGACACCGGCCGCGCGAGAACCAACCGGTATCACTCGCGTACGCTGCCAGCTTAAGCCAGAAGTGCTTCCCGTACGAGCGGTACCGAACGCCTTACGAACGCGCTCGTCCTTCCCGCCCGGACCCCGCCAGCGCCGGTGCTGGCTCTTTTGCAGCAGCACGTCTTGTTCGGTCTGCCGGCACGACCTGAAGATCGCCGTGCCGCTCGCCGCGCTCAATAGACGCTACAAAGCGAGCGGTCACCTCATCGACGTTCATTTCCAGCATGATCTCGCGGACCATTGTTTCCAACCCGACATGCTCAGTCACGCGCGCCATCCTTTATCCCGGAACAGCCGGTCAAACGCCTGGGCTACTCCCAGAAAATCCGAAGATTCCCACCACCGAGTATACGGCACCGGGGCGGCCTGGATTCGCGCTAACTCCTGCTCAAGCTGACCTGCCAGAGCTCGGTTCGCGCTCGCTATGACGACCCACTGCGTATACGAGCGCGCCAGCAACTCCCGACGGTCCAGAAGGTAGTCAATGTACTGCACGCGCACGCCTGGCTGACTTCGCAACCGTTGTAGCGCTAGTACGGCCGGACTCGCGTCGATCACTGACCGCCACTCAAGCAACAACGGACTCGACACGGAGGCGAACGTGCCCGGTATGTCGAGCGCCTGGTGGTCCAGAAAATGCCCGATCTCGTGGAGCATCGTCAACTCTGGATGGTCCCCTCGACGACTGATCCCAATGGCCAACGGCAGACCAGCACTGGTGTACTCGTATCCACCAGCCAGATCCGCCAACCGGCTCATTTTCACGGGGATAATTGGCAGGCTTCCATCCCCATGCACTTTGTTCAGTGCCGCCAGCGCAGCCTTCATCGTGCGAGTGGCTTCGCTCATGTCCAGTGCCTTACTCACCGGCGTTCCTCGCGGCACCCCTCCGCCGCTCGCCGGCCCTGCTTCGTCGTGTTGCGGACTCGTCGTGCCAGGCCCCGGTGCTGTCATCGCTGGCGATACACTTCCCGGAGCCGATGGCCCCTTCTCATCATCCAGCTACGGATGGCGTCGTTCTCGAGAGACATCCAGTCCTATGGTCCGGGAATGCCGCCTATCTGAGGGCAGTTCTCGGCGACCAGACCAACGGCTACCTGTGGTAGTACCTGGTGATCCTGGCGGAGGCAGGAACCATTGCCCTCCGTATCGAGCAGTATCCTCACTCAGCCAGCAAAGCCTCTTTGAGCATTTCAAGTGCAGCGATGACTTGCTCATGCCTGACTGACGGGAAGCTGTCCAGATACTCATCAAGGTCATAGCCCCCTTCCAACCAGTCAACCAAGCTCACCACAGGCACGCGAGTGCCTAAAAACACGGCGTCACCGCTGTGGACCTCCTGATCGCGCGATACCAGCACAGAACGGACAACATCGGTGATCATCGCTCATCACCTCCACTTCACGGCCCCATGATACACCAGTACCAATAGTCGATGATGATCGCGGCGATGGCGGCGAGCGTCAAGGCCTGGGTGGTTGTCATTGGCACGCCGAGCGTGTACGATTCGAGCACGATGTTGGGAACATGCGCCGCCCCGGCCAGAGAGGCGAAGGACCGTCAAGCCACCAACCAGAGTCATCTTCTGGGACTTCGACGGCACGCTCGCCACTCGGGCCGGAATGTGGAGTGGCGCCCTGGTCGAAACCCTCGCTGCCCACGATCCGGCGTGCGGCGTCACGCGAGCGCAGCTTGCGCCGTTCTTGAGGGCCGGATTCCCCTGGCACACACCTGAACTGCCGCATCTGGACCGCTGTGTACCGGACGACTGGTGGGCGCGCCTTCAGGAAGTATTGCGCGCCGCGTACGAGGCCGTTGGCCTCTCAGCGGCGACGGCAGAGGTGCTGGCGCGGCGGGCCCGCGAGTGCTATCTCGATCCATCCGGCTGGACAGTGTACGCCGACACCCGCGCGGTCCTCGCCACCCTGGCGACGCAAGGTTGGCGGCACGTCCTACTGTCAAATCACGTCCCGGAACTGCCCGCGCCGGCCCACACTGCTGGTCGACCTGCGCGACAATCAGGGTGGCAGCCTGGAATACATCCGGGCCTAGATCGCCCAGGCCCGCCAGGGGGAGTGGCGAAGCCACCCGTACCTGGAGGTTGTCGGGGCTCTCTGGCCGTGCGACCACTGGAACCTGGCGGTGGAGCGACAGATCAGGGAGGGAACCGTCGACACGACGGCGGCGCGGAAGGAGCGGGAGCACCTCCGCGCCACCTGGTCGGGCCCGCCGCCCGCGCACCCCTCGCGCCTCGGTCTGGGCCTCCAACAGGGCCGGGCGACCCGCCCCTACGCCGGGCGCGTCTTCGTCCTGCTCAATCGGAACGCTGGCTCATCAGGTGAGCTCGCCGCGCTCGACCTCCAGCGGGCGTTGGGAGCGGTGCTCATTGGGGAGCGATCAGCGGGGACGATGCAGTACGGTGAGGTACGTCGCTTCGTCCTACCCCGCACCGGCCTGGTCTGCCAGGCGCCGACCCGGCGCTTCTTCTTCGACGCGGCGGTCGAAGGGGTCGGTGTCCCGGTCGATGTTTACTTGGAGCACAACGAGCGGGACGTGACCGACCTGCTCCCATCCCTGGATCGGCTGTGGACGGTGGGGCGGGGCGATGCTACGGGCCGCGCGGAACCGATGGGTATCACTCGCCTATGACGCTGTATTGATCCAGCAGCGCTTCCAGTTCGGAGATCGCTTGCTCAGTCGAGAAAAACTGGATGTTGCGAATACCGAGCGCACGTGCCGCCTCGACGTTCTCCTTGCCGTCATCGATGAATACCGAGCCGCCCGTTCTGCCTAGGGTCCCAATTTGCGCGCTCGCAGTCCGAGAAAGACCGGAAACTCGTGCATGGCGAGTTGTTCCCCCTTGATCCGCAGCCCACTGGCGCGCGTGGCGACGTTCGGGATCTCCAGCAGTTGGTCCACCAGGAAACCGTGCCTGGCCAGGCCATTGACATATTCCTGCAGCGGGCGATGGTAGCGGACGGTGGTACGGCTGCCGGCTCCGGCGGTCGCCATCGGCACCGGCAGCGGCGTCAGGTAGCGGTCGACCCGCCGGTAGTGCATGTGCCGGCGGTCGTCCCAGCCCCAGCCACTCAGTCTTGGCACGCGAAAGCAGGGGTGAGTCATGACGATCACCACCCGGCCCCCGCCGCGCAACGCCCAGGCCATGCAGCGCAAGACATCCGGCAGAGGATCCATATCCTGGATGCTGAGCAGGAACACGGCGGCGTCGAAGGACCCGGCCTGTAGTTCCGGCGCTTCCGGCAACGTCCACACGTCCGCGAGCGGGAAGCGGCCAGACCGACCGTGGCGGCGTCGGGCAATCGCCAGCAACTTGGGGCTGGCGTCCACCCCGGTGTAGTGGGCGCCGGCCCTGACGACGGCTGGCGCGAGCAGGCCGGGGCCGGCGCCGATGTCCAGGACGGCGGGAATGGTCACCTGCCGGTGCTGGTAGCTGCCCTCCTCGCCGACCCAGTCGGCGTACCACTCAGCGACCGGGTCCCAACTGGTGCGGACCGGCGTCTTAGCCGGGGACATGGCATGACTCCTTTCTGTGCATTGCTTCTGGCCCCGGAACGTTTTGGACACAGCAAAAAAACGTCGGGGCCTTGCTGGCCCACGACGTTGACGATGACAAAGGAAAACAGGCTTGAACGCAGCACTGAACCGCCGGCACGCAGCCGGTATCACCTCAACGCGCAGGCGCCTAAACTGAAGCCACGATGGGATCTACATGGTGCGCGCTCGGGGCCTGCGGGTTTCATCGTGGCTTGAGTTTAGGAGTCTGTCTGAGTTGAAGCATAGGTGGGACGGGCGAGCGAGCGGTGATCGTGTCGTCGCAGGGGGCAGAGTCGGCTGGGTCGTCTGCTGCGGGGTGCGCGGCA
>DHIZ01000241.1:62875-65351 GCA_002404055.1 Chloroflexi bacterium UBA4733
CTTCCTGAAGTTCTGCTCCTACTTTCCGTACAACGCCAAGCTGTGCCTCAACGGCCACGAGTACCTCAAGCGCCAGCTGGCCAAGGAGGGCATCGCCTTCGAGGCGCTGGACAACGGCATCCTCTCCTGCGCCGATCCGGCCCGTCTCCAGCACCCGCAAGCGGGTACCCGCTGCGACGGGCTATCCGGCGAGTTGATTGAGGGCCTCCTGCGCAAGTGGCTGGCGCGGCTGCCGCACCCGTTCTCGCCGGACGACGCCAAGGCCGACTACACGTATGCGCTCTCCATCTTGCAACTGGAGTGCTCGCTGACCCAGGTGCTGGATCGCCCGCTCACCGGGCGCATCTTCTTCGAGGAAGTCATCCGGGAGAACCTGGACCTCGGCCGTCCCGACCAGGTGCAACTCATCTTCGCCCGCCGCGTCACCAAACGCACCCCCGGTCGCTTCCGCACCCGCGTCATCACCGAGGGAGTGACGCCTTCGCTGCACATCGACTACAAGTCCAGTCGGATCAAGCAGTACCACAAGGAAGCGCCCAAAGGGCGCCCGGCTTTGCGCACCGAAACCACGATCAACGACGCCCGCGACTTCGCCCTGGGCAAAGGGCTGCAGCATCTCCCTGCCTTACGGCAGGTCGGCTTCCACGCCAATCGACGTCTCCTGGACGTCCAACACTGCAGCCACGATTGCGCCATCGGCGAAGCGGGGTTCCAGCAGGTGACGCGCCCGATCATCGTCGATGGCCAGCGCGCCTCGGCCCTGCCCTTTGCCGACGACCGCCTCCTGCGCCCGGCCTTCGACAGGCTTGATGCTGCCATCGACCACTTCGTCGATCAGGCCAAACTCTCCGCCTGACAAACTTGACGCATTCGCAACGGGTTTACGTGGAAAAGACCTCTAGCACAATCGTCGGAAAACACTGCAACGGCTGCGGCTGACGTAGAGCAAGGCGCAGCGGTGCAATATACGTACCCGTCGGCACGGCTGCGATCAGCGGTCAGGCGGTCTTGCGGTCCGCATTGCCGCTACAATCAAGAGAGCCACACGCCGGGCGCCCGCCGGAGCAGGAGTACGTGCGGCGCTGTGCTGCAGTACTGAGAGGCAACGGGGGAGGAGGGAGTGGCAATGGCGCACGTGCTTGAGATCGCCGACGCGGCTTACCAGGCGCTCGTCGACGCTGCCCAGGATAGCGGGAAAACGCCGCAGCAACTCGTGGAAGAATGGCTGCTGGACCTGAACAGGAGCTCGTCGCCCCAACATGATCTGGCGGCATCCGAAGCGGAAATTCCGGTCGGCTACGATCCTGCCAGGGATCCGTTAGCGGATTTCCTGGGCGCCTTTGCCAGTGATGTACCGGACCTTGTAGCGCGGCATGACCATTATCTCGCGGAGGCGTATGCCGACATTCATCCAGCGAACTGACAGCCTCTTCGTTGATACAGCCGGCTGGGCAGAACTTGCCCTGCTGAACAGCCCGGACCACCAGGCAATGGAAGCCTTCTATAAACGGATCGTTGCGACCAACAGAGACCTGGTAACGACCAACTATGTCCTCGGCGAGCTGGTTGCGCTGCTGACCGCGCGGTCGCGTGCGCCTCGTCGGCAGATCATCGCTTTCATCAACGGTATCCGTCGAATGTCGCAGCTCACTGTCGTCCATATTGACGTGGCGACAGAGGGCGAAGCGTGGGCGCTATTGGAGCGGCACGAAGACAAAGTCTGGTCGCTCGTTGATGCCGCCAGCTTCGTGGTGATGCGCCAACTGGGTCTACGGGAGGTGTTCACCAGCGATCAGCACTTCGTTCAGGTAGGCTTCGTGCGAGTGCCGCAATGAGCACAGTGGCCGGGATGTCGCCGCCCCAGCCGTCCCTGCTCCGCAACCGCTCCACGCCCACCGCTCGCTGGGATGCGGTGCGGCTTGCGTACCTGTCGGCACAGGTGCGAGTGACGATCAGGCGGTCTTGCGGTCGGCGGATTGCTCATGGAGCTTCTCCAGCGCCAGCATGCGGATGAGCGTGGACGGGCCGATGCCTCGGCGGCGCGCTTCGTTATAGAGCAGCTTCCAGTACACATCGGCCAGACGAACGTGCCGTCTCCCGTCAATCGTCGCTCCAGAAGGCTCCTCCGCTTGAGCAAGCGCGACTGTTGGGCGGCAAGCCCGCCCCGCAGCGCCCTTCAGGGTGCTTCGTGCTGTTAGCCCGCCCTTTGAAGGGCGGGTGACCGGCGCCCCACACGGCTCTTCGCAAGCTCCGCCAGGTCAACCTCGGAGACGGCCAGGTTGTCCTCCAGATCCTGCGCACTGCGCGCGCCCGGGATGGTGACGGCGATCGCCGGGTTGACCAGCGACAGCCCCAGCGCCGCCTCGCGTAGTTCCAGGCCGTTGGCCGCGCAGCCCTCTTACGACTCGACCAAGCGCAACACGCCGAGCGACCGCATACTCGCTTCGGCGGTGGCCGCCGTGTCGGCCAGACCGGG
>DHIZ01000241.1:65562-65828 GCA_002404055.1 Chloroflexi bacterium UBA4733
GCTCACGAAGTCGCGCAGTTGCCGTCCGTCCTCGTACACCACCGGTATGCGGCCGGCCAGCGCCTGGACCGTGAAGATGCGCAAGGCGCCCGAATAGGCATTGCGGAAGGACTGGCGCGGCCCCTGCACGATGGAATAGCGCAAGGCCACGCTGGGGATGCCGTAGCGCCGACCCAACTTCAGGGCGATCTCTTCCTGGTCGCGCTTCGCCATGGCGTAGCTGTTGTGCGGACTGGACACCGTTTCCGGCGTCGCCAGCGGCAGCA
>DHIZ01000390.1 GCA_002404055.1 Chloroflexi bacterium UBA4733
TTCGACCTCGTCGGCGGCGGTCACGGCTGCTGCCAAGCCGACAGGTTCCATCACCTATTTCGCCGAGTTCAGCGGCGACCAGATGAAAGTCATCAGCACTCTGATTGGTCCCTATGAGCAGGCGCATCCCGGCGCCAAAGTTGACGTGATCGCCGTCTATGGCAGCGGCGTTGAGGAAATGGCGAAGCTGACCACACTCTTCGCCGGCGGAACTCCCCCGGATGTGATTAAGTGGACCGGCGCCGCCCAACTGCTGGGCCAGGTCGACTTCCTGGCGCCGCTCGATCCGTTCGTCGCGCGCGACAAGTACGACCTGGGCGCCTACAGTCCGGCAATACTGGACATCGCCGGCCGCTATCAGGGCAAACTGTATGCCCTACCGTTTGCCTACGGTGGCAACGGTGTGGCGATGGTGTACAACCGGGCACTCTTCAAGAAGGCCGGTCTTGCTGAGCCCCCGACGAAATGGGGCGACGATACCTGGACGTGGGAAACGATGCTCGCCATAGCCCAGAAACTGAACAAGGTAACCGGCACGACGTTCGAGCAAGTCGGACTGACCGGCCCCGGGTATTACATGGACTTGCCGGCGCTCTGGAAGACAAGCTGGATCACCACCGATGAGAAGACTATCGTCTGCGATAGTGCGGAGATGATCGATTGCTATACCCGCTTCGGTGACCTTTCTGCGAAGTACCACGTCTCCCCCAAGACTGGTGACCAGACGCCGAAGGATGGGTTCCAGGGTGGCCTCGTTGGGCTGTCCACGATTGGTGGATGGGAGTTCACCTCCTATGCCAAGGTCAACAGCCTGGACTTCGGCTTTGCTCCCTTCCCCAAGGTGACCGTCTCCGGCTCTCAGGTCAACGCCACCATTGTGCAACTGGGCAAGGGAGCGAAGAACTTGGAGGGGGGCTGGTCGCTCATGCAGTATCTTATTGCCGGGTCGCGCCAGGCCCTCTTCGAGAACCGGGTGCCGCTGACGTCAGACGCAATCACTACCTGGGCCAACGGACTCTTCAGTGGGAAGGACGTGCGCATCCCCGTCCTCGTGGATGCCATTACCCAGGCGCTGCCTGATGATCGCATCCTGTTCACCAAGAACTGGTCGGCGATGAGCAAGCCGGTGGGTACCGCCATCACCGCTGTGACCGACGGCAAGACTCCGGCGGAAACGGCGCTGCGAGGCCTGAAGCCACAACTCCAGGCATTGCTGAGCTAAAAGCTTGACGGCGGCGGGCTGCCCGGCCCAGCATGCGCCGCCCAGGCGCGGAATAGGGCGGCGTACAGTTGCAAATACTCCTCAGGGGGGCGGCCCTTCCTTATTCGGTTGGCAATCCCAGGCCGGCAAGCGTTGCCTCCAGGGACGACGACCGGCTAGCCGCCCTCCTTCCTAATAGCGCGACGAAACGATTGTAACCCTATCGGCGGGCCAACCCAAATACACGCCGGTCCGGGAGCAACTGGACACCGCCGCCGCGACGGGGCACCATGGGGTTCGGCAACGAGGGCGACAAGAGCAAAGGCACGTGGATGGATGAGCTTCTGGCAGGGGCGGCGAGCGCCGACGTGACGCCTCCGGCTGGTCTGGCGCACCTGGGGCCGCGTAGCGAGCGCATCCGCGACGACTTGCGCGCGACAGCGGTCGTGCTGGCGGTCGGACCGCAGCGAGTGGCCATCGTCAGCATCGATACGCTCTCGCTCAGCCGCGATTCGGCGGCAATGATCCGTCAACGAATCGCCACCGCCACCGGCATTCCGCCCGAACACACGCTGGTGCTTGCCACCCATACCCACTCCAGCCCGGTCCTTCACCCCCTGGGCAACGCAGCTCCCGACGCCGACTACGTCCATATCGTGGAGAAAGCAGCGGCGGGCGCCGCGATCATGGCCGCGCGCCGCCTTGTCCCGGCGCGGCTCACCCTGGGTGACGGCCAAATCGGCTTCAATGTCAATCGCCGCCTGCCGACACCGAGCGGCATCCAGATGCTGCCGAACCCGGCCGGACCGGTCGATCGGCGCGTCCGCGTCCTGCGCCTGGAGGCTGCCGACGGGCAGGCGGAGGCTCCCCTGGCTGTACTCTTCTCGGTGTGTTGCCACCCGACCTCCTTCCCGACGAACACGGCGACCAGCGCGGACTATCCGGGGGTTGCTCGCCGGGTCATTGAGCACGCCTATCACGGAGCGGCCACAGCGCTCTTCCTGCCCGGCGCCTTCGGCAATGTCCGGCCCAGCCCCCTGGACGAGCGTGGACGCTTTCGCAGCGTCACCGATAGCGAGTTGGACCGCATGGGCCGGGCGCTGGGGGCGACAGTGGTGCAGGTGGCCGAGGAGATCAGCGGCATCCCGCGTGAGCCCGGCGTGTACACGCCGGCGTGGAACGGTGCCGGCGGCATTCAGGCCGTCAGTCAGGACGTGCCGTTGCGCTATCAGTCCCAGCCAACCCGCGCCCAACTGGAAGCGTCCACCTCAGCCTACGAGCGAGCCTGGCGGGAGCACCTGCTGGCGATCCTGGACCGTGACGGCCACCTACCCGAAGGGGAACCCTGCGCCATCCAGGCGCTGCGACTCGGACCCCTCCTGGTGGTGGCGATCGCGGGGGAGCCGTTCGTGGAGATCGGGCAGCAAATCGAGGCACGGCTGCTCGCCCACGCCGGGATCGAGGCGGTGCTGGTGCTCGGCTACGCCAACGGCAACGCCGGGTACCTCTGCACGGCCCAGGCCTACGCTGAAGGCGGCTACGAAGCGGCCAGCGCCCATGTCAACTATCACCGCCCGGCGCCGTACGGGAGCGAGACGGAATCGCTGCTGGTGGAGACGGCGGTATCGCTCGCCAAGCGCCTGCTGTAATAGGTGGTCGACGATTGGTCGTTCCGATCGCCGCCTCACCGCGCTACCGCACGGTGGATGCCCGTTGCGATGTCCTGCGCGTCCTGTTCGCTGAACCCTTCGTTGCAGGGAATGACGACCAGGCGCGCCAGGGCGTCTTCCGTCTGCGGGCAGGCGCCCGGCACGTAGCGCACCTCCGGCAACCCGGCACGGTCCGGCGCATCCCAGGGATAGTGGCTATGGCCG
>DHIZ01000073.1 GCA_002404055.1 Chloroflexi bacterium UBA4733
GGTTTTAGGATAGGCTCTAAGGCGCGCCGCACCTACGGCTCAACGGACAATGTGGTACTGGACTTCAGCGCGTCTGGACATCTGCAAGGCGAAGAATTCCTGGTGCAGAGCTCACCACAGTTCGACATCCGATATCTTGGTACCGCGCCGGTCCGGGAACTCGTCATCGTCCACAATTTCCGCTTCGTCTACCGCGCCCAGAGCGACAGTCCGTCCATGGCGTTCACCTGGCGCGATGCTGCACCAGAGCACGGCACGAACATGTACTACGTCCGCGTGCTCCAAGTTGATGGCGAGCTTGCCTGGTCGAGTCCGCTGTGGATCGAGTTGCCATAGAAAAGGGAGATATGGTAGATGCCACAGTGGCTGGGGGCTGCGGGCTGGCTGAACTGCGACGTTTATAGCACGTCATCGTCACATGCCGATCCTCCTTCGACGGTGGGGGATGTAACGTAGTGCATGTCTATACTGATGGCACGTTGTGCCGGATATGCCTACATGCTGCCCATCCATCGAGTGATCGTATATGGGGCAAAGGAGCGCTGTCAACGGGGCCGGTCGCTCCCGGTCGCTCACCAGGCGCCGCCTGTTGACAGATGGCAGATTGCCTGGTACACTGCCGCCGCAGCTGAATTGAGTCCACGGGGAGCGGGGGCGACCATGAAAGTTGGCCACACGGGGATTACCTGGGGCATTCCTGGGAATGTGGAGCAGGCCTACCGCGACACGGCGGAGTTGGGCTACCTCGGCTTTGAGACGTTTGGCCGGACCATCCTGGAAAGGAATGAACAGGTCGGCGGCTATCACGCCCTGGTGGACCGCTACGGCATCCCGACCGGCGCCGCCTATTGCGGCAAGACCTGGATCGATCCGGCAACGGCCGCCGAGGACGCGGCCGCGGCCCGGCGCGAAGCCGACGCCCTCACGGTGTTGGGAGGCCAGACTCTGGTGCTGGCCTGTGGTCGGCGACCATCAGGCGGCTATACCCCAGAGCAGTTTCGCCAACTGGCCGCCGCGCTGAACAACGTCGGCATGTACTGCCGCGATCACGGCCTGGTGACCGGCCTGCACCCGCACACGGGCACGGCCATTGAGACTCGCGCCGATATCGACGCGATCATGGATCTGCTCGATCCTGACGCCGTCGGCTTTGCCCCCGACACGGGCCAGATCGCCAAGGGCGGCAGCGACATTCTGGAAGTCATGCGTACCTACCAGTCGCGCATCACCCACGTCCACCTGAAGGACTGGAGCGGCAAGAATGAGCGGGGTGTCGACGGCCGCGAGATCGACACGACCGGCTACGTAAACTACGAGCCGGTGGGCAACGGCGTCCTGCCCATAGCGGCCCTTCTGGATGTCCTGTTGGAGCGCGGTTTCGACGGCTGGGTGAACGTTGAGCTCGACGGCACGCCCCGCGCCCCACGGCCGCCCCGCGAGGCGGCAGCGATGAGCCGGCGCTACCTGGGACAAGTGCTCGGCGAGCACGTGCGCTGGAGGAACACAGCTTGATCTGCCGCTCCAGGTGACAGCGTCATCCGTTGAGGCGCTGCAACAGCAGCGTACCGCCAGTGAAGCGCTGGACGAGGTGACACGCACAGCCAGGCGGAGCTCGATGCGGCGCTCCACAAAGCGGAGACGCTGTCTGCCGAACGAGCGGTATAACTATGGAAGAGGAGCGAGGGAGTACACGGTGAAGCAACTACGAGTGGCGTTCATAGGCTGTGGCGGCATCGCCACGCAGCAGCATGCGCCGGCCTACCGGAAACTGCCGCAGGTGGAGATCATCGCCGCCTGCGACATCGTGGCGGAGAAGGCGCAGTCCTTCGCCCAGACCTTTGGCTGCCGGACGTACACCGATTACCAGGAGATGCTCCAGCGCGAGCGGCCGGATATTGTGGACGTCTGCACGCGCGAGCACCAGCACGTCGAGCCGGTGGTCGCCGCCCTGGAGGCCGGCTCCCACGTCCTGTGCGAGAAGATCATGGCGCACACGCTCGCCGGTGGTCAGGCAATGCTGGCAGCGGCCGAGCGGAGCGGCCGTCTCCTCGGCATCGACTACAACTATCGCTTCTTCCCTATCTTCGCCAGGCTGAAGGAGCTGATCGACGGCGGCGCGCTCGGGGAGATCGCCCTCCTCAACTGCTACGCCCACGCCTTCTGTTTCCACCACGCCGTCGACCTGCTGCGCTGGCTGGGTGGGTCGGTGACTGAGGTGAGCGGCCAGTACACGGCCACGGTCAATCCCAAGTACCACTTCCCGGTGCAATGTCCGGACTTCGTCTACGTGCCGTCGCGCAACGCGGCGCTGACCATGCGCTTCGCCGGCGACGCCCTCGGCAGCATCACTGCCTCTCGCTTCGAGGACCTGCGCGTCAACATGCTGCGCGTCGACGTGGTGGGCGAGCGCGGCCGGCTGACCGCCGACGGCATCACCACCCAGGACATCATGGGCCGCCTGGAGCGCACGCCGGGCCACGAAGCGATCGACTACTACGACGGCGCCGAGCGCGGTTTCAACGTGGCCTTCGAGCGCTCCATCCGGGCCTTCGTCGAGAAGGCGCAGGGCGCCGACACCCCGGCCGCCACCGGGCGGGACGGCTACGCCGTGCTGGAGATCGAGCGGGCGCTGGTGCTCGCACCGGCGGAACAATGCGTGGTGGCCTTGACGGAGTTCACTCACGCCACACAGGGAGGCGCAAGAGGATGACGACCGTGACGCGGGGACCGGTGATCGCCTGTACCACGCACTCCTTCGGCATTGTGCCGCTGGCAGCGGCGTTTCGGATCATCAGTGCCCTCGACATCGAGTACGTCGACCTGATCGCCGCCACTTATCCGCAACAGCTCACACCGGACGCACTGGCGACCGACCCGGACGGCGAGGCCGAGCGCATTGGAAACCTGGCGGCGGACGCCGGCGTACAGCTCTCCGGCTGTTTTGTCGGCTTCAAAGAGCGCCTCTCCAGCGGTGATCCCGCGCACCGGCGCCGCATTCCCGAACTCTTCGCCGCCATCGGCCACTTTGCGCGACGCTGCGGCATCCCGCACGTGCAGACAGGCTTCGGCGCAGCCTCTCCGGGACTCGCCGCCGAGGAGCAGTTCGCCGTGCTGGCCGAGAACGTGCGCTCCGCGCAGGAGGCCGTCCGCGCCGAGGGAGCCGAGTTGCTGGTCGAGGCCCAGCGCGGCGCGGTCATTCAGAGCCCGGACGACACCTGGCGCCTCCTGCGGGCGGCGCCCGGACTACGCATCAACCACGATCCGGGCCAGTTCGAGTGCGTCGGCTTCGGCCCCGAAACGTACGAGTCGCTCTACGCCCACACGCCGCATATCCACATGCGTCAGGCGCGTCCCGGAGCCCTGCAGGAGAAGCTGGACCTGGGGACGATTGACTTCCGGCGGGTGGTGCGCGGTCTTCAGGCGGCCGGCTTCGATGGCGTCTGGGCGATGGAGTACGTCCACTTCGCGCGCTCGGCGGACTGTGCGAGCGTAGACGTGGTGGCGGAGACGGTGCGCATGCGCGACCTGATCCGGGAAGAGCTGGCATCAATCGCCGGCGGCCTGGGGTGATTCCTACGTCCGCCAGCCCGGTTACGAGCAACCCTGGATGCTACCTCGGCCGGGAGCGCCGGCCAGCGTATGATGACAGTGGCTCCGTGTAAAGCCCTATAATAATGGACACGCTAACGGACACGGTACAGCCACTTGGAAACATTGCGCCCGTCGGGTGCGGAGGCAGGCCCCCTCCGGCTCGCACCGCTCGCCAGGTTCCCCCACTGCCGTGG
>DHIZ01000331.1:0-7571 GCA_002404055.1 Chloroflexi bacterium UBA4733
GTGTAGAACTCGCCGCCCTTCTTGCCGGCGGAGTCAGCAAACTGGCCGATCAGAAACTCGTAGGCGGCGCCAAGCAGGTCGGGGAACTCGAAGTCGTCGTTGCGCAACCGGTAGCGGTTGAAGTGGCGGATCAGGTCGCGCAGCTTCTGGTCGGGGATGCGCGTCCGGCCCACGCGCCGGTTGAAGTCGATATGGCCCAGCACGCCATCCAGCGCGGCGTTATCCGCCTCCAACGCGCCGAGCGCCTTGTTCAGTCCGTTGCCGACATCGTCGTGTACCTCTTTCAGCAGGTGCTCCCAGCGCGCGGCCTCGGGGACAAAGAAGGTGTCGGCGTAATAGGCGGTGGATTCCGCCCGCTGCTCGACTTCCCGTACCGTCCGGCCGCGCGCTACGTTGGCGGCGACGACCTGCTCGCGTCGTGCGTCGAACACGTCGGAGCAGCGCTTGAGGAAGAGCATGCCGAAGATGTATTCCTTGAACTCCGAAGCATCCATCTTGCCGCGCAAGATGTCGGCGGCAGCGAACAGGTGGCGCTCGAGCTGAGGGAGGGTGAGCTTACTCATTTGGAACGTAGTGCATCTGTCACCATCAACACCCGGCTCCGGCCTTCTGCGACCAGCGCGTCGATCGCCGCCACGTGCTCATGGTCGCCTCGCTGCCGCAAGTCGTTCGCCGCCGTCCGGGCGAACTGAAGGGTCTCTTGCGTAACCATAGCATTTCCTTCCCGCTCCCCGGCGCAATGTCAGTCCGGGTCACGAAAGACTTCCCGAAGCACCGCGTCGAGCTCTGCCCGCGCCTCCTCGAACGAGGGACGCTGCGGGATCACTACCCCAAGAAGTCCATCCCATTGCTCGGCGTACGCGGCCAGCACACGAGGATCCCGGAAGTCGTCGGGGCCCGCAAAGGTAACTCCCCGCGCTGCGGCTTTGTCCGGTAGGTGTTGGCGAATCAGCGCCCAGTCGATAGGGAAGTCTCCTTGGCGGTGCAGGTACCAGAGGTCGTAGAGATCGCGCGCCCGGTTCGTCCACGCACGCCGTTCGAGCATGGCGCGCACTTGCAGGAATGCACGGAGCTTTTCGATCACGATCTCAGCAATGTCGTAGCACACCAGCTCAGCGCTGAGCTGCTCATCTTCAAAGTTGTGCAGTAACGGCAACGATCGTAGGGAGAGCACGATTGGCTCCTCTTGCGTGATTTCCACCTTGATGGAGTCCACAGCGCCGGTCGGGAAGTGGACGGCGATCTTGAAGTTCTGCTGCTGCTGCGGATGGTCTCGCCGATGTTGCACCAATTCCGGCGTAAACGTAAAGGCGCCGTAGGGTCTCGTCAGTTCTTCGGTCTGCGCACATGCCTCGCGCAACGCAGTCTCGAGATTGGACGCGGTCCACGTTGGCGGGATTGCTGTGAAATCGAGATCTTCCGAGTAGCGGTAGGTGGAGAAAAAGCACTTCCGGAGTGCGGTTCCTCCTTTGAAAGCCAAGCTCCGCGCCAGTTCCGGCACGGCGGCGATGCCGGCCAGGATGTAGCTCAGCGCGTAGTCCTTGAGCACGGCCGTGTGCAAGACACCGTCGCGACGCACGACAGTGGCGACGCGCACCCGGAATGGGCGCATGACTTCAGGCATCTATTCCGCCACCGCTTCGCCTGGCTCCCACTTCCCAGCCTTGCTGAGGGCTTGCCGCACGCGCCTCACGACGATCGCGCGCCCCGTCCTTTCCGCATAGCCTGCCAGCCGATCTTGATCGAGGGCGTCGTGGTGCGCGGCCACGAGCATCTCTCCTAGGTGGCCCCGGCCGAAGGCGCGTGTTTGCAAGAAGGCATCGAGTATCGTCCGCTCTCGGTCAAAGAAAGGCACTCGTGTCTCACTGTCCACCCAAACGTCGACGATGCCGAACATGTGCTGCTCCGGGATTCGCACGAACCGGTACGTAATCCCGTCGATGATCCATCCGGCCTGGCTCGGCCTTTCCGTATGAGCGGGTACTCGCCGTGTGGTCGACGCGGTCACCGTGCGCAGGGGAACCTGGTCCATGAGTCCCCAGTGGTGCAATGCCGACCAATGGCTGATCGCGGACGGTCGGGCAAGATGGGTGGCTATTGCGAAGTCGTGCGGAGCGCCGCGTCCGCCTAGCGGGGCCTCGATGGCGTAGAGTCCCCCCTTCAGCCGACGAATGAGGCCCGTGCCGGCCATCTCGCTGAGTAACTTGTAGACGTGGGCACGGGAAACGCCCACGTCGCTTCCCACCGCCACGGCGTCCTCAGCAGTAACAAGCTGGCCGCGCCCCTGCGCCAGCGTACGAAGCAGGCGCAGTCCAACCTGATCGCCATAGTGTTGCATGCACAACACTTACCATGACAGTAAGTTTTTAGCCCGTCCATTCTCTCCTGCGACATTGAAACAAAATGCCGCGCTCCCCTGCTTCAAAGACCCAATCCTCCTATCTGTCAGGATGGGGTGAGACAGGGAAACCCTGAAATATAGTGGAGCAATGAAGATGGCGGGGAAGGACAAAGCAGCGTGATACCCTCCTGTCGCTGACGCCGATGGCGCCCCACAGCGCCACCAGCACCAGCGACGGGATCGCCCAGGTGGTATCACCGAACCAGCCCGGTCCCTGTAAGTGAGACACGCGATAGATGATCTCGTTCACCAGGCCGAAGCTGGGGTTGAGCAGCCAGGTCCAGACGTAGATGCTGGCGACCACCGGTGTGAGGTGGGGCAGAAAGAACACGGTTCGGAAGACGTTGGTAGCGTGCAGGCGCTGGTTGACCAGCAGCGCCACCAGCAGGGCGCAAGGATTGTGGCAGTTCGGCCATTGCCCTCGGCTGTAGTACCATTGTAGCGAGGGTGCCGAGGGGCACGCGTGGCAATGCTGCTACGCTCGCCGTAGTCGGCGCAGTCGCCGCAGCCGCGCGGAGCAATGTGCGGACGAAAGCGTGCCCCTGGGCAATTCAGTACCCGGTCTCCTTGTCCACCACGTTGCGCAGTGGTTCCCCTACCATGTAGCGCCGCAGGTTGTCGATGAAGATCTCCACGCCACGGCGGCGCGTGGCGGCGGTGCTCGCGCCGTTGTGCGGCGTGATGATGGTGTTGGGCGCCGTCCAAAACGGACTATCCGCCGGCAGCGGCTCCTGCCCATGCGCGTCCAGTCCGGCGCCCGCAATCCAGCGCTCCTGCAGCGCCCGCAGCAGTACCGCGTCGTCGGCGATGCCGCCACGGGAGAAGCAGATGTAGTAGGCGCTCGGCTTCATCGCCCGGAACTCGGCTTCTCCCAGCATGCCGATGGTCTCCGGCGTCTTGGGCGCCGTCACGACCACAAAGTCGGACTGCCGGAGGAGGTCGTGCAGCCGCTCGCGTGGAAAGACCTCGTCGACGAACGGCGTCGGCTGGGCCTGACGGCGCAGGCCGAGTACGCGCATGTGAAAGGCTTTTGCCTTCTCGGCGAGGTCCTGCCCGGAGTAGCCGAGACCAATGATGCCGCAGGTGAGCCCGTTGAGCTCGCCGTGCTCGAAATGGTCCCAGCGTCGCTCCTCCTGGTCCCGAAGCCAGCGGCGGGCATCGCGATTGAGGAGCAGCATCAGCAGTATTGCGTGCTCGGCCAGGGGAACGGCGCCGTTGCTCTTGGAGCAGGTCACCTGCACGGGGCTGGCCACGAGCTCCGGGAACATCTGTCCATCGACGCCGGCCCCCCAGCTATGCAGCCAGCGCAGCTTGGCGGCGCGTGCCAGGGTGGCGGCCCCGATGGAGCCCGCGATGACCTCGGCGCCCTGGACCTGGGCTTCCAGTTCATCCCTGCTGGCGCAGAACCGGCAATCGGCGTCGGGAGCAGCGGCGCGAACCTGCGCACGCTGCTCTTCCCCGTTGACGTTGCTCACCAGGACGACCCTGGTTCCTTCGGCGCTTCCTACGGACATTGCGCTGCTCCTTCTCTGTACTCTGCGGCGTCGAACCGGCTCTCCGTTCCGATTAAGCCATGGTAGGCCGGAGAGATCAAATGCCGATACCGCCAACCTCGGCGCCATGTTCAGGAGATGAGTTCAAGCTGACCGGGCAAGCGCCGTTACCAGCCGCCGTTGTTCCGCTGGCAGCGTCGCAGAGCGGTTGCGCAAGTCGAGCGCCGCGTTCAAGGCGGCGAGCGCCTCGGCTTGCGCGGTCTCTTCAGGCGATGCCTGTTGGGACCACACGGCCACCTCTGACCAGCGCCACAAGCGATGGCGCACCCGGAGGTGGGATACCGGCGCCGGGAAGCTGCCGGGCCCACGTTCGCCGGAAATCAAGAGACGCACGCTCTCCCGCGTCCTGGCGAGGCGTTCGGCGATCTCTGACGCCGACACCAGCTCGTCCGGTTCGACCCGCAACACGCGCAAACCGGGAACAGCCTCTACTGTCTCGACCGCTGAGACGACTGCCGCTGTCAACGACAGCGCCTCCCGATGAAACTCGCCGTAGTTAACCCCATTCACCGCTCCGAACGTCGCGTCATCGCAACCCGCAGCATAGAGCGCATTGATCGTCTCATCAACTTGCACGCTACCGGAGATCACCAGGGCGAACTCATGCACCGGCATCGTTATCCTCCTCATACCGATGGGGGCAGCGATCAACCGCTCGCCGGACGTCCTTGCCGTGATTGCCGGGATTCGCAGGGGTCGACCAAACGGATACGGAGCAACCCGAGCCACAGCGAGTGACTCCCCATCGATGGCCGGACACTGTGGTTTCGACCATCCATCCTGTCTCCTCGGCGTAGCGCAGCGCGTTTTCAACCTCTTTTTTCGGATGACGCCGCCTTGCCATCGTGCCATTGTAGACGGCGGTGTTGACATTTGTCAACGCCGTTCGGTCATCGCCCTTGACAGCACGTCAACCCCTCCGCTACTCGTGCTGCACGGCCGCCAGATCACTGGCGCGGATATTCGCCGTTGGACGCGACTCGACGCCGTTGCCGATCAGCAGGGCTTCATCGTCGCCTACCCCGAGGGCTACCAGCGCAGTTGGAACGACGGCCGCGGCAACTCGCCAGCCGAGCTGGATGGCGTGGACGACGTGGCCTTCGTCGGCGCGCTCCTTGATCGCCTGATCGGTGCGTATCCGGTTGCCGTGGCGCAGGTGGCGGTCACCGGCCTCTCCAATGGCGGCGTCATGTGCCACCGGCTGGCGCTCGAACTGAGCGAGCGTATCGCCGTAATCGCGCCGTTCGCCGGTTCCATGCCGCTTCCCCTGGCGAGCGTGCAGCCGGCCTGGCGTATGCGCTCTTCAATCACAGCCACCTGCCGCTTCTCGACATCCACAAAGCGGCGCAGAGCCTCCTGTGTCAGGTCGTCGCAGTTGTGCCCGGTGGCCTTTACGATGGCGTCCAGTTCGTCTCGAAGCGATGCGGGACACGAATCGACACGATGACGGTTGGTTCTGTCGCTGTAGTCACTGATTGACCTCTGGAGACAAGTGAACGATACCTGACCAAACACGATACCCTATCGTCCTGAGAGGACGATACCGGTGGGGAACGCGTCGCAGCACTGCCCTCACACTCCCTCTACCAGTGTCAGGTATGCCGCCGCCAGGTAGGCTTTGGTGCGGGTGATGAGCGTGTCGATCTCCACGAACTCGTTGATGCCGTGGACGCCACTGCGGATGCGGGCGCCGGCCGGGTGGATCGGCGCGAAGCCGTAAGCCTGGGTACCCAGCGGGCGCACGTACTGCGAATCGGTGAAGCCGGCCGTCGTCGTCGGCGCCAGCGCCACGTCGTCGCGGCCAGTGGCGAGCGCCAGCGAGCGTTGCAACACGCGGGTAAAGGGTGTGTCGAAGGGCGATTGGGTCGCCCGTGCCCAGACCTCCACGGCCACGCTCACGCCGTCGATCCCGGTAACCAGGCGTTCTACTTCCCGTTGCACGTCGGCGGCATCCTGGCCGGGCAGGGTGCGCGCGTCGCACTTCAAGACGGCGGCTGCCGGGATGCTGTTGGACTTCACGCCGGCATGCAGCATCGTCGGCGTGATGGTCATGCGGGAGAGCGCCCGCAGCAGGCTGGCGGTGCCGGCATCCTGCGCGGCGACCGTCGCCAGGGTCTGCTCCAGGGTTGCCGTGGTCGGTCGGGCCAGGCCCGGCAGCATCAGGTCGAGCGCGTCGAAGATCGGGTGGCTGACGTCGATCACCGGCTCGTAGGCGGCGATGGCGGCGATGACGCGACTGGCTTTCAGCAGCGCATTGTCGGCCAGCCAGGGTTGGGAGGCGTGGGCGCTGCGCCCGCTGATCGTCAGCGTCACCTCGTAGCGGCCCTTCTCGCCGAGCGAGAGGCCGCAGAGCAGGCCGGATTGGCTGAGCAGCGGCATGCCGCCGCCCTCGTTGAGGGCGTAGGTGGCGCGTATCGTGTCCGGTGCGTGCTCGGCCAGCCAGCCGTAGCCGTAGTTGCCGCCGGATTCCTCGTCGGCGGTGGCCGAAAAGATGAGGTCGCCCCGCAGGGGAATGCCGTGCCGCTTCAGCAGCACGGTGGCAAAGTAGGCGGCAGTCGTCACCGCCTTACAGTCGTCGCTGCCGCGCCCCCAGATCTTGCCGTCGCTTACTTCCGCGTCAAAAGGCGGGTAGTGCCAGACGCTCGCATCTTCCACCGGCACCACGTCGAGGTGGCTCATCAAGAGCAGGCTGGCGCCGCCGGCGCCCGGCAAGCGGGCGATCAGGTTGCCGCGCCCCGGCGCCGACTCGGTGATCTCCCCGCGGATACCCTCGCTCGCCAGCCGCGCCTGGATGTACTGGCAACACGGCGTCTCGTTGCCGGTGGGCATCACGCCGGTATTCACCGTAGCAAAGCGCACGATGGCGCGGTGGAAGTCGATCATCTCCTCGCGCAAGGTGTCGACAGAGGCAAGGAGCGACTGGAGTTGCGCAGAGGTTGTCGTTTGATGAAGCATTTGGTCTCCCGCATCTGGGCACTGCTCGACTGGTGATAGCGTAACGCTGAACCTTCGGTGTGGCAACCGGCGTCCCCGGCTACGATGCCCCGTGCCAAACTTCCGCGCGCAGCACGTCGAAGTGATGATCAAAGGTCCACACCGGCAGCTCCAGCCGCGAGCTCACGACAGCCAATACCGCGTCGACGAGACTCAGCGGCTGGTCGGTGTAGGCCAGAAGGCGCTCACGGGCTGCCTGATAATCTTCCGGAGCCGGATTTAACAGCCGAGCATGATCGGTAATATCCACAAGCCAGCGTCGCGCCATCCGCTGACCTAACTTGTACAGCGCCAGTGAGTACGCTTCCAGCAGTGTCGAGTACAACACGACGACATCGAGCCCGGCGGCATTGAGACGCTCAATGTCAGCCTGCGCTCGTCTATGCCAGGTGTCGTCTCGATCCAGCGCTGCATACAACGGCCCGGTATCGGCCAGTACGCTTCCCCTCATCGCGACTGGGCGGCCTCAGCGACATAGCGATCGTGCGCGCTGCTCCCGTCCGACGTGCCACTCCCTGCGGCTGCCGGTGTGATTCGAAAGCTGCCGCGCCGCCGTGGCGCGCTATATCCGCGCCTCTCCAGGTATTCCCGGATCGCCGCCTGGATGAGTGTACTCGTCGGCA
>DHIZ01000331.1:7728-8097 GCA_002404055.1 Chloroflexi bacterium UBA4733
CTCGTCGGCAGCCGCGCCGCCTGATCTTGTTGGTACTGCTCCAGGTCCTCCTGGAGTGCATCAGGCAGAGAAATCGTCGTGCGTTTCATGCCGGCAAGTGTAGCATACAAGTATGTACTGTGTGCAAGCGCACGTATTCCTGGCCACAGCGGCGCCGCTGCCGATGGTGCTACTATCGGGCGCAGCATTTGAATCGGTCTCGGGTTGCGCCGACTGGGGATGCGCCGTGGCGCAGATAGGTGGCCTGAGCATGCTTGCGCCTGACATTGTTGCCGGCATTGATGACATGTTCGCTTTCACGCGCCAGGGACGTCATCCCGGCGCCGCCGTCATGGTGATCCACGACGGCGTGGTGCAGCATCGCCAGGG
>DHIZ01000331.1:8230-42410 GCA_002404055.1 Chloroflexi bacterium UBA4733
TCGCTCGCCAAAGCCTTCACGGCGATGGCGGTGATGCTGCTGGCAGAGGCCGACCAGGTGCGGTACGACGCGCCGCTGCGGCAATTCGTGCCGGAGTTGCCGTCCTACGCCGACCCGATCACCGTTCGCCATCTGCTCTATCACACCAGCGGTCTGCCCGACTATTTTCAACTGAGTCAGCGACGGGATCTGGCGGAACTCGCCGGCTTCACCAATGCCGACGTACTGCGCTGGCTCTGCCGGCTTGAGGCGCTCGACTTCCCCCCGGGCGAGCGCCGGCAGTATAGCAATGCAGGCTACGTGCTGCTGGCGACACTCATTGCTCGCGTTGCCGGCCAGCCCTTTCACCGTTTCCTCCAAGAGCGGATCTTCTCGCCCTTAGGCATGCAGCGGACCCTCGTTTACGATGAGTCAGGACCGGTCGTGCCCCAGGTGGCCCACGGCTACTTCGCCGGCACGGCGCTCGGTGGCGATTACCAGCGTTGGGACTACAACTTGCGGACGGCTGGCGGAGGCGGCATCTTCTCGACCATCGACGATCTCTACCGTTGGGATCAGGCGCTCGACACGGAGCGTCTGGTGACGGCGGCCACACTGCGCGAGGCCTGGACGCCCGGCCACCTGATTGATGGCGCCACGTTTGGCTACGGGTTCGGCTGGGAAATCGGCAACTTTCGGGGCTGGCGGCAGCTCGCCCACAGCGGGAACCTGGCCGCCTACCACGCGCGGTTCCTGCGCTTCCCCGAGGAACACTGGAGCGTGATCGTCCTGGCCAATGCTGATCGGGTCAACGCTGTGGCCTGCGCCGAGCAGGTCGCGACGCGCTGCCTGGCGGAGGCATCTGGAAGGGCAGGCACGCGCATCACAGGGTGCTAGGTCGCATCCCGCCCAGTGTCCGAGCCGCCATCGTCAACACCAAATAACTCTCTTGCCAACCGATCCAGATCGCCGAACTCGGGCGCTGTGGCCTGGCCACCTCGCTGCGTGAGCGTGATTGCCAGATCGGCCAGACGCTGATGTGTGCCGTCCGTCGGCACGTACTTCGGTAGTTTTAGGTACTCGGCAACGCTCGCCCCAAGACTCAGCTGGGCAGCATATGCTGCGATGGCAGTGGATATAACCGGTGCATTGAGCACCGCGGTAAGATAGGCTGCTTCCCGTTCGTCTGCACACGGGATGAAATACAGTTTGTGATCAGGAATCACGACGCGCGCACCCAGAATGGGGTCGCTGTATGGACCGACGTAGGCGGCGGCGAAGCGGCCGCCGCCCATCTCTCGCCAAAGCACCTTGTAGTCGGCAAAGGTGTACGGGCCGGTACTCCACAATGACCAGAACACCTGACCCTTTTGGAAGCGCCGGAGACTCGATCGGCGCTTGAGCTCCTCCTCAAACCGGGCAAGAAACCGATAGGTAAGCGGTGCCGAAAGGGGCAGATTGGGGTCACCATGCATCTGTCGCTGCGGAACCAGGATTCGGTGTCGCGGATCGGGCGTCGCCCGAAAGGCAGTCACGCCCTCACCGCGCAGCAGGGGGAAAAGGTGTTCCGTCTCCACACGTATCGAGACGATGGGCAGCCCCCGCGTTCGTCCGACGATTGGATCATTCCGAATGAGGCACGTGCGCCCATCCTCCGCCAGCGCGCTCACCTCCACGAAGAACACGCCGTTGCGGTCAGTCGTGACACCCTTCCGCGCGCGATAGGCTGGTTCCGCAGGACCAAAAATGCGACTCCAAGCAGTATGGTCGGCTAGGGTTCCTTTGAGCCATTCCCCGGCATCCGTTCCGGGAACCGGCGCCGCTAGCAGGTCGACGGCGGTTGCTAGCGCCCGAAACTGGGTAGCTGTATCGTAAGAGCGGCGGGGCCGCCCGTCAATGACCGCCGGGCGCCAGACCCGGTAGGTCACCGGGTACTCAGTCTCTTGATCGCGCCGGAGTATCAACAGTGTCGCGTGGTTACTCACACCCTCGAAGGGAGCAATGGCATCGAAGTCTTCTACGCGCTCAACTCTTACCGACACGGCTGAGTTCCGCAGCTTGAAGCGCCGGAATCCCTGGCTGGAAGGATTCGTGAATACCGTGCCCGTGATAAAGAACGCTAATACGCCGTTCGGCGCCAGCCACTTCTCGATACTCTCGTAGGTGATGACCGTTGAGATGTCCGATTCGATACCGCCGACCCAGACATCCTGACTGAATACGCCGAGACTCAGACACCTGGGTTTTATGAATGCTGCGTACTCCGGGGGAAGATGGCTCCATTTCACCCATGGTGGATTACCACAGATATGGGTGGAAGGCGGAATCGCACCGGCGGCAAAACGGTCGGCTAACAACGAACACCAGATGCCATCCCAGCCCTGCCTCTTCAAATCAACCAGGATCTCAACAGTGCCTTCCAGCACCCTCACGTCCTGGGCATCCAGGTCACGAAGATCAAACCTCTCCTGTAGTGCCGTGACGATCCGTTCAGCATCGAATCGGGCATCGATAAGTTCCCGAAGCCGACCGAACAGATCGAAAAAGTCGTCTCGCTTTACCAACTCTATAGGAACGCGAAATGTCTTCGGGCCGAGCTCGGTCTGCAGCGAGTGCTCATAAATCTGGAGAGCGTGCTCGTAGATGCCGCCTGCCGGACCAGCCGGATTAATTGCATCGGCGAGAAAGACCGGCAAACGAACCGGCAGGAGAGGGTTCAGGCGGGACGACAAGAAGACGACTAACGATGCCCGTGCCACGATAATGGCGAGCGGGTTAAGATCCAGCCCGAAGATACCCATCAGCAGGCTTGCAGCGCTCCCGTCTTGCAGGTTCTCCTGAGCCAATCGGCGTCGGAGCGCCTCTAGCAAGAACGTGCCCGAACCGCACGTGGGATCAAGGAGCGCGTGCTCCGGTAACCAGCCGATCTGGTCCAGGGCGTGGGCCGCCAGCCAGTCGGGAGTGTAGTACTCGCCCAGGGCGTGCCGCAATGCTCCGGGAACGAACGACTGGTACATGCCCTTAAACAGGTCTCGGATGGAGTCAAAGCTCTTCCGAGTGACGTCAAAACTGATCCCACCGAGTGCGCCGACGAGCTGCTGGACAGCGTCCTCGAATTCTGGCCAATGAAGATCATCGCAGTACCAGGAAAAGAAGTCTCCGTTGAGCATGTTGCTGACGCCGGCATCGACAAAGAGCTGGCCGGACTCTAAAACGGCTATGCGTGCTCTGAGCGGTACTGTCTCGTCGGCAACGCTTTGTGATGCACCGGGCAGCGCCATCGCTGCAACCAGTTTTGCAACCAGCGCGATATACGTATTGAGCGCGAACAGGTAGGCGGCAGGATCATCACTATACGGTTGGTGATGCGCTTCTCCCTGGGACTGGAGGAGACGGCGCAACTGCTCGGACTGCACACCATCGCCAACCACCTGTCCGTAGAGCCGCCGCCACTCGACGAAGAGCAGTCTGGTCTTCGTCGTCGCAGACGATGTGGGATCAATAGCCGATCGAATAGCGGCAAAAAAGCGCGGAATAATGGCGTGTCCCAGGGCCGACTCTGGTCCCGCAACGGTAGTGAGTAACAGTGGATGAACGAGAGGGACGCCGTCAACTTGAAGATGGCGGAGCAGTCGCTGGGCTGACGATTGGTCAAAAGGCATGAGGCGTTCCCAGTCGGCGTTGCCGTTGATGAAGCGGCCGAAACTGATGTGCTCTCCGTCCCAGGCGACAAGGACGTACTGCCCGAGCTCGCGCCCCTCTTCGCGAGCCAGCAACACGCCGTACTCTTCCGCTTGCTCCCTCGCGTGCGTGAGCACCGCTCCCTCGGCGCCGTGAAAAGCGCGCGGTGGTTCGTACTCGATGATGACCGCACCGTGCGCAACATCAGCGAAAACGGCACGGCTACCACTTCTGAGGGTGAGGTCGAGGCGAAACGGCGTCCAGGGAATGCCGAGCGCCGCCAAACCTTCCCTGAGGCTGTTCTCCAGTTCCTGCCGCAAACTTGCTTCATTAGGGGCTCCGGCCGTGGCGACGGCCGCTGCTGCCACAAGTCGCTGCGCCTCTCGCATCAGCACATCCATCGGTCACCTCCTCGCCACCGACGTAATGATGCCCCGTGTTGCGGCTTTCTCTCCCGCAACCTTCACGCCGTCCTATTCTATTCGACGCCCGCCATCAGAGGCAGGTCACGAGCGATGCCGTTGCTTCACGTTTGATTTCCCCACACCGTCACCTGCTTCCCGTCTCGCTCGCCCGACCACAGTTGCACCGTGCAGGTGTGGCGGAGGAGGTTCTTCCAGAGTTGGGCGTGGGCGAAAGTCTCCTCGTCGGCGCTGAAGAGGGAGAAGACGGATTGTGCAGCTATCAGGATCATCTTGCGTTTGGCGCGGCTGAGGGCCACCGTCAGCCGGCGCGGGTCGAGCAGGAACTGGCTGGAGGCCAGCAGGTACTCACGGTCGCTCTCGGTGGCCGTTACGAGAATGGCCGTGCGCTCGCTGCCCTGGAATCGCTCCACGGTGTCGACTGCCGATACGGTGACCGCGCCGCTGACCGGGTCGGTGAGCGAGAGGCAGGGGATACCCTCGCGCAGCGCGGCGCGTTGCGCCCGGTGGGGCACCACCACCCCCAGGCCGTCGATCGGGTTGAGGCGATAGGAGCCGGGGTCGGCCAGCGCCTGCAACACCGGGGCGATCAGCGCCTGCTCGAAGGGGTTGCGCACCTGGCTCGTGGCCTCGTTGTGGACCACGACAATGATCGGGTGCTGGGGCGACAGCACCGCTGCCACAAAGGGGTCGGGGTGCTCAAACGGCGGTAAAACCTCGTGGCGCTGCGAGAAGTAGGGGATGCCGTCGTTGACATAGATTTCCCGGCGCAGGAACTCCGCCATAGCGGCGTGCAGGCGGAAGCTCTCGGCAAAGCGGATGATCGGCAGACCAAGGGGCAACAGCGTCAGGAAGAGCGACTCGTAGGCGCGGTACTCCTGGAAGGTGCGCCGCAACTCGTTGCTCCAGTCGTGCTGGACGATTGGCGGCATCTGGCGGTGGTCGCCCACCACGATCAGCTGGCCCGCCGGCTTGAGCAGCAGCGCCGCCATGATCGCCTCCGGCAGGTTCATCTGGGAGGCTTCGTCCAGCACCAGGCAGTCGGCCACCGCATGGCCGAATAGCTTCTTGTCCCAGCGCTCGGTGATGCTGCCATAGATGGCGGCCGGTGTGGCGGCTACGATGCAGTGGCGCTGCTGGGAGATTGTCTCCACCGGACTCGGCGTGCCTTTGGGCAGGTCGGCGCGGTGTGGCAGGGGGATGACGCCCTCGGGCGGCGTCTGGCGGGGCCGCAGCCGGTAGAGCGGCACGTCGAGCAGCCGGCGGTCAAAGTGGGCAGCGAAGAGGTCGGGGTGGCGCGCCGCCAGCAGCGCCAGTTGTTGCTGCACCGCCAGCACGTTCTGCAGCAGCACGTCGGTCGCAGCGTGCGTCTTGCAGGACAGAAAGGCCCGGAACTCGACGCCCCCCGCCAGCGCCCCTTGCAGCCGCGCGAACAGCGCAAAGGCCGTGGCGTAGCTCTTGCCGGTGCCGGGCGGCCCTTGCACCAACAGCAGCGGCGTATCACCATGCTCGCCGATATACTCGCGCTTGCTCGGCTCGAAGTCGTGGAAGAGGTCGGCAGCGTGCAGGGCATCGAGCCCCTCCAGGAAGCGCTGCTGGCCGGACCTCACCCCCTGCCCCTCTCCTGGACGGAGAGGGGAGACGAAGGAGACGGGACTACCGTCAGCCTCCGTGGTAGCCCCCTCTCCGCCCAGGAGAGGGGGTTGGGGGTGAGGTCCGGCCAGCCAGTCGTAGAGCGTGTTCCCCGTCGGCATGCCTGGGAGCGACGCGCCGAGCGCTTCGGTGACTTTCGAGCAGAAGTAGCCGTACCAGTCGTTGGGGTCTTCGTCCAGCGTATAGACCGCGTCTGCCAGGAAGGGCTGGTCCATCGAGCCGAAGACGAAGCCGCCGGACCAGGAACCGCCTCTGGAGGCGCGCAAGGTCACCTCGGCCAAGGCCGTTGCCGCCTTACCGGCGCTGTTGCGTTGCACGGACAGCGCGGAGATAGTCCCGCGCTGTCCGTAGAGCATCTGCTTGGGCGTCGGCGTGAAGGGAACCTGATCTGCCACCGGTAGCCGCGAATCGACGGTAGTGCGCGGCAGGATCACGACAGAGTCGCCCTCGTGTAGCGTGGCCAGCGCCAGTACCTCGTCCAGGCCACAATCGAGCCCCTCCGTCTCCAGTCGCAGCCGGACCTGCAAGCCATCCGAGGTCCACCTGGTCGCGACCTGTTGCTCCTTATTTAAAGTCACCTTCTCGGCCTCGGGATTGGCTGCCTTGAAGGCGGCGACATACTCTGCGCGCATGGCTTGGCGGCGCTGGTTTTCTCGGTTCTGCGTGACGACCGCCGGGTCCTGATCCGCCTCGCGGTAGCGCACGAGCAGGGTGTCGCCGGCGAGGACGCGGCGCTCCGGCGGCGCCAGCCGTGCCGTCTTCCAGGCGCTGAGCGCCACGTGCCGCTCGATGGTGACGAACTCGTCCAGCGCTTGCGCCAGCGTGTGCGCCTTCTGGCTGAAGATCGCCAGGTTGGGCAGGTCGAAGGGCCGCTTCTCCGTCTGGCGGTTGCCCGCAAAGTCGTGCGTGATGTGCTCCAACGCCTCCAACCGCCGAGCGTGGAAGCCGCGCAACAGGTCGATCGTGGCCCGGCGGTAGGGGGCGTCGTCATCCTTCCCTTTGGCGCTGGTGGGCGCCCGTGCTCCCCAGGCGGCATAGGCGTACTCCAGCGGGATCTGGCTGCTGAAGCGCGCCCGGTTGGTATACCAGGGGGACTCCCCGGTTGCGGTCTCCAGCTTCCCCCAGAAATCGAACAGGCGTGCGCGGAAGATCTCGCGGTAAGGCTGGCCGGCGTTCCAGTCGAACTTGAGGTAGGCGGCCACGGCCTGGAGTGACTGGCAGAGCATCGGGTAGTTCCGGAGCTCGCGAATCTCGCGGTCCAGGAAGGTGGCGACCGGGGAGTCGAAGGCAGCCAGTTGGGTGATGAAGTCGTAAAGCGGCGTCGCGCCGAGCACGGCGGTCATGTGGCGGGCCAGCGCTTGCAACAGCAGCCGTTGCTCCAGGCTGTCGTAAAAGATCAGGTGGATGGGGGCGCGTGGCTTGCCTTCGGTATCCGGCGCGGCCAGCTCGGTGATGGCGCGCACGGTCTCGAAGACCCAGCCCAGAAGCAGGTCGCGCTCCGCCTCCGGCGTGGCCGGTGGGCCGGCGGCCAGGTGGACGATGCTGCGCCGCCGCTCCGGTCGCTCCTCGCCGCCTTCGCAGCCCACGACGAGCGCGCCGAGCATGTAGATGCGATCGTGGAGGTAGTCGTGCTGGGCGTCGATGTACACGCGCACCAGGTTGGGGTTCTGCTGCGTATCGCAGTAGGGCAAGGAGCCGTAGCCTTTGCTGGGGATGTAGCTCAACGCCTCAATCGGGTCGCCCTTGAATTTGCGGTAGCGACGGGCACGCTCGATCAGTTCCTCCAGCCGCGGCCCCACCGGCCAGGTGGCGGCGAGGGCACGGTAGGCGGGATTAAGGGATTGGGGGGCAGACAGTGGCGCGGCTGCGACACCGTTCCCACCCACAGTTGCGACACTATCATCGGTAGTCGTCACACTGTCTTCCCCCGCATCCCCCCGTAGCATCGCCAGTTGGCGCGTTGTCTGCACGTCGGCGCGGAGCAGGGCGCTCTTGTCGTTGGCGGTGAGGTGGGGCAGCAGGGAGAGGTCGTCGCGTTCGGCGCTCCACTTCAGGCAGAACTCGTTGTACAGGCAGCCGTCACACTTGGTGCTGAGGTGGAAGGGGAGGGTCTCGAACGTGGCGCCTGCCACGCGCGCGGCGGCCGAGTTCGGGCCTGTCACCAGGTCGTGCACGGCGCCACGATAGCCGGCGACGTCGGTCACGAGATCAAGATAGCCTTCCTGCACGCCGAAGCAATCTTCAGCAGCAGCGCGTTGGGCGTCGATTTGCGCCTGTTCCTGGGGGTTCATGCCGATGGCGCCGCCAGCGGGACCGTGGTAGAGGATGGCCATGGCGATGCCGGCGCAGGCGACGCCCTCGCGCTGGAAGAGCGCGCTGAGCATCTCGTAATAGAAGGCGACTTGCAGCCGGTGCTCGACTTTGGCGCTGCGCGAACTCTTGATGTCGGTGATCAGCGCCTGCAACTGGCCGTCGGGAGCGCGTTCCAGGCGGAGAATGTCGACATCACCGCGCAACAGCCAGTCGGAGAGGGCGACCTGCAGGCGGGGCTGGAAGAGCACCAGCGCTTGCCCGGCCGGCAGTTGCTGCGCCAGCGTGACCAGCCGGGCGTTATCATCAATTCGCTGGCCGGCATCCTTCGCTTCCGCCGCCAGGTGGACGCTGGCGCAGCGCTCGCTGACGCTCTGTTCCACCTGTTGCTCGAACGTCGCGCCGGCCCGCGTCAGCAACGGCGGCAACGACTGCGGCGTCACGCCGTAGTCGCGCATGAAGGACCGGTTGACGGCGTGCTCGTGCAGCCGCAGCCGCAGGTAGCGTGCGCACTGCTCCAGCCGGATGAACTGCGACACATCCGTCGGCGAAATCTGCCGGACGCCCTGGGCGTTGACCGGCACGGGGAGTTCCATCGCTGTCATGCTATACATTCCTGAGATCTTTCATTTATGCTACCCGTGCGGGCAAGGGAGAAGGGGACGGTTATGACGACAGTGAACACGGCGACCATTGAGGATGTTGCCGCACCAGTCAGCCAGCAGGTTCAACGGCAACGACTGACGGTGGATGATCTTGATCGGGTTCCGGAAGACGACATCCTGCGCGAGTTAGTCGACGGAGAACTGAGGGAATGGATGGTACCAGGACCCGATCATGGGGCGATAGAGGCTGATTTGGGCACCGAGCTCAACCTGTTCGTCAGGGAGCGCCGCCTGGGCAGGATTATGACCGGGGAGGTGCGTTTTCGCATCAAAGGAGACATCCATCACGCCCGCATGGCCGATGTGGCCTATGTCACGGCCGCCAAGTACCCCAGCGGTCGGCCGCCGCGCAAGACGGACGCCACGCAGCCGGATTTCGTGGCTGAAGTGATCTCCCCAGACGACTCGGCGAGCATGGTGCAGGAGAAGGTACGCGACTGGCTGAGCACCGGATTGCGGCTGCTCTGGCTGGTCTACCCGGAGACGAATCAGGTCGTGGTCTATCACGTCGACGGCAGCGCACAAACAGTCGAGCATGACGGCGTGCTGGGTGGCGGCGAGGTTTTCCCAGGGTTGCAATTGGCGGTGCGATCCTTCCTGCCATAGAGCTCATTACCCGGCAACCGCGCCGTTACGCACTGAGGTAGCGTTCCACCACCCGTACGAACATCTCGATGCCCAGCGGTAGTGCCGCTTCGTCGATGTCGAAGCGGGGGTGGTGGTGGCCGTAGATGAGGCCGCGTTCGTCGTTGCGGGTGCCAACGTGGAAGAAGCAGCCGGGAACGTGCTGTAGGAAGTAGGCGAAGTCCTCGCCGGCCATCCCCGGCTCGCCGAGGATCACGAACTCCGGGTCAATCACCTCGCGCGCGACCGACGCGACCAGCTCCGTCATCGCTGGATCGTTGATGACCGACGGGTAACCGAACTGGTACTGGCAGACGCACTCGGCGCGCATGGCGTGGGCGACACCGGTCGCCACCTCCTGGACGCGCCGAGCGAGCAACTGCTGCACCTCCGGGTCGTAGGTGCGCACGGTACCCTCCAGCCGCCCCGTCTCCGATATGACGTTGGACACGGTGCCTGCCTGGATCAGGCCAACCGTGACCACCGCCGGCAGCATGGTCACCTTTGCCGGCGATCTCGATCCGGAAGAAATCACTGGCCGCCGAGATGGGGCCGGGCCGCGCCATGATCGTGCCGAGCGGCAGGTTCTGGACCAGGTGCAGGCCGAAGGCGGCATCCACGTGGGGGTTCTCCAGGACGCCCTCTTCAATCATCTTGATCGCCCCGCCTGGCGGCGCTTCCTCGCTGGGTTGGAAGACGAACTTGACGTTGCCGCTCAGCGTGTCGCGGCGCTCCGCCAGCACGCTCGCCGTGTTGAGCAGGATGGCGGTGTGCCCATCGTGGCCGCAGGCGTGCATCACGCCGGCAACCTGGGAACGGTAGGGCACATCGTTCTGCTCCTGGATCGGCAGGGCGTCGATATCGGCGCATAGCAGCGCCGTCTTGCCGGGGCGAGCGCCGCGCAACAGGCCGACGACGCCCGTCTGCGCCACGCCGGTCTGCACCTCCAGCCCCAGCGAGCGCAGGCGTTCGGCGATGAAGGCGGCCGTCTCCTGCTCCTGAAAGCCCAGTTCCGGGTGGGCGTGGAGGTGCCGGCGGTCCAGCACCACCTGCTCGGCGACATCGTGCAGCGCCAGTGTCGGGGCAGCCATAGCCTGTTGTCTTCTTTCTTGCGAGCCGGCGTGTCCACCGCCGTACCTCCGCCCAGCTTAGGGCCGGCGGGTCACGCTGTCAACGTATGCTCGCCTCCGCTGGAAAGGGGACTGCTTGCTTCGCCTGCGGGCGAGTGCCGTGCGCCACGACGAGCAGCAGCAGCACCCAGCAGACCACGTAGAGCCGCAGCCGTTCGCGCGCCGGACTTCCCCGTACCGCCATCAGTGGTCCTATGATCGTCTGCCTGCAACGATCTCCGCAATGCTATCGCGCCGGCCGTCAATGACCGCCAGGATCTCGACTGCCGACCCCTCGGACGTGGTAGGGCACGATGCAGGGAGTCACGATCAATTCACGAGTGTGCCCCACACGACCGGGCCTTCCAAGTCTCGGCTGGTCACTCTGGAGGGTGGTGGCCTCCCGGATGCGCCGCTCCAATTGAGCGGCAGCGGTAAGGTTGTCGCGGGCGATGAAATCGGTGATCCGTTCCATGTCATCGAGCGCCGCGTCCAACCACGCGACCGTCACCCGCCTTGCCCTTCGTCGTAGGCACGGTACTTGTTGAGCACCGCGTCGATGCGCTCGGGCGATGCGTAGCCGACCTCCCCGGCATCAATCTGGCGCAGACGTTCGCTGATCAACTCAATCTGCCAGGCTTCCGCTTCGAGGTAACGGTGCAGCGCCTCCAGCGCGTGATACTGCCGGTTGCGGTCCGTCGCCCGGGCCAGCGCGCCATACCGATCACGAAGCCGCTCCGGCACGCGAACAGTGATCGTGGTCATCGGCTCACTGCCGGTAGGCATAATTACTCCTTGATCTCATTGTGCATGGACGATGCATCTATACATGACCAATGGTACCCCGTTACGATAGCGCATTACCTGGCAGATGCCGTCATACCCTTGTCGACCGGTCGCGGCGACGCAGCACGAGTGCTCGTCCACCTGGGCATAGAATGGCTCGCCAAACTCATCGAGCAGCAGCAGGGTCACGGCGCCCGTAAATGCAGGTGTCTCCAGGTGCGTCACGGCGATGCGGCGAGCGATGATGCGCTGCCACTCCAGGCGATCGGCTCGACGGCGCAGAGCCGCTCTCCCGGGCATCTATGCACCCTTCGGCTAAGACCGTCCGGCGACGGCAGCAACCAGGGAGCGGAGCATGGCCTCCAGGGCGCGGTCGTCGCCCCGGAGGCTGGCAATGGAGGCGGTGATGTTCAATTCAGGATCCAACTGCTCCCATCCGATGCGCCAGCCCGCTTCCGCAGCCATCTGGCCGAAGAATGCCCGCTGGGTACGCCCGTTGCCCTCGCGGAATGGATGAAGGGCATTGACTTCGGCAAAATAATACACGAGTCGCTCGACGAATCGGTCCAAATCGAAGCCATGCAAGTGATGCTCGTCGGCGAGCCGGCGAAAGACGTCGCCTGCGTAGGACTCGATGTACGTGTGGTGCGCAAAGAAATCGGTCCTGGCTATATCAACGGTGCGAATGTGACCAGCCCAGGTATAGATGTCTCCGAATAGGGCGAGGTGGAATGTCTGGAGATGGGCCAGGTCATAACGGCCAGGCAAGGGATGCTCCGCCAGACGGAGCAATGCCGCGCGTGTCAGTCGCCGCTCGACGCGCTGCAATTGCTGGGTATCGGTGATTCCCAGCTTGTTCCGAAAGACGCCGGTGAGTGGGTCAACGTAGGGGTCGGCACTCACCGGCGCAGATCAGGCGGGGCGAGAGCGCGTGAGTGCCCGCTCGTAGAGCTCATCCGCAGTGAACTCGCCTCGAATCCACCGCTCGACATCCGCATCGTCTTCGGCGTCGAAGGCGCCGGGCAGTTCGGCCAGCACCGACGCCGATGCGGCAGCCGCAGCACGACGGCGGGCAGCGTGCGCCTCGACGAGTTGCTCGTAGAGGGCGAACGGAATGACGACGGCCTCCGGCGTGCGGTGTGAGCCGAACATGACAGGTTCTGCCAACGCGCCATCGCGACGAAAGCGCTCAATCGCCCGTGAAAGTTCGATCTGTGCTTCCGCGACAGGATGGATGGGGCGAAAGGAGGAACCCATGGAAATAGTGTACCCGGATGACGGACGACTTTCGGCAAGCTGCTGCAAAAGCAGCGCACGGTGCAGCATACTGAGCGCCAGCAGCGGGAAGCTGCGCTGCTCAATCGCCGCCAGGAGCCGCCGTGCCTCCCGCCACGCCGCCGCGTATTCATGCGGCGACACGATACCCGCACGGAGTGCGTCTTCCAGTTCGTCAGCGTCCAGAAGGCGCACCGTCCCGGCGGGCGAAGCGACGACATCCAGGTAGAGGTCCTCGAACCAGGGGATGCCCTCCGCATCTACCCCGTGCTGCCGGCAGATGTCGATATACCATTGCACGACGTTGCCGTCCGGGTCGAACATCGTCGTGACGGTGTATTGGTATCTCGTCGGGAAGTGCTGAAGCCAGGAGTAGCCGGTCGCGGCGACGCAGCACGGCTGCTCGTCCACCTGGGCATAGAACGGCTCGCCAAACTCATCGAGCAGCAGCAAGGTCACGGCGCCGGTAAAGGCGGTTGTCTCAAGGCGCGTCACGGCGAAGCGACGAGCGATGATGCGCTGCCACTTCAGACGGTCAGCCCGACGGCGCTTCGTCATGGCTGTCAGTATCCCCTTTTTAGCTCCCCAGCGCGGTTGCATCAGCCCAATGAGCGGCCAGGCACCAACGGCCTCAGCATCGCCACGCGCACAACCGCCGGCCGATCTGGATCGTCGTCGAACTTGCCCGCTTCCCAGGCCTCGATGAATTCCCGCCCGCTCAGGTGAAGGTAATACTGTGCAGCATCGTCAAACGTCTCCCAGGCTTCTTCCGGTGTTAGGAAATGGATTTTGCTATCGTTCGCCTGAGTCACGCCGTTCGTAGCAAGCATCTGGCTTTTCACACTCACTGCAAACTACCTTTCCCTACTGCGTACGCTTCGAGCATGCGGACGATGATTACGATGCGGGCGTCCTCCCCGAGTTACTCGGTCCCAACAACGCTGGCGAGATCGTTCCAAACGTTGTGAAGCATATCGGCGGTTCGTTGCACCGGATCGATCGTACCACGAAGTATGGCCCTGACTGACTCTGCGCGCTGTTGCTGACAGGTATGCTGAAAGGCGTTGCCGATCGCGGCGCCGCGGTCATCGGTGCGCTTCTGACTTCATTGTGAGTGGATATCCCGGTGGCGGAGGAGCGCCGCGGGAAGCAGTTATCTCGAGACCTCCTTCCGTTGCCCGCGGTTGCCTCACCGATAGCGACCGGCCTGCATCTCGTAGAGTTCGGCGTAACGGCCACCGAGCGCGATCAAGTCGTCATGGCTCCCTGCTTCCACGATCCACCCGCCTTCCAGCACCAGGATCTGATCGGCCATGCGTACGGTGGAGAAGCGGTGGCTGATCAGCAAGGCCGTCTTGCCTACCATCAGGTGGCGAAACTGCTGGAAGAGGTGGTCCTCGGCGTCGGCATCCAGCGCCGCCGCCGGTTCGTCCAGGATCACCAGCGCCGCATCGCGGATGAAGGCGCGCGCCAACGCCACTTTCTGCCATTCCCCTCCCGAGAGGTCCACCCCACCCTCGAAGCGGCGCGTCAATTCGGTAGCGTAGCCGCCGGGCAACGTCGCGGCGAGCGTGTCGGCGCCGGAGGCGGCTGCCGCCCGGTGCAGCGCTCCGTCGACCTGTGCGGGATCGTTGCTACCGACGGTGATGTTCTCGCCCAGGGTGAGGGCGAAGCGGGCGAAGTCCTGATAGATCACGGCCAGGCGGGAGCGCAGCCCCGTCAGGTCGTAGTCGCGCAATGGGATGCCATCGAGCAGGATCTCGCCGGCGGTGGGGTCGTACATGCGCGTGAGCAGCTTGACGAGGGTGGACTTGCCTGCGCCGTTCACGCCGACGAGCGCTGTCACTGTGCCGGCGCGGGAATGCAGGCTGACTTCGTCCAGGACGGGTTCCGCGCTCTCGGGATAGCGGAAGGAGACGCCACGCAGCTCGATCCCGAAGCGCACGGTATCGGGTGGTGGCAACGCCTCCGCAGGGGCGGCCAGGGCAATGCACGGTCCGGCGCCGTCCAGAAAGGAGAAGAAGCCCTGCAGGAGGAGTGTCGTCTCCTGGGTCATGCCGATAACCTGTGCCAGCAGTACGAGACGGCTCTCGGCCTGCACGATGGCGCTCAGGTACAGGGCGACATCACCGAGCGTGAGCCGTCCGGCGTGGGCCTGCGTCGCCACATACCAGAAACAGCCGGCGACTGCTGCAGCAAAGAGGCCGTCGAAGGCCGTGAACAGGCGCAGTTGCCGGAAGTGCAGGCGGGTGACTTCCCGGAGCGCCGCCTGCCAACGGTCGTCGAATCTCTGGAGGAAGAAGTCGCCCAGGCCGAACACGCGCAACTCCTTGGCTGCCCCCGGCTCGGGGGCAATCCGCGCACAGTAGTCCATCTCGCGGGCCGGACGGCTGCGGTCGGCCATCGCCTGGAACTTGAGCTGGTCCAGGCGCCGCAAGGCGAGGAGGTGCGGCACGCTCAACAGCAAAAGGAGCGCAGGGATGAGCGGGTGGAGGCGTAGCAGTAGCAGCAAGAGCCCGATCAGCGTGAGCAGGGTGCCCATGCCCCGCTGCAGGAACAGGAAGAGGGTGAGCGGCGCATAGTGCATCTGCTGGAGCAGGCGGAGTTCGTCGCCGAAGGCCGGACGCTCGATGCGGCCGAGGTCCGGCAGCCGTATCCCGGCCGCCAGCAACTGCCGGTCGATCGCCCCCACGGTGCGCTCCTGCAGCCAGGCCGCGAGGGTCTGCTGGGCAGGGGAGAGGACGGCGGCAGCAACCATCGTCAGGGCGTAGAACGCGGCCAGGACGACTACACGCTGAACGGCGCCGCCCGCGCCGAGGTCGCCGCCGGCCAGATGGTCGACCAGCACCTTGGTCAGCCAGGTCTGGACCACCGGCAAGAGGCTGAGCACCAGCAACAGCGCCAGATAGATGCGCGCCAGCCCCGGTGCGGCTGTTACCACAAGTGCCAGGCCACGCCGGTACGTCCTGATGGTCGTGGGTAGATGCCATGCCGCCAGCTTCATTTGCTCACCTCAGCCTCCTGTCCAATGTAGGCCGCCGCCTGAAGGCGGTAGAGGCGGGCGTAGTCGCCATCCTTGGCCATCAGCTCGGCATGGCTGCCTTCTTCCTGGATCGCGCCATCGGCGAGGTACAGGATGCGGTCGGCCATCCGCACTGTCGAGAATCGGTGGCTGATCAGCACGGTCGTGCGGTCCCGCGTGAGATCGTGAAAGCGGCTGTAGACGTCGTGTTCCGTCTGGACATCGAGCGCGGCAGTCGGCTCGTCCAGCACGAGGAGTTGGGCATCGCGGAGGAAGGCCCTGGCCAGCGCCAACTTCTGCCACTCCCCACCCGATAACTCCCGTCCGCCCAGTTCGCGGCCCAGGGGCGTGTCTAACCCCTGGGGGAGCCGCCCGAGCAATTCCGCCGCCCCCGCTTTCGTCGCCGCCTCCAGCAACTGCGCCGGATGCTCCAGCGCGTCGACCTGGCCCATGGCGATGTTCTCTCCGGCGGTCAACTCGTAGCGGACGAAGTCCTGGAAGATGGCGCCAACCTCTCGGCGCAAATCTGCCGGGTCGTAGTCGCGCAGGTCCACACCATCGAGCGTGATGGCGCCGGCAGTGGGGTCGTAGAGTCGCAGCAGCAGCTTGACGATGGTCGTCTTGCCGGCGCCGTTATGGCCGACCAGGCGCCGGCGGATGTCGTCAAGCTCCGCGAGGATCGGCGTGTACGTGGCGTCGTAGCGCCGCCGGAAAAACGGGCCGAGACCATAGAGGCGTACATCTTTGGCCGGTTCCGGCGTGAGGAACAGATCACGGTAGTAGGCGAGGCGCCGCGCCGCCGGGGTGCGTCGATAGAGGTGGATACTCGTCTGGCGCTGATACTCCCATTGGCGCGTCATCTGGGGCAGGTTCGCCAGCAGGAGGACAAGCGGGGCGAGGGGATGCAGCCCGACCAGTAGCAGCGCGAAACCAGCGGCGCTGAAGGCGTCCAGCGCCGTCCGCCCGCCGTACATCAACAGGTTGAGTCCGCCGGTCGCGGCGTGGCTCCGCGCCCGCTCCAGGTCGTCGGCGAAGCCGGGATCTTCCAGTCGGGCCAGTCCCTGGCAGCGATTGGCGGCCACGATGAGCTGGCGTGTGACATAGCCGGTGAGGCGGTCGGCCACGACCGCCTGAAAGACGGTGACGAAGGGCTGCGCCAGTTGACTCACCGCCAGCGCGGTCACGGTGAGCGCAATCCAGGCCGAGAGGGGCAGCGCCGTGGCGAGGACGTCGGGCCGCGTGACCGCGCCGAGGTCGAGCGCCACGCGATCCACGACGACCCGCGACAACACCAGTTGCACAGGCCGGAGCAGCGCCTGGAGGGCGAGGAGCAGCAGGATGCCCAGGACCAGGCCGGGGCTGGCCCGCCAGGTCAGCCGCACCCCAAGCCGGATGAGCCGACCGGTCTCCCGCACTTGCCGCCGGAAGGGTGTCGCCGAGATCGAATCTCCCACTGCTCTTTCCCTTGCCGGTGAAACTAGGACCCGATCGCGGCCCACGCGGTGATATTACGTAAGATAGGACTTACATGTCAAGGGTGGCCGAGCTGACCATTCGACCGCGGTTCTTGGGCTACCATGGCCGAGGGCGGATCGATGGAACTTGGAAGGTACAGGGAGGGCATCCGGCCGGACGGCCGTATCTCACAGGCTGTCCGGGGCACTCGCGGATCGGCGGGACACGAAGGTCGTATAGTCGCGCCAGTCCTCCTGCTGCGGGCGAGCGGCAAGGATGGCCTCGAGTACGCGCAGGATCGTACCGTATTCGCTGTGGTCCATGCCGACGAGGATGGCACACCCTGCATGCTGTTCCCCTGCCTCCGCCCACTCTCGAGCGATGCGAGGGAAATCGTGGACGTTGAAGGTGACCATGATGCGATCTTCTCTCGCGGCGAGCGCGAGCAGGTCGGTGTCGCTCCAGCCGTCCAATGCGCGTTCTTCGTCTGCGGCCCGCACGTCATGCCCAGCCTGACGGAGTACACGGGCGATGCGGCGCGCCGACAGATGGGCGTCGAGGAAGAGCCGCACCTACGTGGGGAGGACGTCGATGGCTGGGAAGGAGCGGCGGAGTTCGGCCAGTGATCGACGATCTTCGGTGATCGCCGCGTCGATCTCGTCCGGAAAGCGCTCGTAGTAGGCCAGGGCAAGCCGAATCTGCGCTTCCGCCGCGTCCGTTTCGGCAACCGTCCGTTCGAGCGAGCCGAAGTCTTGATAGGCGCGGATGACCTCCCAGATGTCGAGGGCGGTACCAATAAGCCAGGGACGCCGTTCCCAATCGGTGCCGCGGAAGGCGATTCCTGGGAAGAGCCGGGTCCGGAGCGCCTCCGCCGCGAGCGCCTCCACAACGGCGCCTTTGGAGCGGCGTGTCCGGCGAGCCTCTTCGGTCACAAGGGCGTCCATCGCATGCGAGAGGCGTAGGGTGAAGGGATCGGACTTTGCAATCATCAGACCAGTGTAGCACAGAAATTACCGGGTAATGGTTGGGCGGTCAAGGCTACCTTCAGGCCCTGGGGCGTCGTCACCTTGGCGTCCAGAGAGCGCCTCACCGATACCGTCGACTCCCCACTACTGGCAGTTCGCCGTGACGACTCCTTATACTGATGCTGACAATGTCGCCTGAGACAGCGTCCAAGGCGATTGGTAGGATAGTGGACAACGGCAAGCAGGGCAACCAGCAACGACGGGATAGGGAGCCGCCTCTCGTTGCCTTCGACAACTCCGCGCTCAGCCGGCTCACCGACACTGATGGACGCCTGGCTGCTGAGATCGCCGCGGTGGAGGCGGTGGTAGTCGCCATTCGAGCAGGGTATCTGCGTTTGCTCGCCACGCAAATCCTCTTCCTGGAAGTGACGAGGACGCCCACGTCCTTTCATGCCCCGCTCTTGGCAGTGCTCGATCTTGCCTCCGCCTCAGTGCTCCTCGAACCGACTCGTCCGCTGGCTCAGCGTCTGGCTTCGCTCGGGTTCCGACCAGCCGACGCCCTGCATATTGCGGCAGCGTATACTGGAGGCGCCGACTATCTCCTAATCCTATGATCGGCGGCATTTTCTTGGTCGAGCATCCCGGGTAGCGGCACTACTCGGACCCGGTCCCTTGATCACGACGCCGGAGGACTGCCTGCAATGGGAAGGACGCGAATGAGCACCTTGACGACCGATCCTGCCGTTCTGAGTCCACTTGGTAGCCTTACCTCTCAGGAACGCAGCCGATCCATTGCGGCCTTGACGACCAAGCTTCCTCGGGACGAGAGTGTGCTGCTGCTCAGCGCGCTGGCCGGCAGTCTTGAGGGGGTTGCTAACTTGCCTTGGGAACTTCAGGTGTGGGCTGAGCAGGTGCTGCTGGCCACGTTCGATGAGGGAGGCGGAGTCGATGTGGTGGACCGGCTAGGCCTTGCCGACGTGTCGGATAGGAACCCGCTCCGGCAGGTTGAAGCTGAGTTGAACGTCGGCGATGTCGACGATGCGATCGCCATGTTGCGGCGATGGGATGCCGAACGTCTACCGGACTATCGCGGACGTAGCGAATAGGTGGTGGCTCGCTTGCTCGGGTGTCGGCCTGGCTGCGTCGAGCCAGGCCACTCGGCAGGCGGGAGGGGGACCTCCCGGAGGTAGACCAGGATGCCGTACCGATCACGTCACCGATAGCGC
Source organism: Chloroflexi bacterium UBA4733 (assembly GCA_002404055.1). The sequence goes on from DHIZ01000331.1 coordinate 27,403, forward strand.
CCCGCCTGCATCTCGTAGAGTTCGGCGTAGCGGCTACCGAGCGCGATCAGGTCGGCATGGCTCCCTGCTTCCACGATCCGCCCGCCTTCCAGTACCAGGATTTGATCGGCCATGCGTACGGTGGAGAAGCGGTGGCTGATCAGCAAGGCCGTCTTGCCCACCATCAGGTGCCGAAACTGCTGGAAGAGATGGGCCTCGGCGTCGGCATCCAGCGCCGCCGCCGGTTCGTCCAGGATCACCAGCGCCGCGTCGCGGATGAAGGCGCGCGCCAACGCCACTTTCTGCCACTCGCCGCCGGAGAGGTCCACGCCGCCCTCGAAGCGGCGCGTCAGTTCGGTAGCGTAGCCGCTCGGCAAGGTTGCCGCGAGCGTGTCGGCGCCGGATGCGGCCGCCGCCCGGTGCAGCGCTCCGTCGACCCGCGTGGGATCGGCGCCACCCACCGCGATGTTCTCGCCCAGGGTAAGCGCGAAGTGGGCGAAGTCCTGATAGACGACGGCCAGGCGGGAGCGCAGCCCCGCCAGGTCGTAGTCGCGTAGGGGGATGCCATCGAGCAGAATCTCGCCGGCGGTGGGGTCATACATGCGTGTGAGCAGCTTAACGAGCGTGGACTTTCCGGCGCCGTTGGCGCCGACGAGCGCTGTCACCGTACCGGCAGGCAGGAGCAGGCTGACTTCGTCCAGGACGGGTTCCATGCTCTCAGGGTAGCGGAAGCTGACGCCCTGGAAGGCGACGCCTGCCTCCAGCCTGGGCGGGACGGCGCGGGCGGTCGCGGCCGGCGCGACGGCAATGGTCGGCGCCGCGCTATCAAGGAAGGCAAAGAGGCCGCGCAGGTGCAGCAGCGTCTCCCGGATGTTGCGGTACTGGATGGCGACCAGGAAGAGGCGGCTCTCCGTCTGGGAGACGGCGCCGAGGTAGAGCGCCAGGTCGCCCAGCGTCAGGCGACCGGCGCTCGCCTGGAGGGCCACGTAGAGGAAGCCGCCCGCCAGCGTCAGCGCCTGCGCCCCGGTAGACCAGAGCGAGAGCCGCAGCTCAGCCCGGCGGGCGCGATCGTCCTCCGCCAGCAACTGCGTCAGGCGCTCGCGGAAGCGGCCGAGGAAGAAGGCGTGCTGGCCGAAGATGCGCAGCTCCTTCGCCGTAGCGGGGTCGGTGACCGCCCGCAGGGCGTAGTCCATCTCCCGCGCCGGACGCGAGCGCTCGTTCAGCAGCTCGTACTTCAGGCTGCTGATGCGGCGCTGGGCCAGGATGTGCGGGATGCTGGCCGCGACGAACGCCACCGGCAGCAGCGGCTGGAGGCGGCCGAGCAGGGCGAGCAGCCCTGCCAGGGTGACCAGCGCTGCGACGAGCTGGGGAACGGACTGGATCAGGCGGGGCGAACGGCCATACGCCTCCTGCGAGAGGCGCAGCTCGTCCCCGAACGCCGGGCTTTCGATCCGCTGGAGGTCGGACAGGCGCGCCCCTGCCGCCATGATCCGGCCATCGATCTCGCCCACGGCGCGGTCCGTCAGCCAGGCCATCATGGTGTTCTGTACCGCCTCTCCCATGGCAGGCACGAGCAAGGTAAGGGCGTAGAGCGCCGCCGGCTCCAGGGCAGCGCTGGGCTGACCGCTGAGCAGCAGGTTGACCACACTGCGGCTGAGCCAGACCTGGAGCACGGTGACGGCATTGAAGAGGATGGCCAGCGCCAGGTAGAGCGCTGCCACGAGCGGCGCGGGCGCCGCGACCAGCGCCACGCCGCGCGCGAAGAGCACCGCCATCGTGCGCGCGGCGGCCAGCGCGCTGGGCAGCCGGCGCGCTGTCGTGCTGAGCAGCCGGCTCATCGGGCCGGCTCCTCGACCGCAACGCCGTACTGCGCCGCCTGCCGCCGGTAGAGCCGGGCGTACTCGCCACCGAGCGCCAGCAGCTCCTGGTGGCTTCCCTCCTCTCCCACCCGGCCATCGTCGAGGTAGAGGATGCGGTCGGCCATGCGCACCGTGGAGAAGCGATGGCTGACCAGGATGGTCATGCGGCCACGAGTGAGCTCGTGGAATCGGGTGTAGACGTCGTACTCGGTCTGCACGTCCAGGGCGGCGGTCGGCTCGTCCAACACGAGCACCTGACCGTCGCGCACGAAGGCGCGGGCGAGGGCCAGCTTCTGCCACTCGCCGCCGGAAAGCTCCCGGCCGCCGAACTCGCGGCCGAGCAGCGTGTCCAGCCCCTGGGGCAAGCGCTCGATCAGCTCCAGCGCCCCCGCCTGCTGGGCAGCGGCGCGCAGGCGCTGGGGATCGTCCAGGGCGTCGAGCCGGCCCATGGCGATATTCTCGCCGGCAGTCAGCTCGTAGCGGGCGAAGTCCTGAAAGATGACCGCCATCTCCCGGCGCAGGTCGTCCAGGTCGTACTCCCGCAGGTCGACGCCATCCAGCAGGATGCGCCCGGCGGTGGGGTCGTAGAGCCGCAGCAGCAGCTTGACGATGGTCGTTTTGCCGGCGCCGTTGTGGCCGACCAGCGCCAGGGACTCGGCCGGCGCGAGCTGGAAAGAGACCTCCCGCAGCACCGGCCGCCCGCTGCCGGGGTAGGTGAAGCCAACGCGCTCGAAGACGATCCCTTGGCGGTTCGGCCGCGGTGCCGGCAGCGGCTGCGCCGCCATCGGCAGGTCCGGCGGCGCCTCCAGGATGCGGAAGAGACTGGGTAGGAAGCCGAGCACCAGGGGCAGGAAGGCCAGGTCGAAGCCGATCATGAGCAGGTTGGCCTGAAGCATGGTCGCCGCGCCGCCGTAGAGGGCCACGTCGCCCACCGTGGCCCGGCCGGACGCTCCGCTCTGTGCTTGCCAGACGACATAGAAGTAGACGGCCCCGGCAGCCAGGGCGGCCAGGGCGCTGGCCAGCGCGACCTCCACCATCAGTCGGCGGCGCAGCCGGTCGAGACCGGCCATCGTGCGGCCGAAGAGGGCGCCGTAGCGCCGCTGAAAGAACCTCGCCAGCGCGTAGAGGCGGACATCCTTGGCCAGCTCCGGCAGGAGCAGCGCGTCGCGCTGGTAGGCGAGCCGCCGCGCGTCCGGCGTTTGGCCGTAGAGATAGCTGCGCGTGCGGTGGCCGAACTCCCAGCGCCGCGCCAGTTGCGGCGCCGTCGCCAGGAGGAGCAGGAACGGGACGAGCGGCTGGAGCCGCCAGAGCACCAGCAGCAGCCCGACGCTGGTGAAGACGGCGAGCGCGGCGCGCGTACCATAGGTGAGCAAGTCGAGTCCGCTTTGCGCGCCGCGCTTGCCCACCCGCTCCAGGTCGTCGGCCAGGGCCGGGTCCTCAAAGCGGGCTAGCCCCTGCCAGCGACTGACGGCGGCCATCAGCCGTTCGGTCATGCCGCCCGCCAGGCGGTCACCCGCCGCACTCTGGAAGGTCGCGGCGAGCGGTTGGAGGAACTGGGTCACCGCCAGCACGGCTGCCGTGCCGAGGACCCAGACCAGCAGCGGCAAGCGCGCCGCCAGGGGATCGGCTACTGTGGCGTGGCCAAGGTCCAGGGCGGCGCGGTCGAGCACCAGGCGGAACAGGACGAGTTGCAGCGGCGCCAGGAGCGCCTGGACGACGAGCACGGCCGTGGTGGCGGCGACCAGCGCCGGGCTGACCTGCCAGGCGAGCCGGATCGCCAGCCGGCAGAGGCGGATGGTCTCGGCGGCGCGCTGCCGAAAGGGCTCTCGCATGGTGGCCGCCAGAACACACCTCTCCTCGGTTCGCTAGCATCGCGCCGAAAGTCACGCCGTTCAGAGGTCCTCATTGTGCGGCCAAAGTGCCGCCATGGCAAGGCGGCGCCAAACACTGTTCGCGTGACTGGACTCGCTGGTGGCCAGGAAGCAGCGTTGTACACTGCTGGGACAGCGGAGAGAAAAGGGATGCGTGGGATGGAGCTGCGGCGCTTTCGGCGCATCGAAGATTTCTATCGCCGGGCGGAACGCTTCCTGTTGGCGCGCGAGGCGGAACACAACCTGATCCTCGGCATCTGCGGCCCCGGCAGACGGCAGCCGGCGCGCTTTGACCAGCAGCCGTATCTGGCGGTCGTGGAGCAACAGGGCGCCGTGGTCGCTGCTGCCATGATGACGCCGCCCTTCAACCTGATCCTCTCCGAGCTGGCGACGCCGGCGGCGCTGCCACTGATCGCTCAGGATGTGTACCGGTTGCACGCCACCCTCCCCGGCGTCCTGGCGCCCAGCGCAGTAGCCGAGCCATTCGTCGCCTGCTGGCAGACCCTGAGCGGCCAACCCTACCGGCTCCGCATGGCCCAGCGAATCTACCGGCTCACAGCAGTGACGCCCGTCCAGGGAGTGCCGGGTCACTTGCTCCGGGCCGGCAATGCCGACCGCGACCTGCTCGTCGCCTGGGCGGTGGACTTCTACCTGGAGGCCGATCAGCAAACCGACGTGCAACGCGCCCACTCGCTGGCGGAACGGAACGTCGAGGCACGGCTCAACACGGACCCCGGCGGCTACTACCTGTGGATCGACGGTGCGCCGGTGTCGCTCGCCGGCTGCACCGGACCCACCCCGAATGGCATCCGTATCGGCCCGGTCTACACGCCGCCGGAGCAGCGCAGCCACGGCTATGCCAGCGCGACGGTCGCCGCGCTCAGCCAGTTGCTGCTGGACCGCGGCTTCCGCTCCTGCTTCCTCTTCACCGACCTCAGCAACCCTACCTCCAACAAGATCTACCAGGCCATCGGCTACCAGGCGGTCAGCGACGTGGACGAGTACGCCTTTGGGGCCGAGCCGGCATAGTGGCGCACCCCACCTTGCCCCAACGCAACCGTCCTGCCGTCTGCAGCGAGGCCCTCCGCGGCTTCAGTTTAGCGGCGCGTCACGCAGCGATCAGGGCGAAAGGTTGCCAGGCGTGGGTCGGGCGCCGCTCCCAGCACTTCAGCGGCGACGAGTTCACCCAGCAGCGGTCCCAGGGTCATGCCACTGTGCGTTATGGCCAGGTAGAGGTTGCCGCAGCCGGGGGCGTAGCCGACCAGTGGGTAACCGTCGGTTGGCAGGGCACGGACGCCCACCCGCGCCTCGACGATGCTGGCCCCGGACAGGTCCGGCAAGTAGGCGCAGGCGCGCCGCCAGAGTTCCCGGCAGGCGGGTAGGTTGGGATCACGCGGCGTGGTGGGATCAACCAGGGTGTCGATATCGTCGGCTTGCAACACCACCCGGCCACCGGCTTCTGGGCGGAACTGCACGTCCGGCGCATGGACGACGCTGCGCGGGCCACGCGGGAGCGGAGCAGTCAGCGCCAGCAGGCCGCAGGTTGGCGCCAGCGGCACACGCAGCCCTGCCAGCACGGCGACACGGTCGCTCCAGCGGCCGGCGGCGATGACGACATGATCGGCATGGAGTCGTGTGCCCGAGACAAGGTGGACACCGGTGGCACGATCGCTGGTGTGATCAAGCGCCGTTACACCGTCGCTACGCTGAACCGTCGTACCCAGGGACTGGGCAGCGGCAAGGAGCGTGAAGACCAGGAGCGGACCGTCGGCCCAGCCCTCCAAGGGAAAACTGGCGAAGGCAGTGTCCGTAGCATCCGGCCACCGGACAGCCGGCTCCAGTGCCTGGGCCTCATGCCGGTTGATCAACTCGGCGGGATAGCCGAGCCCTTGCAGCGCCGCCACATGGGCGGTGAGACGCTTGGTCGACATGTCACCGACGGCACAGCGCAGGCTGCCGGTCAGGTGCAGCCAGGGCGCGGTGCCTAGGTCGGCAGCCAGCCGGCGGTGGGCGTGGATGCCGGCCACATTGAGGGCGTGGTAGGCGGCGGGCGGCTTGTTGTTGGCGTTAAGCCAGGCGAAGCTGGCGCTGGTCGTGCCGGCGCCCGGCTCCCCCTGGTCGACCAGCGTCACCGTCGCACCGGCTGCCGCCAGGCGGTAGGCCACGGCAGTGCCGACGACACCTGCTCCGATGACGACAATGCTCGGCATCTGTTTCCTCCTCACCCTATCTGGAGTATGCTACCTGGCGGATCCCGCCGCTCGGCAGCAGTGTGCCGCCGGGGTCTGCGAGCAACATGATAAGGAAGAACGCCGATGCGCTTGCAGGATCGGGTTGCCATTGTCACTGGCGGCAGTCGTGGCATTGGGCGGGCCATTGCCCAGCGCTTCGCCGCAGAAGGGGCGACGGTTGTGATTGCGGCCCGCGATCCTGCCACGTTGGAGCAGACGGCCGCCACGATTCAGGAGGCTGGTGGCCGCGTCCTTGTCCTCCCCACTGACGTCAGCGATGAAGCCGCCTGTGACCGTTTGATCCAGGCCACTGTCGAGCAGTTCGGCGGTGTGGACATCCTCATCAACAACGCCGCCATCGCGTCGCCGCAACGGCGGCCATTCCAGGAGTTGCCGACCGCCATCTGGCAGCAGACCCTCGACGTCAATCTGGGTGGCCTCTTCTACTGTGGCCGGGCGGCGGCGGCAGCGATGGTGGCACGGCAGTATGGCCGGATCGTCAACGTGCTGGCGATTCAGGCCTGGGTGCCCCTGCCGCACAACGCCGCCTACGCCGCAGCCAAAGGCGCCGGCATGTCGCTGACGCGCAGTATGGCGATTGATCTCGCCCCATTGGGCATCATCGTCAATGCCATCGCACCGGGGCCGGTCTACGTTGCCGCCGACGATGTGCCGGCCGATGTCGATCAGAGCGCGGCCACACTGGTGCAGCGGGCCGGCAGGCCGGCGGAGGTGGCGGCGCTGGCAGTGTTCCTGGCCTCCGAGGAGTGCAGTTTCGTCGTCGGCCAGACGATCGTCTGCGATGGTGGCCGGTTGCTCTCCCGGCGGGGCGACCCGGACTGGGTGTAGTCACGAGGAACGGGCGTCAGGTCGGGGACAATGACGAGTGCGGCAGGAGGCCCAGTTCATCATCGCCACGCACTCGCCCATCCTGCTGGCGTACCCCGGCGCTACCATCCTGATCTTCGACGGCCAGACGATTACTCCAACGCCGTATGACGCCGTGGAGAACGTCACGCTGACGCGGCAGTTCCTGGCCAACCCGGCAGCGTATGTACGGCGGCTGTGAGTGGCTGCTGCCCACGCGGTTAGGCGTTGCGCGCCACCACTTCGAAGAGTTCCCCACTTACCTGGACGCCATCGCCGCCGGTATCTTGAACCAGCAGGATCTCGGCGGCCATGCAGTCCTCATCCTTCGGATTCCACTGAAGGCCCATACCGTGACAGTACACTAATAGGCGTGGCCCGAGGACGCCTGGGGCAGCGAGAATCTTGATGAGTTCCGACACCGACCGTCCTGTCACAGCGGTTAGTCGTTTCAGCACCTCGGCGTCATACTTCGATCCCCACGCATGTTGATGAAAGGCTGCAATGATACCGTCGAGCAAAGGCTTCACGACCGTGGCGGGATGGATATTCGTCTGCTTGGCTCCGTACCTCAGATGGACCGACACACCGAATTGCTTCGGCGGGGTGTGCGACGGATCCGACAACGTGTGGGCCGCCAGCTTGATGCCAAGCCAGACTGCAGGGACCTTGAGACTTGAAGTGATTGGTCCGCAGTTACTGTCTGCCCAGGTTGCCAGAGTTTGACCACGATGCCAATGGGTAAATTCGTCTTGCCTGCCAGTAGTCATATAGCGGTGGTAGTGCTTGGGGATATAATCCACGGCTTTGGGTATCTGAGGCGGTTGTTCATAGGCGCGTTCGAACCGGATGCCATCGTTCGCGAGATGGGTGAAGTGGCTTGTCCCGACATTGTAAAAAAGCACGTTCTCTGCGTCGACCAGATCTTCGCTGAGCGACCCGTAGACGGCATGCAGAACGTCACCGGACGGGGCAACCATTGCCTGCAGACCCTGCCGTATCTCGGTGCGGAACTGCAGCATGGCTCCCTTCGGCTCGAATGGGAGGCGCTGAACGCTCCAGGCTTTCACTTCGCTCCTCGAGCCAGTCACGAAGAATGCCCGCAATTCTATTCGTCCTTTCCAGTTACACCTCTGCCGTTGGTGTTGGACAAGTTGGCAGTATTGCTCACGACACCAAGTGCTGCTCGATCTGAACAATCGCCGACTCGCGTTGACCATTAGCCAACAGCCACGGAATACCTTCTGTTTGATCTCCGACGACTGTCAGAACTGGGAAATGTCGCCAAGATGGCGTTCAATTTTATCGGATGTGCTACCGTTCCGTCCAACACATTGGTCGCCATGGAACCGCCAGAGCCACCGGAGCGGGGAATATCAGCATGAGCCTGGAGATCAGCCACGATTATCGGCTCGCCACAATAGCGTCGTGGCGGATCATCGCAGAACTGATGCGTCGTCACCACAAGAGCGGCCTCCAGGCGATGGAACTGCACCCAGGGGACGGCCAATACGACTGTCTCGGTCTGATTATTGGGCTTCACGGACGCGAAGGAAGATCTCTCTGCCATATTAATCGGCCGGGTGGACTGCACATTTTCGATACGTGGGCATCGCCGAGACGAGCCTTGAACGATCCGCCATGGGATCGATGGGCAGATACCACCCGCCTGGAGTACTTGACGGCCTGGATTGCAATGGCGGATGCGAAGGCTTTTGTCTTCCATTTAGAAGACGCACTGGGCCTACCAAGCACGCGGCAGCAAACTGCCCCCCCAACGACTCCAGCTACCCTTGTATTCCGGCTACTCGCAGCCTGGCAGTCGCGATTCTTTGCCGCAAGTGATTGGCTGGAGATTCGTTCGGCTTGGTGTGACAGTAGCGGGATGGAGGGAAGCTCAGTGCGCGAGGAAATTCGCCAGTTTCCTCTAGCGCATGCCGAGATCGCCCGCCGAGAGGGGTGGGAACAAGTGGAGCAGGCTATACAGTACTGGCTGCTCACACGAGTGTCCACCGATCAGACCCCCGAGCTCGTTGGACTTATCGACCTCAAGGGCAACCTGTACCTGGCAAGTAGCCCGACGATCCCGCGAGATATGTACGCGCCGTATCAGCGTCACGGTCGTAGTCTCTCCGCACTGGTTGCTGAAATGGAGCATGTGCTGCCGGTAGCATTTGGTGCGCGGATCAACCCGGCCCATTAAGTGCTTCTGCATCAGTGATCAGGCAAACAGGGACCGATTCAATGGACGGGACAATGGATTGCGAAAACGGCCTCTCCGGCGAAGGCCAGATCAGCAGTGACGTGGACGATCAGATCCAGAACCGCAGCATCGGTGAAAGCTACCATACGGAGTTACACTTGGGTCGCGCTCTGTTGCATATCAACCGGAAGGATATAGAGCAGGCGACCGTGACCGTCGAGGCGTGGAAATAGACGGCAGATGATAGGTAGTGGTCATGTTCCTGTGCCGCGTCGCTGGGACCGCCAGCGTATGCCCCCACTATGGGAAGGAACGGATCAAGGTCTGCTGGTTGATGCAGCCGGAGCAGATAGGCGCGAAGCGCCTCGGGAATAAACGCCGCGTCCCGTCGCCCTTGGAGCGTGCTCACTCTGCTTCGGTCACAGGCGGGTCGCCGTCATCTGTTTGGAGGGCCGTGTTCTGACGTGCTCGCGTGTGATCGTCACGTAGTCGTGCAACCATGCCGGTATCGTAGTTCCTCAGCAGCAGTTCCTCCCGGATCGCCGGCAACTCGGCAAGATAGTCTTTCGCGGTTAGCCCAGCCGATGTCACCGCACTGCTCGCTCGTTCCATTAGGGCTGCCAGTTGGGCGTCTTGGGGCACGACAAGTAGCGTGTTGCCGGCTACGACATAGGCGACTGTTGAGCCACCTTCGACGTCAAGTGCCGAGCGCACAGCTCTGGGCAGTGTCAAGCGTCCTTTGTTGTCGAGTACAGCGAAACCTGCCATCCCACGTTCATCACTCACGGCCATACCACCCGATCGTTTGCGCCAGACACCTTACCACGATGAGTGGGATAATCCTACCATCCGCGTCCTTTGGCTTCCCACGAGCAAAGGCTGCATAATAGTGGCGAATGGAGGGGTGACCATGGCCGAGCAACGACGATGGGTCTTCGACCCAGACCACGGCGGCGTCCGCGTTCCTGAGGCGGTGCAGCGCCGCACCGCACAACGCTTGCGCCGCTACGCCGAGGAGCATTTCGCCGGTCGCTTCACCCGGCTGGATATCCGGTTTCGAGGGCAGTTCTGCTACGTTGATGCCTTCACCGAGCCCGAGGAAACAGGCCCTAACTGGCCACCACCGGACTCGCCGGAGACCCGTGAGGAGTACCTGGAGCGCCTGCGCAACACGCCAACCCACCTCTGCCGCCTCCGTTACTTCGGCAACGAAGATCGCTGGGGCTTCGCCTTTTACACCTACAGCAATGAACGCTACGAGTTGTCGGTCTACCCCTCCGGGGAGTTCGTTGGCCCGCCCGAAGAGGCGTTCCACGTGGCGGCGGAAGCCTACCTCCGCTGAGCGATGGCAGGAACAGTGCCGTGGCGGGAGCGCTGGCGCAAACAGATGGCTGACCGGACGCCGTGAACGCGCGGGGACGGCGCAGTTCACCATTGGAGGAGCCATGCCGAAACCGATCACCGCGGAAATCGTCGTCGCCTACACGCGCTGCCCGCGCAAGGCGTTCCTGCTCCAATGCACTGATGAGCATGGCACGCCGCACGAGTATGAAGGCGTCCTTGCCGAACACCAGCGTGCGAACCAGCGTGCCTACGTCGCGGGCATCCAGCGCGCGCATCACGAGGCCAGGCCATATGCCGGGGAACTCTCCACCGCTGGCCGGCACGTGCTGCTCGACGCCACCCTCCGAACGGAAGACCTGGAAGCACGATGCCCGGTCCTCACGCCGGTGGCGCGCGGAGTATTGGGGCAAGTCTGCGGCCACGAACCGACGCTCGTGGTCGGCACGCACACGATCAGCCAGGAGCAGCGGCTGGAACTCCAGTTCGTCGCCTACGTGCTCGGGCAGCTCCAGGGGACGCCGCCGACCGCCGGCGCCATCGTGGGCATGGACGGCCAGGCCCACCGTGTGCCGCTGACGGCGCTGGCCGGCCAGCTCGTTCCCATCGTCGAGACGGTGCGTGCCTGGACGGCCACGCCGCCGACCGACCCACCGCCCGTGATCGTGAACGCGCATTGCCCACAGTGCCAATTTCGGGCGGCCTGCCTGGCCGGCGCGGAGCGTGACGACGACCTGAGCCTCCTTGATCGTGTGACGCCAAAGCTGCGGCAACGCTACCACGATCGCGGCATCTTTACCGTTCGGCAGCTCTCCTACAGCTACCGGCCACGCAAGCAGCGGAAGCGCACGCCGAAAATGCCACACCCGCCAGCGGGTACCCGCCACGAACCCGAGCTGCAAGCCCTGGCGATCCGAACCGGCAAGACCTACCTGCACGAAGTGCCAACCCTGACCAGACCTCCGGTCGAATGCTTCCTGGATATCGAAGGGGTGCCTGATCGGCGCGCCTACTACCTGTTCGGCCTGCTGGTCTGCCAGGACGGCGCGGCGGTCTACCAGGCCTTCTGGGCCGATACCGATGCCCAGGAAGGGCAAGGGTGGCGACAGTTGCTCGCCACGCTCGCCGCCTACCCGGAGGCTCCCGTTTACCACTACGGACAGTATGAACCACGAGCGCTGGCGGCCCTCGCCAGGCGGTACCAGACCGACTGCCCTGGCCTCGAAGAGCGTCTGGTCAACCTCAATGCGGCCATCTACGGGAAGGTGTACTTCCCCGTCCGCTCGAACCGGCTCAAGGATATTGGCCACTTCCTCGGCGTGTCGTGGAGCGCAGCCGAGGCCTCCGGCCTGCAGAGTCTGGTCTGGCGGGATCGCTGGGAGGCGAGCGGGCAGGAGGACGACAAGCAGCACTTGCTGACGTACAACGAGGAGGACTGCCGTGCGCTACTAGCCCTGGCTGAGGTCCTCACCCGCTTGCGCGACACCGCTGCGACGGAGCCGACCGTCGACTTTGCGGCGCAGCCCAAGCGAGAGGCGACCGATGCGGGCGAGGCCATCCACCGCCAGTTCGGGGCGATCCTGCGGTCGGCGCACGCCGAGTACGAGCACGCGAAGATCAGCCTCGGCCAGGCTCGAGAGGCGCCCGCCGCGCAGAAGCGGCGGGGGGCACAGCCGGGCCACCCCGGCCATAGTCGCATCGTGCCCAGAGCCGGGAAAGTCGTGGCGCTTTCTTCGCGCCGAGCCTGTCCGCACTGCGACGACCTGCCGCTGCAACCGACCGAGCGGCTCGCCGACAAGATCATCATCGACTTGGTCTTCACAAACAGCGGTTGTCGGAAGACCGTCACCAAGTATGTGGGCGCCTATGGGGCTTGCTGCCAGTGCGGGCGTCAGTACCCGCCACCAGACATCAGCGCGTTCGGCTCCCGCATCTTTGGGCATGGCTTTCAGGCCTGGGTCATCTACCAGCGCCTGGTGCTCCGCTTGCCCTACCGCATCATTACCCAGGTGCTCGATGAGCAGTTCAGCGAGCACATCAGCACGGCGACTTTCATCCATTTTCTGCAGGACTTCGCCCGGGCCTACGCCGAGACCGAGGAGCGCTGTTTACAGCAACTCCTCACCAGCCCCTTCGTCCACGTCGACGAGACGAAGATCAGCATCCAAGGCGTTGACCACTACGCTTGGGTCTTCACCGATGGCGCCCACGTGCTCTTCCGGCTGACCGCGACGAGAGAGACGGCGGTCGTACGGGACGTGCTCGCCGACTACACCGGCATCCTCGTGACCGACTTCTACGCCGGCTACGACGCGATCAACTGCCGGCAGCAGAAATGTCTGGTGCATCTGATCCGCGACCTCAACGAGGATCTCTGGCGAGCGCCGTTCGACCGCGAGTATGAGACCTTTGTCCGGGCGGTCCGCGACCTGCTGGTGCCGATCCTGGAGGACGTCGGCCGGTACGGCTTGAAGCAACGGCATCTCGGCAAGTTCCTGCCGCGCGTCGAGCGCTTCTACCGCGAGGCCATTACCGGCCAGACGTACCGGTCCGAGCTCGTCCGGACCTACCAGAAGCGCTTCCAGCGCTATCGGCAGAGCATGTTCACCTTTCTCGAGCACGATGGGATCCCATGGAACAACAACATGGCCGAACGGGGCATCCGGCACCTCGCCGTCCAGCGAAAGATCTCGGGATCATTCTTCGCCTCGGTCGCGCCGCACTATCTGCTACTGCTCGGGTTGGCCCAAAGCTGCCGGTTCCAGGGCAAGTCGCTACTGAAGTTCCTCCTCTCCAGCGGCAAGGACATTGACGCGTTCAAGGCGGCCAAGCGCCGCAGCATCTCGTAGCGCAGGGATCGTTTGTCGCCCGACCCGGCACGACCACCGTTCCAGTTAGCGCCGTACCGGGCGGCGATAGCGCGGCGAGTTTGGGCCTCGGTAAGCGCGCCAGCGCGGGTCGCCCGGCGGCGGCTCACCCCACTGCATGCGGGAACAGCGCCACGTCGCCCTGCTCACCGTCCCGCGCTGGAGCCAATCGGACCTGTTTCGTGCTCGTGCGGCACAACCGTAAATCCCAGCGCCTCAAAGTGACGGTGAGAACCCACTCACCACGCTCAAGAAACCGCGGCCGTCAGTGCTTTCGTGAAGAAGGCGAAGGATTCCGCGTCCGCCGCTCGCGCCAGACCTAGATCAGAAACGTCGACGGTCGCCATACGAACCTCCTTGTGACGCGCCACGCGCTGTCGTGATGTCGGATGGGTACGGTAGCACACGGCAGGATGCGAGCGCCAAAGGGGGATTGAAGCGCGGGACGTGTGCGATCTACCCTGAGCGTATGCCATCCAACCGGGAAGTTGGTCGTGTCCCAGGCATCGGGGCGTATGCAATACGCCCCTACGGGCCCGGGAGCGGCGTTCCTTTCTGACGCGCACGGCGATGCCCAACCGTCGTAGGGGCGTATTGCATACGCCCTTGTCTTTACAGCGCCGCAATGTCCTCCCTTTCGCCTGCCGCGTGCTATTGTTCCTCCAACGCTCAGGAGGAAGCCAATGAAGATCACGACTGTCACTGCTACGGCAGAGATCGCCGCCCCCCGTCCCAACCCGATTCGCGACGCCTTGCAGGTGCTGGACGGGGGCGGCGCCGTCCAGGTGCGGATCGAGACGGATGAGGGGGTGACCGGTGTCTCCTCCACTTCCTTCGGCCGGCTGCGCGGCGCGGTGACGGTGCTGGCGACGCTGATCGAGCAGGAGCTGGCGCCGGAAGTGGTAGGCCAGGACCCCTTCTTGCTGCGCGGCATCCGCGACCGTCTCTGGCGGCTGACCGACTACCACGGCGTTACCGGCCTGGCCTGCTTCGGCATCTCCGCCATCGATCTCGCCCTCTGGGACCTCGTGGGCAATCTTGTCGGCCAGCCCGTCTGGAGGCTCCTGGGGGCGCACCGCGACCGCGTGCCGGCCTACGCCATGGTCGGCTGGCTGAACTACGACCTTGACCACCTGCGCCGGATCAGCACGCAGGCAATGGAGCAAGGGTTCCGCGGCGTCAAGATGAAGGTCGGCGCGCCGACGCTGGAGGAGGACGTCCAGCGCATCGAAGCGACCCGCGCCGCCATCGGTCCCGCTGCCTTGCTGATGGTCGACGCCAACCAGGTCTTCACCGTACACGAGGCGCTGCGCCGGGGCCGCGTCTACCAGCAACTCGGCTGCTACTGGTTCGAAGAGCCGCTCCCGGCGGACGATACGGCGGGACTGGCCGAGCTCGCGGCCGCCCTCGACATCCCCATCGCCTCCGGGGAGAACAACTTCGGCAAGCGTCAGTTCCGCGACCTCTTCACCCGGCACGCCGTAGACATCGTGCAGCCGGACTTGCGGCGCGCCGGCGGCGGCACGGAGTGCCTGGAGATCGCCGCCATGGCCGACGCTTTCAGCATCCCCTACGCCTCCCACGGCGGCGGCGCGCACCTGCACTTCCTGGCGGCCATGCCGAACTGCCTGCTGATGGAGTCCAGCCTGCTCTCGCCCAACTCCCCCGTGCGCCTGATTGACGGCTGCTACCCGCTGCCGGAAGGGCCGGGGCTGAGCACGCACTAACGGGTGCAGCTACGAACTTCGGTCTTCCTTGCCAAAGCAGGCCCGGCGACTAAAGTCGCGGCT